>CAZHMM010000141.1:0-10230 GCA_964533585.1 uncultured Elioraea sp.
GGCCGATGTGGCGCCTGCGCGCGCCGGCATCACTCCGCGGGCGCCGGCCGCACGCTGCGCCGCGACCTCGCCTCCGACTGCGCGGCCCCGGCGCAGACCAGCGACAGCACCAGAATCGCCGCGACCACCGGCAGCACGAGCTCGGGATGCCCGAGGTCGATCAGGTAGCCGAGCGGGACCGGCGTGATCGCGCTGCCCAGCGGCAATCCGGATGAGACGAAGCCGAACACCTTGCCGATCTGCCCCGGCGGCGAGGCATCCTTCAGCATGATGTCGCGTGGCGTGCGCGAGGCCCCCATGGCGAGCCCGCCCAGCAGGGCCACCACCGGCAGCATCAGCTCCGGCATCGGCATCAGGCCGAGGGCGAGGATCATCGCCGCCGCGAACAGGGTCAGCACCACGACGAAGCCCATCAGGCTGCGCTTCGTCGCATCCACGACCCATCCGCCCACCAGCGTGCCGCCCGTCGCGCCAGCCATGTAGCCGGTCAGCACCATCGAGGCGACCGCCACCGGCGTGCCCCACAGCTTGCCCAGCACGGTGATGACGAAGGCCTGGATTCCCGACCCGGCCATGGAAGAGAGCAGGAAGAAGCCGAAGAACAGCAGGATGGAGCGGGAGAGCAGCAGCTCGCGGCCGCTCGGCCCGGCCTCGCTGGCCCCACCCTTGCTCGCCTGAGGCTTCGCCTGGTCGCGCAGGATCCGGCTCTGCACGAGGATGGCGGCGACGACCGGCACGCCCAACAGCCCCACCATCAGCAGCGATGCCCGCCAGCCCAGCACCGCGGCCAGCAGCGCGATTACGGGCGGCGCCAGCGCGAAGCCCAGATTGCCCGTGAAGGTGTGCATCGCGAAGGCGCGCCCCATGCGCGCCTTGTCGATCGAGCCCGCGAGGATCGCGTAGTCCGCCGGGTGGATCACCGAGTTGCCGACGCCGGACAGGATGGCGAGCGCCCAGATCGCCCAGATTCCCGGCGCGGCCGCCATGGCGGAGATCGAGAGCGCCATCAGCAGCGTGCCCCCGACCAGGAAGGGCCGCGCGCCATGCCGGTCCACCGCGAAGCCGACCGGCGTCTGCAACAGCGCCGTGGTGCCCGACATCAGCGCGACCGCCAGCCCCAGCTCGGCGAAGGAGGCGCCGAACTCCTCGCGCCAGAACAGGAACAGCGGCGGCAGGCACAGCATGTAGAAATGGGAGAGGAAATGCCCGGTCCCGATCAGGGCCATGATGCGGACATCGTGGCCCACCCCGGGCTTGGCGGCAGTCTCGGCGGGGCTGGCGGGCATGGCGGCATTCCTGGGTGACGGACCGGTCACGCTGATCGCGCACGGCCTCCGCGTCAACGCCAGGATCGCAGGGGGCGGGCATGACATCGCCGCTCCCCCCGCCGCGGCTTCTGCCTCCCCGCGCCGTACCGAGAGGCGCGCGGGCAACATCGTCCCGTCCGAGGGCCGCGCCCGTCACGCCATCCGTGTGATGCTCACCCGGAACCGGGACAGCGCATAGCCGAACAGCACCGCGCCGATCGCGAACAGCGCGACGAACTGCGGCCAGACGATCTCCAGTCCCGCGCCGCGATAGAGGATCGCCTGCGCCAGCATCACGAAGTGCGTCGTCGGCGCGGCCAGCATCACCGCCTGCACCGCCTCCGGCATGCTCTCGCGCGGCGTCGAACCGCCGGACAGCATCTCCAGCGGCAGCAGCACGAGCATCAGCAGCAGGCCGAGCTGCGGCATGGAGCGCGCGACCGTGCCGAGGAAGATCCCCATCGAGGCGGTGGCGAACAGGTGCACCGCACAGCCGGCCAGGAACAGCAGCAGCGAGCCCTCGATCGGCACGGCCAGCAGCCCCTGCACGATCACGACCAGCGAGACGCTGCAGGCGACGAGGACCGTCAGCACCATCGCCCACACCTTGCTGAGCATGATCTCGAGCGGCGTCACCGGCATGGCGAGCAGATGCTCGATGGTGCCGTGCTCGCGCTCACGGATCAGTGCCGCGCCGGTGAGGATGATCGACAGCATGGTGACGTTGTTGATCACCTCCATGACGGAGCCGAACCAGGCCTTGTTCAGTTCCGGATTGAACCGCACCCGCAGCGCAAGCTCGACCGGCGGCGCGTCGACGGGCCGGTAGCGGTGGAGGAACGTCGCGACCTCGCTGCCGATGATGGCCTGGATGTAGCCGTTGCCGACAAAGGCCTGGCTCATGCGGGTGGCATCGATGTTGAGCTGGATCTCCGGCTGCCGCCCTGCCAGCAGGTCGCGCTGGAAGTTGGGCGGGATGTTGAGCGCGAAGGTGTCGAGCCCGGCGTCCATCCGCGCATCCATCTCGGCGTGGCTGATCATCGCCGGCGCCTGGAAATAGGGCGGCAGGAATGCAGCCGCGATCCGCGCCGAGAGGGGGGAGTGGTCCTCATCGACGATCGCGATCGGCGCCCGGTTGAGGCTTTCCGGAATCGCGGTGGATGCCACGTAGATCGCGAAGGTGAAGGCATAGACGATCAGGCCGAGCAGGATCGGGTCGCGCGCCAGGCTGCGCAGTTCCTTGATCCCAAGATGCAGGATGTTGGCGATCCGCATCCGTCAACGCTCCTGCTTTCTCAGCAGCACGACGCTCAATCCGATCAGCAGGGGCGGGGCCATCAGCAGCGGCAGCAGTGACATGCCGAGGTCCGAGAACTCCAGCGCCTTCGAGAACGTGCCGCGCGTGATCGTCATGTAGTGGGTGGTGGGGAAGATCCGGCCGATCAGGGCGCCCGCACCCTCGAGCGACGAGACCGGATCAAGCAGGCCGGAGAACTGCACGGCTGGCAGAATCGTCAGCACCGCGGTGCCGAAGATGGCGGCGATCTGACTGCGCATGAAGGTCGAGATCAGCAGGCCCATCGCTGTCGCCGCGATGACGTAGAGCAGCGTCGCCACGCTCAGCGCGCCGAAACTGCCGGTCAACTTCACGTCGAAGGCGACGACCGAGAGCATCACCAACAGCAGGAAGTTCAGCATCGCGAGCGCGATGTAGGGGAGCTGCTTGCCGAGCAGGAACTCGAGCCTGGTGGTCGGCGTGACATAGAGATTGACGATCGAGCCGAGCTCCTTCTCGCGAACCACGCTCAGGGCGGCGAGCATGGCCGGGATCAACAGCAGCAGCAGCGGGATCACCGCCGGCATGATCGCCGGCAGGCTCCTCACATCCGGGTTGTAGCGGAAGCGCGTTTCGATGCTGAAGGCGGCGCCTGACCTTCCAGACGGACTCAGGGCCGCGCGATGCTCAAGCCAATGTGCGTGCATGCCCTCGACATAGCCGCGCACCGTCTCCGCCCGCATCGGCATCGCTCCGTCGATCCAGGCGCCGATCTGGGCGGCGTGGCCGCGCGCCACGTCACGCCCGAACCCGGGCGGAATCTCGATCGCCAGGCTGAGTTCGCCCGAGCGCATCCGCCGGTCGAGCTCGGCATGGCTGGCGATCGGCGCGCGCTCGACGAAATAGCGCGAGCCGGCGAGGTTGAGCGTGTAGTCTTGGCTGACCGCGGACTGGTCGCGGTCCAGCACCGCGAAGCTCAGATCCTCGACATCCATGTTGATGCCGTAGCCCATGATGACCAGCAGGATGACGCTGCCGAGCAAGGCGAGGGTGGCGCGAACGGGGTCGCGCTGCAGTTCCAGCGTCTCGCGCCGTGTGTAGCTGAACAGCCGACGAGGATCGAACGCGCGCCGTGGCGGCTGCGTCTCTTCGCCCGCCCGGGCGGAGCCGCTGGTGGCAGCGGCCGCGGCCGGACGATGAGGCTCGCCCGGCTCCGCCTCCTCGAGATAGCTGACGAACGCATCCTCCAGCGTCGCCACGCCCCGCGCCTTGACCAGCCTGTCGGGTGCATCGCTCACCAGCACCCTGCCGGCATGCATCAGCGAGATGCGGTCGCAGCGGGCCGCCTCATTCATGAAATGCGTCGAGATGAAGATCGTGACGCCATCCTGCCGCGACAGCCCGACGAGCGTGCGCCAGAACGCGTCGCGTGCGACCGGATCGACACCGGAGGTGGGCTCGTCGAGGATGAGCAGTTCCGGTCGGTGGATCATCGCCACCGCCAGGGAGAGTCGCTGACGCTGGCCAAGCGGCAGCGCGTCCGGCAGCTGGTCGAGGATGCCGGCGAGCTCGAACCGTTCCGCCATCTCCTCGACGCGCCCGGGGATCACGGCGGCGGGCAGGCCGAACAGGCGTGCGTGCAGTTCCAGGTTCTGCCGCACCGTGAGCTCGCTGTAGAGCGAGAAGCTCTGCGACATGTAGCCGACCCGCCTTCGGATCGCGATGTCCTGCGCGTCCACTGCCTCGCCGAACAGCCACGCCTGACCCTCACTCGCCGGCAGAAGGCCGGTCAGCATCTTCATCGTCGTCGTCTTGCCGCAGCCATTCGAGCCGAGGAAGCCGAAGATCTCGCCGCGACCGATGCGGAGGTTCACGTCGTCCACGGCCGTGAAGTCGCCGAACCGCTTGGTCAGGCCGCGTGCCAGGATTGTGACGTCGTCGTCCGCGGGAGCGCCCTGCACCCGTGCGGGAATCTCGACTGGACGGTGGCCCGCGCGCTTCGCTTCCGGCAGCAGGGCGATGAAGGCCGCCTCGAGCCCGGTCGCGCCGGTGCGCTCCAGCAACTGCCGAGGCGTGCCGGTCGCCAGCACGCGGCCCGCGTCCATCGCGGCGAGCCAGTCGAAGCCGGCCGCCTCCTCCATGTAGGCGGTCGCGACCAGCACGCTCATCGCCGGGCGCTCAGCGCGGATGCGCGCGATGAGGTCCCAGAACTGGCGTCGCGACAGCGGATCGACGCCGGTGGTCGGCTCGTCCAGGATCAGCAGATCGGGGTCGTGGATCAACGAGCAGCAGAGACTCAGCTTCTGCTTCATGCCGCCGGAAAGCTTGCCGGCCGGCCGATCCGTGAACGGGGCGAGTCCAGTGCTCTGCACCAGTTCGGCGATGCGCCGCTCGCGCTCGGCGCGCCCGTGGCCGAACAGGCGGGCGAAGAAGTCGATGTTTTCGAGCACGGACAGGGTCGGGTACAGGTTGCGCCCCAGCCCCTGCGGCATATAGGCGATGCGCGGGCCGACCGCGGCGCGATGCCGAGCCTCAGC
Organism: uncultured Elioraea sp.; assembly: GCA_964533585.1. GTDB lineage: Bacteria > Pseudomonadota > Alphaproteobacteria > Acetobacterales > Acetobacteraceae > Elioraea. The sequence goes on from CAZHMM010000141.1 coordinate 5,121, forward strand.
CATGTCGCCACCCAGGACCTCGACCCGTCCGGTCTGGATGGCGCGCGCGCCGGCGATCAGCGCGAGCAGGCTCGACTTGCCGACGCCGTCCGGGCCGATCAGCCCGACCATCCGGCCGCCGGGGACGTCCAGCGTGACGGCGTCGAGCGCGATGCTCCTGCCGTAGCGCAGGCCGACATCGCGCAATCGGCAGGCCAGGGCCGGCTTGGCGGTCATTGCGGCAGCCGGACCTGCAGGCCGGCCGGCCATTCCGTAGACGGATCGATCCGTACATACGCCACGCCGGGCAACCCTGCCTTCACCTGGGTGATGTGCTGGCGCAGCAGCTCCGGACTGATGCGTGCGCGGATGCGGAACATGAGCTTCAGCCGCTCCTGTTCGGTCTCGACGGTTCGGGGCGTGAACTGGGCGACGTCGGCGACCAGCGAGATCTGCGCCGGAATGACGAATTGCGGTGCGGCGTCGAGCACCAGCCGGACCTCGGTGCCGAGCGCGATGCGCCCCGCCGCCTCCGTCGGCAGGAAGAAGGTCATGTACACGTCGCCGAGATCGACCAGGTTGAGCACACGTCCGCCGGCCGCCAGAACCTCGCCTGGCTGTGCGACCCGGTACTGGACCCGGCCGTCCCGCGGCGCCCTGAGCGCGCTGTCGTCGATGTCGGCACGGATGCGCTCGATCGTCGCCCGGGTCGCCTCCACCGCGGCCTCCGCGCCGACCACTTCGGCCCGGGCTGTGCCGAGTGCGGCCTCCGCGGCTGCGCTCTGGGCGCGCGCGATATTGACGGTGGCGCGCGCGGCCTGGAACGCGGCGCGATCGTCGTCGAGCCGCTGATAGGTGACGACGCCGCGTGGGGCGAGCTCCTCGGATCGGGCCAGGCGGTTCTGCGCCGCCGCGAAGTCGGCCTCGCGCTGCGCCACCACGGCCTCCGCCGCGCTGCGTTCGGCTTGCCGCTGTGTGACGTGGCTGCGGGCAATCTCAACGCCGATGAGCGCCCGCCGCAGCTGCGCCTCCGCTTCGCGCAGCTGCGCCTCGAGCACGGCGGTGTCCATGCGGGCCAGGACCTGCCCGGCCCGCACGAACTCGCCCTCGTTGACCAGGATCTCCCTGATCCGCCCGGCCGTCTTGGTGGCGACATCGATCTCCACGGCCTCGATGCGGCCGTTGGCGCTGGCAATGCCGGGGGGAAGATCCATGCGGCCAACGCGCTGCCAGGCCGCGAACGCGCCTGCCGCCAGAACGATGACTGCGGCCCACACGGCCCAGCGCGTCCGCCATCCACTCATGATCTCATCCCCCCTCACGCAGCGCACATCGCTGAGCGAGCAGAATTCGGCCAGCGTCGGTTGTCGCGACATTCACCCGGCCGACGTCACCGGCCGGCGCCACGCTGTCGATCCAGACGCACTGACACTTTGATCGATGTCAACGGATCATGCACGGTTGAACCCACGCTCACGCCGCGTGTCGGCCGCCTGCGCGCAGCGGTGGTCATGGCGGGCGATGATCTGCCCCTCGATCTGCATCCCCGCTCAGCCAGTCTTCCTCAGGCGATGCCCGAGTTCGGCAGACCCGGATGAACGGAAGCGACCGTGACAGCCGTGCGCGCCCGCCCAGGCCCTCTCGCCGATCGTGAGTTCGGCCCGCTTGGCAGAAGCGTTCGGCCGTCGCACTCGGCGGTGTCGCTGCTGTTCGGCTGCGCCTGGTCCATGGCGCTGACCGTGCTGGGCATCCCGGCGATCGAGCGTGTGCAGCGCAAACCGTGCTGGGCCGACGTCGCGCCACGGCCAAGACGCGCCCGTGCTGACGACCAAAACTGATGCTTGACACATCATAAAGGACGTGAAAAATATAAGGTCTGATTGATCGCGCAGGATGATGCGGGGGTCCGGTGATCACGCCGTCCCAATTGCGGGCCGCGCGGGCGCTGCTTGGGATCGACCAGCGCCAGCTCGCCGCGCTGTCGGGTCTCTCGGTGCCGACCATCCAGCGCATGGAGGCGTCCAGCAGCGGCGTCATCCGCGGCAATGTCGACTCGCTGATGAAGCTGGTCGCTGCCCTCAACGCGGCCGGGATCGAACTCATCGCCGAGGGCGCGGTCAGCGCCGGCGGCGGGCGCGGTGTCCGGCTGCGTGCGCCGCCGGCAACGCACGCCCAGCCGGATCGGGCGGGCGCCGACACGCCATGACGGAGCCCGACCGCATGCAGGCCACGCGCTAGGACCGACGCGGGACATGTCCATCCAGATCGCCCTCTGGTCGGTGGCTGCGCTGCTCGCAACCGCAATGCTGGGCGTAGCGCGCGCGCGCGCGGCTGAGGGGCGCGCGCTGGTCTACGGTGCCTGTCTTGCCGTGTGTGGCGTCGCGTCGCTCTCCGCGCTCGTCCACCTGCTGGGATCGGACGGCGGCGCAGCGACGCTGAGCCTGCCGCTCGGCATTCCCTGGATCGGCGCGCAATTCCGCATCGACGCGCTCGCCGGCTTCTTCCTCGTCGTCGTCAATCTGGGTGGTGCGACGGCCAGCCTCTACGGCATCGGCTACGGCCGCCACGAGGAGGCGCCGCAGCGTGTGCTGCCGTTCTTTCCGGCCTTCCTCGCCGGCATGAACCTGGTGGTGCTGGCGGACGACGCCTTCACCTTCCTGCTGTCCTGGGAGTTCATGTCGCTCGCGTCCTGGGCGCTCGTGATGGCGCATCACCGCGCCGAGGAGAACGCCCGCGCCGGCTACATCTACCTCGTGATGGCGAGCTTCGGCACGCTGGCGCTGCTGCTCGCCTTCGGCCTGCTCGCCGGCGCCGAGGGCGGCTACACCTTCGCGGCGATGCGCACGGCGACGCACGCTTCCTGGGTGATGCCGCTCGTGCTGGCGCTGCTGCTGCTGGGCGCTGGGTCCAAGGCCGGCATCGTGCCGCTGCATGTCTGGCTGCCGCTCGCCCACCCGGCGGCGCCGAGCCACGTCTCGGCGCTGATGAGCGGCGTGATGACCAAGGTGGCGGTCTACGGCTTCATCCGCGTCGTCTTCGACCTGATCGCGGCGCCGTCATGGTGGGCGGGGGTGGTGCTGCTGTTCGTCGGCGGCGCCACCGCCCTGCTCGGCATCCTGCATGCGCTGATGGAGCGGGACCTCAAGCGCCTGCTCGCCTATTCGACGATCGAGAACATCGGCGTCATCTTCGTCAATCTCGGCCTCGCCCTCGCGTTCCAGGCGAACGGCTTCAATGCTGCGGCGGCGCTCGCGTTCACCGCGGCGTTGTTCCATGTGCTCAACCATTCGCTGTTCAAGAGCCTGCTCTTCTTTGGCGCCGGCGCCGTGCTCGGCGCAACAGGCACGCGCGACATGGACCGGCTGGGCGGGCTGATCCACCGCATGCCGTTCACCAGCTTTGCCTTCCTGACAGGCTGTGTGGCGATCTCTGCGCTGCCGCCGCTCAACGGCTTCGTTTCGGAATGGCTGACCTTCCAGGCGATCCTGCTGAGCCCCGACCTGCCGCAATGGGGACTGAAGGTCATGGTGCCGGCCGTGGGCGGGGTGTTGGCGCTCTCGGCCGCTTTGGTCGCCGCCTGCTTCGTCAAGGCGTTCGGCGTCACCTTTCTCGGCCGGGCGCGGTCCGAGGCGGCAATCGGCGCGCGCGAGGTCGACCGGATCTCGCTTGGCGCCATGGGTGTCTTCGCTGCGCTCTGCCTCCTGCTCGGCATCCTGCCCGGCCTGGTGATCGACGCGCTGGCGCCATCCGTCGCCTCGATGATCGGCGCCCGCATGCCGGTGCAGGTGCACGTGCCGTGGCTATCGATCGTGCCGATCGCCGAGAGCCGCAGCTCGTACAACGGGTTGCTGGTGTTTGTGTTCATTGCCGTCTCGGCCACGCTTGCGGTGCTGGTGATTCACCGCTTCGCCTCGCGTGCGCTGCGGCGCGCGCCGGCGTGGGATTGCGGCTTCCCCGATCCGCACCCGGCCACCCAGTACACCGCGATCAGCTTCGCCCAGCCGGTGCGCCGTGTCTTCGGCTCCGTCGCCTTCCGTGCCCGCGAGCAGGTGCGGATGCCGCCGCCCGGCAGCGCCGCGCCGGCGCGGCTTGAGGTCGCGCAGCGCGATCTCGTCTGGGACGGCATCTACGCCCCGCTCGCGCGGGCGATCGGCGCCGTGAGCCAGCGGCTCAACGTGTTGCAGTTCCTGACCATCCGACGCTACCTCAGCCTCGTCTTCCTCGCGCTGGTCGCGCTGCTGCTGGCGCTCGCGCTGTGGCCATGATGCTCGACCTCCTGGTGCAGGGCGCGCAGATGGCGCTGGTACTGCTGCTTGCGCCGCTGCTGACGGGCATCGTGCGCACGCTGAAGGCGCGCCTGCTGCGCCGCCGCGGCCCCTCGGTGGTGCAGCCCTATCGCGACCTCCTGCGCCTGCTGCGCAAGGAGGCGGTGATCGCGGAGGGCGCCTCGTGGCTGTTCCGTGTCGCGCCGTACCTGATCTTCGCGGCGACCTGGGTCGCGGCTGCGCTGGTGCCGACCTTTGCGATCGGCCTTACCTTCAGCTGGACGGCCGATCTGATCGCGATCATCGCGCTGCTCGGCAGTGCGCGCTTCTTCCTGGCACTCGCCGGCATGGATGTCGGCACCAGCTTCGGCGGCATCGGCGCGAGCCGCGAGATGCTGATCGCCTCGCTCGCCGAGCCGGCGATGCTGCTCGTCGTGTTCACCGTCGCGCTGGTGGCGGGCTCGACGCAGCTCTCCACCGTCGCGGCCTTCATGGTCTCGCCGGAGGTGGGATTGCGCGTCTCGCTCGGCCTCGCGCTGATCGGGCTGGTGATGGTTGCGCTCGCCGAGAACGCCCGCATCCCGGTCGACAATCCAGCGACCCACCTTGAGCTGACGATGGTGCACGAGGCGATGGTGCTGGAGTATTCGGGCCGGCACCTGGCGATGATCGAGTTCGCGGCCTCGCTCAAACTGCTGCTCTACCTCTCGCTGATCGCCTGCCTGTTCGTCCCCTGGGGCCTGGCGGGCGCTGGCGCAGGCCCGGCCGCCTACGCGTTCGGCCTCGTGACCTATCTCGGCAAGCTGCTGCTGGGCGCCATCGCGCTCGCGCTGTTCGAGACCTCGATCGCCAAGATGCGGGTGTTC
>CAZHMM010000142.1:0-10222 GCA_964533585.1 uncultured Elioraea sp.
CAACGAGGCGCGCCGCCCTCAGCGGGGGGTCCGGGGGGCCAATGGCCCCCCGGCCCTTTCTCACGCCCTTCCTCCGGCGTCAAAGCGCAAGCAATCTTTCAGCTTGAGTCTTTCTGAAAATCTGCTTTCATTCCGCCCGCATGGACCTTCCGCTGATGCAGGCGCTCGACGAACGCAGCGACACGCTGCCGAAGACGCAGCGCGTGCTCGCCCGCCACGTGCTCCGCAACTACCAGTCGGTCGCCTTCGCCACGATCACCGAGCTCGCGCGCCAGACCGGCGTCAGCGAGGCGAGCGTGGTGCGCTTCGCCAACGCCTTCGGCTACAGCGGCTACCCGGCGTTGCAGAAGGAGATCCGCCGCATCGTGCGCGCGGACCTCAAGGGCACCGACCGGCTCCGCCTCGCCGACCAGGCCGACACGCCGCTCGCCCGCACCATCGCCAAGGAGCGCGAGAACATCGCCGCGCTGGAGGAGTCGCACGACCCGGCCGCGCTCGCCGAAGCTGTCGCGATCCTGAGCGATGCGCGCGAGATCCTGATCGCCGGCGCGCGCAGCACGGCCTCGCTCGCCGCCCAGCTCTGGTTCGCGCTCGACAAGCTGCGCCTGCCGGTCACCCAGCTCGACGCCACCGCGTCCGAGGCGATCGACCGCACCGCCCGGCTCGACGAGAGCGGCTGCCTGGTGGTGATCGGCTTCCCGCGCTACCTGCGCGCCCTCGTGTCGGTGCTCGCGCTCGCGAAGGAACGCGGCGCGCGCACCATCGTCATCACGGACAGCCCGTTCTCGGCGCTGCGCGGCGATGTCGGGCTCTACGCGCCGGCGGAGTCCGCCTCCTTCGTCGCGTTCCACGCCGCGCCGATGATCCTGATCAACACGCTGATCGACGCGGTCGCGCGCGCGAACCCCGACCGCGCGGCCGAGGCACTCGCCGCGTTCGAATCGCTCGCCGAACGCGAGCGCTACTTCCAGCCGACCTGACGGCACAAGGGAGGACACGATGGTGACAGCAGGAACGATCCGCCGGCGCAGCATCCTCGCCGCGGGCACGGGCGGACTGGCACTCGCCGCGATCGGCGGGCGCGCGAGCGCACAGGCGCCGGTGACGCTCTCGCTCGGCAGCGTCGCGGCGTCCTCGGGCGTCTACGCCTTCGCGGTGGCGCTCGCCGCGGCGGTGCGCAAGCACGACCCGGCGATCAGCGTCACCACGGTGGAGGGCGGCGGCGGGTTCGATCACGCACGGCTGATGCGCCAGGGGGTGCTCGACTTCTCGATCTCGGGCAGCCCCGCGACGGCCCATGCCGTGCGCACGGGCACGGGAGGATTCGCGCGCGTCGGCGCCTGGGAGGATGTGCGGCTGATGTTCATGCGCAACATCAACGTCGCGCGCGTCTATGTGCGCGCCGACGCGGCGCAGCGGCACGGCATCCGCACCTGGTCCGACCTCAAGGGCCACGCCTTCGGCCCCGGCGTGCCAGGCACGCGCGACATGACCCGCGCGGTGGACGCGAACACCCAGTTCCGCACCGGCATCACCATGAACCCCGGCTCGCTCGAGGATACCACCGCCCAGATCCGCTCGGGGCGGATCATCGGCATGGTGAAGGGCAGCCCGCATGACCGGTTCGATGCCGGCATGCTGGCCTTGCACTACTCCACACCGCTGACGGTGATCGGGTTCACCGACGAGCAGGCCAAGGCGATCCAGGAACGCGAGCCGCTCGACACGCTGATCGCCACGCCGAAGGGCGGCATCCGCGAAGTGCCGGAGGTCGGGCCGGTCAACGAGCTGAGTTCGGCGGTGATGGTGATGGCGAGCACGCGCATGAACCAGGACACCGGCCACCGCATCATCCGCGCGGTCGCCGCGGGGTGGGAGGACATCAACACCGCCTTCCCGCCCACCGCCGGGCTCGATCCGGTGCGCGACGCCTTCGCCCAGACGCCGCAAGGCCAGGGACTGCGCTTCCACGCCGGGGTGATCCAGTTCGCCCGCGAGCGCGGCATCGATGTTCCGGCCGATTTCATTCCGCCCGAATACAGCGGCGCGCGCTGAGCGGCGCATGACGCACCCGGGCGAGACGGCGCGGCGCGCGGCCGCCTGGTGGTGCGGGCTCGCGCTCGCGGCGTTCCAGCTGGTCGTGCCGGTCTGGGCCGGGCTGTTCGACATGCAGCTCCGCGCGCTGCACGTGCTGCTCACCACCGCCGCGATCCTGTTCGCGGTGCCGGCGTTCCGCGCGCCGCGGCTGCTGTGGGCGCTGCTCGCGGCCGATGCGGTGATGGTCGCGCTCGCCGCTTCCGCGACGCTGCCGGTCTATGCCGAGTGGGAGGCGATCATCACGCTGGCCGCGGCGGCCGAGCCGATCGACCTCGTGCTCGGCGCCGCGCTCAGCCTGATCGTGCTGGAAGCGGCACGGCGCGGTGCCGGCGCGGCGATCCCGATCATGGTGCTGCTCGCCTTCGGCTACGTGTTCGTCGGCCCCCTGATGCCGGGCATCTGGGTGCATCCCGGCTTCCCGCTCGACTACGTGATCGAGCAGCTCTACTTCTCCTCAGGCGGGCTGTTCGGCTCGCTCACCGGCACCTCGGCCACCTTCGTCGCGATGTTCATCCTGTTCGGCGCGCTGCTTCAGGCGACCGGCGGTGGGCAGACCTTCATGGATCTCGCGATGCTGATCGCGGGGCGGCACATCGGGGGCCCGGCCAAGGTCGGCGTGGTGGCGAGCGCGCTGTTCGGCATGATCTCGGGCAGCGCGGTGGCGAATGTCTCGGTCACCGGCAACTACACGATCCCGCTGATGCGCCGGCTCGGCTACCAGCCCGACTTCGCCGGCGGGGTGGAGGCGATGTCGTCCACCGGCGGGGGCATCACGCCGCCGGTGATGGGGATCGCCGCGTTCATCATGGCCGACTTCCTGAACGTTCCGTATCTGCACGTGATCGGCTGGGCGGCGATCCCGTGCCTGCTGTTCTACATCGGCATCCTCGCCGGCGTGCATTTCGAGGCCGAGCGGGCGGGGCTCGCGCCGGTGCCGGCCGCCGACCTGCCGAAGCCGCGCGAGGTGCTGACGCTGCCGCGTCTCGCACCGCTGTTCGTGCCGATCGGGCTCCTGCTGTTCCTGCTGTTCTCCGGCGCGAGCCTGACCGAGGCCGGGTTCTGGGCCTGCGTCGCCGTGATCGCGCTGTTCCTCCTCGCCGACCTCTCGCGGGCGGGGCTGCGCCAGCGCGTGCTCACCCTGATCGATGCGCTGGCGAAGGGCGGCACCGCGGTCGCGCAGGTGGCGCCGGTGCTGGTGGCGGTGTCGATGTTCACCGCGCTGCTCGGGCTCACCGGCGTCGCGCCCAAGGTCAGCAGCATCATCCTGGAGCTCGGCGCCGGGAACATCATCGGCGCGCTCGCGGTCGCCGCGCTGATCCCGCTGCTGCTCGGCGCGCCGCTGCCGGTGACCGCGACCTACATCCTCTCCGCCGCGCTGATCGCGCCCGCCCTGGTGCGGCTCGGGCTCGATGTCGCCGCGGTGCACATGTTCCTGCTCTACTGGGCGACGCTTGCGTCGGTGACGCCGCCGACCTGCACCGCCTGCGTGATCGCGGCGAACATCTCCGGCGGGAACTGGTTCCGCACCGCGCTGGTGGGCATGCGGCTCGGCTTCGTCGCGTTCCTGGTGCCGTTCTTCTTCGTGCTGAACCCGGCGCTGATCGCGCGCGGCCCGACGATCGAGGTGCTGATCGCGGCGGTCAGCGGCGGGGCCGGCGCGCTGTTCATGGCAGCCGGCTTCTTCGGCTGGTTCCGCACCCGGCTCAATGCATTGCTGCGGCTGATCTATCTGGGCGCGGGCGTGCTGCTGCTCGCGCCGAGCATGGCGCTGCTCGCCGCCGGCGCCGCGGTGGCCGCGCTCGGCATCGGCACCGAGACGCTGCGCGCGCGCCGCGCCGGCGCCCCCACCCTCCGCTAGACCGGAAAGGACACAGGTGAATGGACGCGAGGCGCAGGACGATGCGCGTGATGATCTCCACCGGCCATCTCGGCACGGCGCCCTCGGGGCAGGAGAGCTTCTTCCGCGGCATCGAGACGATGCCGGACGTGCTGGTGGCGGATGGTGGCAGTTCCGATCCCGGACCGGTCTATCTCGGCGAGAACATCACGCTCGGGCAGTTCCACCGCGAGGAGCTTGAATTGTTCCTGACCGCGTCGCGCGCGCGCGGCATTCCGCTGATCATCGGTTCGGCGGGGGATTCGGGCAGCAACCACGGCGTCGACGGGACGGTGCGGATGCTGCGCGAGATCGCCGCGCAGCATCGCATTCCGCGCTTCCGCATCGGCTGGTTCTACTCGGAGGTGCCGGCCGGCTGGATCGAGCAGCGTCTCGCGCGCGGCGAGCGGATCGAGGGGCTGGGCGGGTTTCCGGACCTGACCGCCGAGGAGGCGCGCGCGGCGAGCCGGATCGTCGCGGTTGCGGGCGTCGATCCGTTCATCCGGCTGATGGAGATGGGTGCGGACGTGATCGTCGGCGGGCGCTGCGGCGACGTCGCATTCACCGCCGCCCCATGCATCCGCGCGGGTTTCCCCGAGGCGCTCGCCTATCACATGGGCAAGATGATCGAGTGCGCCTCGCTGGTGGCCGAGCCGTTCATGGGCAAGGAGACGGTGATCGGCACGATCTCGGAGGACGACATCGTCATCACCGCCTGCCATCCGGGCCAGCGCGTCACGGTCGCCTCCGCCGCGGGGCATTCGATGTACGAGCGGGCGAACCCGTTCTTCGAACATGCGCTCGGCGGGACGCTGGACATGAGTGCGTGCCACTACGAGCCGGCGGATGAGCGGAGCTGCCGGATCACCGGCGCGCGCTGGCTGCCCGATGCGGCCCCGAAGGTGAAGCTCGAGGGCGCGCGCAAGGTGGGCGAGCGCTACATGGGCATCGTGGCGGTGCGCGATCCGCACGTGATCCGCAACATCGACGCGGCGATCGCCTGGTGCCGCGAGGCGGTGCGGTCGCGCTTCGGCAATGAGGGGCATGAGCTCCACTTCCACGTGTTCGGCCGCAACGGCGTGCTGAAGGACCTGGAGCCGGTGCGCAACGGCGCGCCGCACGAGCTCTGCATTGTGGTGGAGGGGCTGGCGGAGACGGATGCGGCGGCGCTGAAGCTGACCGATTTCGCGGTGCGGATGTTCTTCCTCGCGCGCATTCCCGGCGCGAAGGGGTCGAGCGGGCTTGCGGCGACCACCAAGGAGACCATGAGGTCCTCGCCCGGCTATGTCTGGAACGTCAACCACGTGGCGTCGGTGGACGATCCGGCGGCGTTGTTTCCGGTTCACATCGACGAGGCGGGGGTCTGACGATGGCGCGGCTCGAGGAGATCGCGAAGACGATCCGCAGCAAGAATGCCGGGGTGAACCAGATCACGTTCGACATCATCTTCCCGGATGCGGCGAGCTATCGGCGCGTGGTGTCGAGCGGCGCGATCACGCGCGAGAGCGTGGCGCGGCTCTACGGCATCGAGCCGTCGCGCATTTCCGACTTCGTGACCTTCGATCCGGCGAACGCGATCAAGTTCACGATCTACCGCGCGCGCCCCTCGGGCAGCCCCGGGGACTGGGACATCCTGGGCTGCCAGCACTACGGCCCGCTGATGGACGTGGAGGTGCCGTAGGTCCGCGGCGCGCCCAACGAGGCGCGCCACCCTCAAGGGCGGTGCGGGGGGCCAATGGCCCCCAGCATCATGTCAGTGCGGCCAGCAGCTCGCGGAGCCGGTCCGCCTCGCCCTCGCCCAGCCGCGCCTCGACCTCCCGGTGGGTCTCCGTCCAGATCGGCACCGCCTGGGCCAGCAGCGCCCTCCCCGAGGCTGTCAGCACCATGACGCGGCTGCGCCGGTCGGTAGGATGCGGCCGCACCTCCACCAGGCCGCGCCGCTCCAGCGGCTTCAGCGCCGCCGTCAGCGTGGTCCGGTCCATGGCGAGGAACGTGGCGATCCGCCCCATCGGCGGCGGCTCCGGCTGGTTCAGCGCCATCATCAGCGAGAACTGGCCGTTGGTCAGTCCGAGCGGACGGAACACATCGTCGAAGCGGCGGGCCAGCGCGCGCGCGGCCCGTTGGGTGTGCAGGCAGAGGCATCGCGCCCGCACACGCATCCTGGTCTCGCGAGACACCTCAGAGGGGTTTGACATGGTCCATTTACGTTGATATCAAACTTGCCGTCAAGCAGCTTCGTTGCGCTGAACGCTCATCATGCCACGGCCGCTGAGCGGTCGTACGCCCGATCGGGCGCATGGTCCCAGACTCATCTCAAGGTGCAAAGGACACGGCATGGCCAAGAATACGATCTGCCTCTGGTACGACAAGGACGCCGAGGCCGCGGCACGATTCTACGCCGAGACCTTCCCCGACAGCGCGGTGCGCGCCGTCCACCGCGCCCCTGGCGACTATCCGTCCGGCAAGAAGGGGGACGTGCTGACGGTCGAGTTCACGGTCGCCGGTCTCCCCTGCCTGGGCCTCAACGGCGGCCCCGCCTTCAAGCACAGCGAAGCGTTCTCGTTCCAGGTCGCCACCGACGATCAGCGGGAGACCGACCGGTACTGGAACGCGATCGTCGGCAATGGCGGCGAGGAGAGCGCCTGCGGTTGGTGCAAGGACAGGTGGGGAATTTCCTGGCAGATCACGCCGCGCGCCTTGACCGAGGCGCTTGCGGCGGCAAGCTTCGCCGAGCCGCCCGCGTTCGAGGCGGGCGGCGGCGGCCATGTCTCGACGGTGGACGATTTCCACGCCTTCGGACGGATGCTGCTCGATCGCGGAACGTATCGTGGCCGACGCATCCTGTCGGAGGCGAGCGTGGCGGCGATGCTCACCGATGCGATCACGCCGGCCCAGAAGGCCGCCTCGCCGTTCTTCCCCGGCTTCTGGGACACGCATGGCTGGGGGCTCGGGATCGGCCTGGTGACCGCGCCCGACGCCATCTCGCAGACCCCCGGCCGGTTCGGCTGGTGGGGCGGGTTCGGCACCACCTTCTGGTGCGACCCGGCCGCCGACACGGTCGCCCTTCCGTTCACGCAACGGATGATGGGTGGCCCGGACGATGCCGCGCTCGGCAACGAGTTCCTGCGCCTCGCGCTCGCGGCGTGAGAGCGATCGCAATCCCGTCAGCAGAGGAGACGACGATGCCCGACGACACCATGGCTGCGCCGACCCGTCCTGACCCCTCGGTGATGGGCGGCGTGATCCCCTATGTCGGCCTGAACGGCCGCGCCGGCGAGGCCGCCGCGTTCTATGCCCGTGCCTTCGGCGCGCGCGATCTCGGGCGCTTCCCCGATCAGTAGACCCCCGGCCGCTTCATGCATGTGCAGATCGAGATCAACGGCGGCTGCCTGATGATGACCGACCACGGCGGCTGCGACGGCGCGCCGGTGCCCACGCCGCAGGGCTTCCATCTCCAGCTCGTGGTCGCGGACGGCGATCTGTGGTGGTCGCGCGCCGTCGCCGCCGGCTGCACCGTGGAGATGCCGTTCGGGCGCCAGTTCTGGGGCGACCGCTGGGGGATGCTGCGCGATCCGTTCGGCCTGCACTGGGCGATCAACGAGCCGGCCGGGTGACTCGCCGGCGGGCCAGGCGCCGCACCACCCGGACCGCTCCCCGCACCGGCAGGAACAGCAGGTAGAGCATCGCGCCCAGGCCCACGAGCATGATCACGACGCCGAACCAGGTGGCCACCTTGTCGAAGTTCCAGTCGGTCATGCCGATGCCGACGCCGGTCACCGAGACGGCGATCAGGAAGCCGAAGGGCCAGAGCGCCGCCATCACCCAGTTGAACCCACGCTCGGAGAACGGCTCGTAGGTGGGCTCTGCGCGCGGCCGCTCCGCCTCGGCGCGCTCCATCTCGATCTGCATGTCGATGAACAGGTCGGTCGTGTCCTCCACCGGCTTCGGCAGCAGGCTCGGCTCCTTCCGTTTCAGGTAGCGGTAGAAATATCCGTCTTCCTGGGACACGTTCTGACTCCGGTCCAACACCACTGGCCCGCGTTATGGCATGCCTCGCGCACGCTGCAACGCGGAGAGATCGTGCGCCTGGCCTTCCGCCGTGACCGTCCAGGCGTCCAGCGCGCCGCGCGATCAGCGAACCCGCCGGACATCGCCGCTGCGCGCCTCTATCCCCGAGCCCGTCCGGCTGTGCTAAGCAGGCGCGAGCGTCCCCGTAGCTCAGCAGGATAGAGCACCAGATTCCTAATCTGGGGGCCACAGGTTCGAATCCTGTCGGGGACGCCAACGATCTGCCCGCAACAAGCAACCGATGATCGTGGTGTTGCGCGTGCGGACTTCCCTGCCCGCGGAAGGACCGGAGGACGCGCGGCAGGAGCACGAGCAGGACGGCCCTGACAGGCAAGCGAGACGATCAAGCCAGGCAAGGGCGACTCAGGGGCACCGGAGAGGCGCCTTGGGCCGAGGCCGACACGGTCCGGCCAGCCTGCCAGCGATCCCCTGCGGCGAGGCGGCGTCACCGGTCAAGGATGATCCGACCAGTGGCTGCCAGGACTGCACCGCCTCATCAGGGCCTGCTCACACGATCGCGTAGAGGTCGAGTTCCTGCTTGATCAGTTTCTGCCGCTCGCCGACCAGCGTCGCCCGGACGGTGGCAAGTGCGTCGCGCACGGCCTGGCCGCGCGTGGCGTCCTGACCGGCCGCGCGAGCGTCGGCGGCGAGCTGACTGAAGCGTTGGCCGATGAACAGCGCGACTTCGCCTTCGGTGGCCAGGATGGCCTGCATCTGCTGCAGCAGAGCGTTCCAGTCCTTCGTGCTCACCGCACCCATCAGCCGCGAACTGAGGGTCTCCGTCTCCCTGAGGGCGACGCGCAGGCTGCGGCACAGGCGGAACTCCCGCTCGGCCTGCATCCATTCGCCGTAGTTGTCCAGCCGGGCGACTTCGCGCTGAAAGTCGTCGTCGGATTCCCTGAGAAGGATGTCGCCCAACCGGATGATCACCATGTTGAGCGTGGTGTCGATCAGTCGATACGTCTCGTCCGGCGAATGGCTTCGCGCTCGGCCTTCGGCAGGTTGGCCATGGCCTTCAGACCACCAGCCACTTTGCCAAGCGCGTCGATCAGGTCGGAGAAGAGCTTGAGTTGCATCGCGGCGGCTCTCCGGTGACCTGGCCCGTATCGGTCATCCCGCCGGAAGGTTAGTGGATTGCGGCGTCCTTCGCCACGCTGGCCGCAAGGCGGCGCGGCGACGCGGTCGCACCGCCATGCCTCGATCGGCACCCGGGATCGGGCCAGCGCGCAGGGAACCGCGCGGTCGGGAAGCCCGTCGGGCAGCGTGCCGTCGAAGCGTTCCATGCAGCCGCCCTGCCGGGCGCTCGCTGCCGGCCGGATGGCGACCAGCGGCAGCTGCCTCGTGCCGATGGAGGATTCGGCCGGGGCGAGGAGGTCACGGCCGCGCTCAGCGCGCACGGACGGGTCGCGGTGCGCTTCGCCCGTGCCTGACAGGGGGCCGCGGTCGGTGCGGGGCTCAGGGCTGCCCGCGCGCGGCCTCGCCGAAGCTGACGTCGCGGTTGACGTCCTTGTAGAGCAGATACTCCGCCACCTCGTTGCCGGTGGCGTAGATCTGCTGCGGCAGGTAGGGGCCCATCCAGACGAAATCGCCGGTCCAGATCTCGTGCCAGTCGCGGCCGAGCAGCTGCAACGCCTGGCCCTGCAGCATGACCAGGCCGTGCTCCATGATGTGGGTCTCGATGCACCAGAAATGCGCGCCGGGCGCGTAGCACATGATGTTCATCTCGAAATCCATCGACATGTCCTTGGTGCCGAGCAGCAGGATGCGCCAGCGCGGCCCGTTGTCCTCGCGCGGGGCGGTGTCACGATGGCCGATCTTGAGCCCCGGGGCCGGCACGCCCGGCACGGCGTCATAGGGCCGCTTCACCCAGATCGCGCGCGCTTCGCCCTCGGCGGTCGCGGCGAGCGCATACTCCGTGCCGGCGGGGATGAAGGCGAAGCCGCCCGGATGCAGCGTGGTGGTCTGCCCATCGGCCGCCAGCGTGAGCGCGCCCTGCTGGACGTAGAAGAAATGTTCCCGCCCGTCATCGAGCGGCCTCGCTGTCCCATGCCCCGCCGGCGCGATCAGCAGCGCCTGGGCGAAGCGCGCGCCCATCGCCGGCGAGGTCTGGAAGCGGATGATGCAGCCGGGCCAGCCGGGCAGCAGCGAGTCCATGATGCCCTCGGGCGGGAAGACGCAGTA
>CAZHMM010000143.1:0-10063 GCA_964533585.1 uncultured Elioraea sp.
TTCTCGGGCGCCGAGACCGCCTTCACCGGCGCCTCCCGCGCCTTCATCACCCGCAGGGCGCGCTCGGGTGACACCCGCGCCGGCCGGCTCGCCGCCTTGCGCGAGCGCAAGGACCGGCTGATCGCCGCCCTGCTGGTCGGCAACAACCTGGTCAACACCACCGCGACCGCGCTCGCCGCCGGGCTGCTGATCGCGTGGTTCGGCGAGGAGGGTGTGCTCTACGCCTCGATCGCGATGACGGTGATGCTGGTGCTGGTGGCCGAGGTGCTGCCCAAGACCTGGGCGATCCAGCATCCCGACCAGGCGGCGCTGCGGGCGACACCGTTGCTCGCGGCGGCGAACCGCCTGTTCGGCCCGGCCGCGGCGGCGGCCAACGCCGCGGTGCGGGCCATCCTCGCCCGGTTCGGCGTGCGCGTCGGCGGCGAGCGCGGCCAGACCGAGGAGGAGCTGATGGGCGCGATCGCGCTGCACGGCGAGGCCGAGGAGACGGCGGCCGAGGCCGAGGCCGCGGCCGAGGAGCGGCGGATGCTGCGGGGCGTGCTCGCCCTCGACGACCTGACGGTCGCCGACGTGATGACGCATCGCAGCCGGATCGAGGCGCTGGATGCCGATGCGGGGTCGGCGGCGAATGCCGCGCGGCTGGTCGCGACCCGGCATTCCTGGCTGCCGCTCTGGCGCGACGGGGGGCGGGATCTGCTCGGCGTGGTCGAGACCCGCGCGGCGCTGCGGGCGCTCGCCGTGGCCAAGGGTGACGCCGCCGCGCTCGACCTCCGCCGGCTGATGGAGCCCTCGCCGCTGGTGCCGGATACGCGGCCGCTGCTCGATCAGTTGCAGGCCTTCCGCCGCTCGCGCCGGCATCTCGCGGTGGTGGTGGACGAGTACGGCCAGATCGAGGGGCTGGTGACGCTGCACGACCTGATCGAGGTGGTGGTGGGCGAGATCACCGAAGCGGGCGAGCAGATCCTGGCCGATGCCGTGCGCGGCTCGGGCGAGGTCGAGGTGCCGGGCGAGACGCGGGTGCGCGATCTCAACCGCGAGCTCGACTGGGCGCTGCCGGAGGACGAGGCGATGACGGTGGCGGGGCTGCTGATGGCGGCCGCGCAGGGGATGCCGAAGCGGGGCGAGGCGGTGGCGGTGGCCGGCTACCGGCTGGCGGCGTCGGACCTGCGCGGGCGGCGGATCGCGCGGGTGCGGATCGTCGCGCCGCGGGCGGAGGCTCCCGAGACCTGACCCCGGGGCAGGGCGGCGGCCGACCGCGCTGGCCGTGCAGCGGCTGGGCCGCGACCTTGACGGCGACGGAGATGCGTTGATATCAATCAATCGACCGGCGGAGAGCGGTCGCTCCATCGCAGGCACCGCCGGATGACCGAGGAGGGCGCATCATGAGCTATGTCGACGGCTTCGTCGCCGCCGTTCCCACCGCCAATCGCGAGGCCTACCGCAAGCATGCCGAGGACGCCTCGGTCGTGTTCAAGGAACACGGCGCGCTGCACTTCGTGGAATGCTGGGGTGACGACGTGCCCGAGGGCGAGGTCACGTCCTTCCCGATGGCGGTGAAGCGCCGCGAGGACGAGACGGTGGTGTTCTCCTGGATCCTCTGGCCCTCGCGCGCGGTGCGCGACGCCGGCATGAAGAAGGTGATGGCGGACCCGCGGCTGAAGCCCGACGTCAACCCCATGCCGTTCGACGGCAAGCGACTGATCTATGGCGGGTTCCGGGTGATCGTCGATCGCTGAGCCCGGCGTGGGGCGGGCGAACCGGCGATCGGGTTGCGTGGCTCGATCGATGCCAATGGTCGAAACGCCGATGCGCTGCCGACGCGCATGTGCCGATACCATGGTGCCGGCTGAGGGACTCGAACCCCCGACCCCCTGATTACAAAACCGATCGGACGAGTGTCCGCAAGGCGACACAAGCCGCCAAGCGCCGACTCTGCCTTGCTCTCCGCGCGGTGACCACCATACGCTGCCGCCATGAGACGCCACGAAACGCCGCCAGCCGTGTCCGATAGGGGTCCGCTTCCGGCATCTGATGGTGCGCCCGCCAATATGATGGCCGCGCACGGCCGCCCCGTCCGGCTCTCCGAGCGCATGCTCGCCGCCGCCGCCTGCCCGCCCGGCCGGCGCGAGCTCTGGCTCTCCGACCTCCTCGTGCGCGGCCTGCGCGTCCGCATCCTCGGCGGGACGAAGACCTTCTACTGCTCCTGGACCGATCCGCGCAGCGGCCGGCGCTGCCGCGAGAAGCTCGGCCGCTTCGGCGCGATCACGCTCGACCAGGCGCGCCAGGCGGCCCGCGCCATGCTCGGCCGCGTCGCGCTCGGCGAGGACGTGGCCGCCGCGCGCAGGCGGGCGCGCGAGACGGACACCCTGACCCTCGGCCGGCTCATCGACGATTGGGCGCGGCTGCATCTCGCGCACCGCCGGCCGCGCTACGCCGCGGAAGCGGTGCGTGCGCTGACGACGACGTTCCGCGCGCATCTCGGGGCCGCGGCGGTGCGCATCGACCATGCGCTCGCCTCGCGCGTGCTCGACCGCCTGGCGCTTGCCGGAAAGCCCGGCGCCGCGCGCAACGCCCTCGCCTATGCGCGCGCCTGCTTCGGCTGGGCGATGAAGCGCCGGCTCGTGACCGTCAATCCGTTCCACGGCCTGCCGGCCCCGGAAGGCTCCGGCGCCGCGCGCGACCGCGTCCTCGGCCCGGACGAGCTCGGCATGGTCTGGCGCGCCGCCGGCACGCTCGGGCCGCCCTACGGCCAGGCCGTGCGCTTCATGGCGCTGACGCTCTGCCGGCGCGACGAGGCTGCCGGCATGACCTGGGCCGAGCTCGCGGCGGACATGTCCGTCTGGACGCTGCCCGCCGAGCGCTCGAAGAACGCCAGGCCGCATCTCGTGCATCTCGCGCCGCCCGCGCGCGCGGTGCTGCGCGAGCTCCTCCGCATCGGCCTGCGCGAGGGCGAGCCGGACCCGGCGCCGGAGCCCGAGCGCCTCGTCTTCGGCGTGCTGCCGCGCGGCGGGCCGATCTCGGGCTGGAACTGGGTGAAGCGCCGGCTCGACGCGGCGATCGCCGACGAATGCGCCGAGGCCGGGCGCGCGGCGCCCGCGCCCTGGGTGCTGCATGACTTCCGCCGCAGCGGCGTGACCTGGCTCGCCGGCGCCGGCTTCGCGCCTCACGTCTGCGACCGGCTGCTCAATCACGTCGGCGGCACGATCAGCGGGGTCGCCGCGGTCTACCAGCGCGCGCAGTTCTTCGCCGAGCGCCGCGCCGCGCTCGAGGCCTGGGCCGGCCACCTGGCCGCGTGCGGCGGTGAAGCCTGACGGCCGCCACGCGCGCGCCGTCGCCCGCCGCGTGCTCGCCGCGGCCGGCCTGCCCTTCGCAGGAGGTGTTGATCCCGACGAACCGGCGCGCCTGCTAGCGCGCCTGCTCGCGATCGCCGGCCCGCGGCTCGGCCGGCCGAGCCGCTCCGCGCTGCCGCCGCGCGAGGTCGCGGCATTGCTCCGTGCCGCGAGCGCCCTGCTTGATGCAGAGCACCGGCTGCGCGATGCGGCCGATCCTCCGCCCGCCGTGCCGGTCGCCTATCTTGACGCCCTGCTCGCATGGTCCGGCCGCGCCGCGCTCGCCGATCGGCGCGGGGCGCCTGCGCGCGGCCTGCCGTTCGCCGCCCGGCCGCTGCTCGCCCTGTATTCGCTGGCCTTCGGCCGTCGTCCGTCCGCCGCCCGCGGCGGCCCGGCCTGGCGCTTCGTCGCCTCGGCGATCGAGGAGGCGCATGGCCGTGCCGCCGACAAGACGATCGTTGCGGCTGTTCTTCGGGTGGATTGCAGATGCACGCGAAACGAGATTGAGGGCTTCCTCGAAGACTTCGAGACCGATGACGACCGGTTCCGAAGGATCATAAGCGCGGCAATGAAGCCGGATTGATCATTCGCGCGCGGGCTGCGGAATGCGCACAAATGGGGGGTTCGACCCCATTTGTTGCACCCTATCGCTAGCGGCATCGGTCCTTTTATTGATCTGTCCGGCTTGCGGCGCGCGCGCCGCCTGACGATGGAGCCGGACATGAAGCTGCTCACCTGCAAGGAGACCGCCGAGCGTCTCGGGCTGTCCGAGCGTTCGCTCGAACGGCTTCGAATTAGCGGCGACGGCCCGCCCTTCATTCGCCTGTCGCAACGCCGCCTCGCCTATCGCGAAGATGACGTCACCGCCTGGCTCGCCCGCCGGGTTCGCGCCTCGCGCGCCGAGGACGCGGCCTCGCGCGGCGCGGCGTGATCTCAGTGGCGGCCGGCGGCCGAGCTATGGCTACACAGAAAAGGCCCGCGCGGCCGGGGGCGGCGCACGCGGGCGGAGGCAACGATCAAGTCGGCGCGCGATCGAATACTCCGCCCAGCCGCCCTCCGCAAGCCCCCGCGCGGTCGGAGGAGAGCAATCATGACCGATCGTGACATCTACTGGGACGACTTCCAGGCCGGCGTGGCCCGCGCCGAGGCCGAGCTCGGCGACCTCGCGGCCGACCTGCTTCTGCTGCCGCGCATCGTGGCCGACCCGGCAGCCCGCGGCCTCGATACCGCCGGCAAGCTCGCCGGCTATCTCGCGCGTGTGGCAGAGGCGGCGCGGCATGATCCGGCCGTGCGCCGGGGGCGGGGCCGATGACCGGCCGGCGCCTGGACTTCCCCCTCGCCTCGGCCCTCGCCGCCGAGGCGCTCGGCGCGTGGGCGCCGCGCCTGCTCGGCCGGCGCATCGTCTCGTTCGGGCCGGGCGAGGCCGCCTGGTGGCCGAACGGCTTCGACGGCGTGCACGTTTTCGCAGGACCGCCGCCGACCGCGCTCGGCGACTGGTCCGGCCGATGGCGCCGCGGCGACCGCTGGGGCCGCGACCTGATCGAGCTCGTCTCGGTGGCGCGCCGCTGCCGGCCCGGCCAGGCCGCGGCCTTCGTCGCCCGCGTGGCCGGCGTGCCATTCGACGGGCTGCTGGCCGACCGGGCTGGGAGGGGCGCATGAACGGGGCCGAGGATCGCCGCCGCGCCGAGATGCGCCGCCTTCATGGCCTGGCCGACGGCACGCGGGCCGATCCGTTCCCGGAACTGAGCGCGCCGCCACCGGAGCCCGCGGCGAAGAAACGCAAGCGCAACGGCAACGGCGCGGCGCATCACATCCACACATCGGACGATCCCGCGCTGCCGGCGGGCTTCAAGATCACCGAGCACGGCCTCTATTGGCTCGACCCCGACCCGGAGAGGGCCGAGCTCAGGATCGCCGATCCGCTCCGCATCGAAGCCATGACGACCGACGGGCGCGGGCGCGCCTGGGGCCGGTTGCTGACATGGAACGATCCCGCCGGCCGCGAGCATCGGTGGGCAATGCCGATGTCGCTTCTCGCGGGCGACCAGATCGAGCTTCGCCAGCGCCTGATGGATTCCGGCCTGACGGTCGCCGCGGGCCGCAAGGCGCGCGAGCGCTTCGCCGAATACCTGATGCTCGCGAAGCCCGAGCGGCGCGTGCTGGTGACCGAGAGCCTCGGCTGGCATGGCGGCTCGTTCGTGCTCGCCGACGAAACGATCGAGCCGGGCGGCGCCAGGCCGATCCTGTTCCAGACCGACCGCTTCGCCGCCCTGCCGGCGCTGAATGTGTCGGGCACCCTCGAAGACTGGCGACGCGAGGTCGCGGCGCTGGCCGCCGGCAACTCTCGCCTGGCCTTCGCGATTGCCGCCGCCTTCGCCGCGCCGCTGCTTGGGCCGCTCGACGTCGAGGGCGGAGGCTTCCACTTGCGCGGCGCATCGTCGGTCGGCAAGACCTCCGCGCAGCACGCGGCCGGCTCTGTTTGGGGAGGCGGCGGGAAGCTCGGCTATCTCCGTTCCTGGCGCGCGACCGACAACGGCCTCGAGGCCGCCGCCGCCGCGCATTGCGACCTCCTCCTCGTCCTCGACGAGATCAACGAGGCATCGCCGGAGACCGTCAGCGCCTGTGCCTACGCGCTGGCGAACGGCGCCGGCAAGGGCAGGGCCGCGCGCGACGGCGGCGCGCGCCGCATCGTTGAGTGGCGCGTCTTGTTCCTGTCGTCGGGCGAGCACGGCCTCGCCTCCCGCCTCGCCGACGCGCGCGGCGGGCCGCGGCGGCCGATGGCTGGACAGGAAGTCCGTGTGCTCGATCTGCCCGCCGATGCGGGCCGGGGGCTGGGGCTGTTCGAAGACACAAGGGGCGAGCCGCCCGCGCGCTTCGCCGAGCGCGTCGAGGTCTCGGCGCGGGCGATCTACGGGACGGCCGGACGGGCATGGCTGCGCTGGCTGGTCGACAACCGCGACGAGGCGACGCGCGAAGCGCGGGCGCACATCGAAGCGTTCCGAAGCCGCTTCCTGCCGGCCGGCGCGTCCGGCCAGGTCGAGCGCGCCCTGCGCCGGTTCGCGGTGGTCGCCGCCGCGGGCGAGCTCGCGGCCGCCGTCGGCATCCTGCCATGGCCGGAGGGCGAGGCGATCCGGGCCGCGCGGACATGCTTCGAGGCTTGGCTCGGCGCACGCGACGGCCGCGCCGGCTCGGCGGAGGATGCCGCGGCGATCGCCGCGGTGCGTCGGTTCATCGAGGCCCACGGCGAGGCCCGCTTCGCGCCGCTGCTGCGCGCCGCCGATGGCGGAGACGTCGAGCCCGAACGGCCGACGATCAATCGAGCCGGCTGGCGGCGGCGCGCCGCCGACGGGACCTGGACCTATTGGCTCCCGCCGGAGACCTGGCGCGTGGAGGTCTGCGCGGGGTTCGACCCCCAGCACGTGGCGCGGGTGTTGGCGCTGGCGGGGCATCTCGAACGCGAAGGGCCGCACTTCACGATGAAGAAGCGGGTTCCCGGCGTCGGAATGGTCCGCGTCTACGCCGTCCTTCCCTCGATCCTGGAAGGATAGCGCCATGCAGGCTTGCAATTTCGGGTGGGGACAGTGGGGACAGTGGGGACATCGGCCGAAAGCCTTGCTTTCACGTGTCCCCACTACCGACCAGACGAGTGGGGACAGTGGGGACAACCGCCGCCGATGTCCCCACTGTCCCCACTCCGGACTGGGCCAGTGGGGACAACGAAACCCGAGGGAAATCCTTGATGTCCCCACTGTCCCCACTGTCCCCACCGCGAACGACAACCTTGCAAACGCGCGCGCTTCCGAAGGCGCGCGATCCCGAACGGAGACCGAGCATGTGCGCTGACCGTCGTGCCGCCTATCTCGAACACCCGGCGCGTTGCGAAACCTTCGCCGCCGCGCGCGGCTGGAGGGTGACCCGCTGCCCGTTCTCTCTCGCCGAGCTCGCCGCCGGCCGCCGGTCGCCTTGGTGGTTGCGGCGGCCGCCGCGACCACGGGTGACCGGGCTGGATCACACAGCGCATTTCTCCCTGGGCCGCGGCCGGCCCGCCGGCGTGCTGACGCAGCCTTATGCCGACGCGGGGCTTGCCGGACGGCTTGACGCGGCCTTCGCACGGCATGGCGTGCCGCTCGCGGCGACGACGCCCCCCGAACCGTCGTGGTGGTTTCCGGGCTGGACCGTCGCGATCCTGTTCCTGCCGAAGCCGGCCGGCCGCCGCCTGTCGGCGGCCGAGATTGACGCGCTCGACGCGGCAATCGTGGCCGCCATCGAGGAGGCAGGACGACCGCCCCGCCGCGCCGCGCGCCGCGCCCGGACGGACCTGACCCCCGCGCGCAAGGAGACTGACCGATGACCGTTGTTCCTTCCCCGTATCTCGCCGGCACGCCGTCGCTCGCCCGGCTTCACACCGCCGCGCCGGGCGCGCCGCTCGATCCGGTGTGGCAGCAAGCGATCGAGCGCCAGCCGCCGCCGGGGCGCGACGGGGCGCGCGACTCGCCGGCCGCGCCGGAGCCCGCGTTCGCCTACCGGACCGATCCGCGCATCCTCGACCTGCTGCCGCCCGAGGCGCGCGCGCTGATGCGGCGATTGGACGAATTCTCGACCGAGGCGCGGGACGCGACCATTGCGGTGTCGCAACATATCGACAGCGCGCGCGACCGCGCCGGGCGCATCAGCCTCGACGTTGCGGCCGCGATCCGCGCCGCCGCGCTGCCAGAGGCCGCGACGCTCGAAGCCGCTCGCGCGATGGCCGCGTCCGACAAGTGGCCCGCGCACCTTTCCGAGCCGCAGCGCGCGCACGTGCTGCGCATCGTTGAGGAAGGCGAACGTTTGCGCGAGGCGGAGGCGGAGGTCGCGGGCTTGGTCGCGCGACGCCGGCAGCACGCCGACACGACCTCGCCAGTCACGACGCTGCGCACGCGCGTTGCCCGCGCCCTCGGCCGCGCGAGGCCGCCGTTCACGCCGGTCGCGTTGCCTGCCATCGAACCCAAGCTCGCCGAGCGCACGCTCGGCGAGGCGCGCGGGGCGATCGCCAAGGCGGCGGCCGAGCTCACGCGGCTCGAAGCCGGCGCGCTGCACCCGGACGACGTGACTGCGGTCGCCGAAGCGGCGGTGCGGCGCCACGCGGCGGCGCCGCATCGCTTCGTCCGGCGGCGGAACGATACGATCATGATCGAAGAGCCGGTGCCCGGCCTCGCGGCCGAGGATCAGGCCCCGACCCGGCCGCTTGCGTTGCTCTGCGGGGTCATGCCGGACGCGGTGGCCGCGTGGCTCGCCGCCGCGATCGGCTCCGATCCCGACGCGCCGCGCCTCGCCGACCGGCCCCGGCTGCTCGGCGCCGCCCGCGCCCGCCTGCGCGAGGCCGGGCTTCTCGAACGCGCTGCGATCGCCGCGCTCGGCGACCCGCTCGACCGGCTCGCGGAACGTTCGGATAGCGATCCGCTGCTCGTCCTGATGGTGGAGGCCGGCCGATGACGGAGACCTGGCTCATCACGCATTCGGAAGGCTGCTGGCACGCGATCGCCTCGCCCGAAGGGCGCGCCATCGAGGCGTGCGCCCGGATCGAAGGTGCGGCGATCCTGGCCGCGCTCGACCCGCAGCGGCGCACCGCGCGGCTGCTGCGGGCCATCCAAGGCCACGGGCCGCCGACGCTCGCGGCATGGTGCCGGAAGCACGGCTACCGCGCCGACGTGCCCGACGCACCGCCCGAACCCGCCGCGCTCGCGACGCGCACCCGCCCATTCGCTTGATGGAGGACCCCATGAACGAACCGACCATCCTCACCTGGGTCTTGAACGAAGCCCCCGACGGCTCGCCGCTCGCGAAGGCCGCGCCGAGTGACGTTGACCTTGAACGCGCCGATGCGGTGCTGCGGCTGAACCCATCCGCTCGGCGCTACGCCGCCGAAGCCGTGCGCGCGGACGTGACCACGGCGCGTCGCCTCGCCGCTGCGGCGATCGCGAACGCCTACGGTTCCGCCGCCGCGTCCTGGCAGCATGTCGCGCCCGCCGACCTGCTGCCGCCCGCGCCCGAGCGCCTCGACCTCGGCGCCGTCACGCCCGGCCACCCGGCCTTCGCCGCCGAGGTTAGGGAGATGCTGAAGGCCGGCGGGATCGACCCGGACGATCCGCGCGCCGACCCCGAGCGCCAGGCGCTCGGCCGGCGCATGATCGAGCGCGCCTTGGCAGGCAACTGGTCCGTCCGCGAGCTCGGCAAGCAAATCCTCCGCGAGCGCGCCGAGCGCGCCGACGCGACGCATGTCAGCGCGCTGCACGTGGTGGACCAGCCCGATCCGGTCAGCATCGCGGTCGGGCAGTCGCGGATCGACCACGCCACGCTGTGGTCGCGGGTCACGCGCCCGCCCGAGCCGGGCGAAGTCACCAACGCCACGAGGAGGGGCTTCTGATGGACGAGGCCCTCCGCCGGCTCGTCGGCGAGGCGATCGCCGCCACCGGCACGGCCGCGCCGCGCGTGGTCGCAGGCTGGATCGTCGAGCATCGGGAAGATGCTCTGCGCGACCTCCTCGCCGCCTATGTGCTCAGGATGTTCGGCTGGCGGGACGACCGCGGTTGCGCCGCGCCGCCGCGCCGCGAGCCCGAGCCGGTCGCCGAGGACCTGTTCTGATGGTCCCGGCCACTTCCCGGCTCGGCCGTGCCCTCGCCGCCGAGCAGCGCCTCGCCTCCGCCCGCCGGGCGATCGAGGCGCTTGCCCAAGCCGACCCGAAGCTCGCCGCCGCG
>CAZHMM010000144.1:0-10036 GCA_964533585.1 uncultured Elioraea sp.
CGCTTCCGCTGCGTCGAGGCCTGGGCGATGGCGGTGCCGTGGACCGGCTTCCCGCTCGCCGATCTGGTGCGCTGGGCCGAGCCGCTCGGCAGCGCCAAGTACATCGTCTTCGACACGTTCCAGGACCCGCGCGTCGCCCCCGGCTTCCGCCAGACCTGGTATCCGTGGCCCTACCAGGATGGGCTGACCATCGCCGAGGCGATGAACGAGCTCTCGCTGATGGTCACCGGCATCTACGGCCGTCCGCTGCCGCCGCAGATGGGCGCGCCGCTGCGCGTCATCACGCCGTGGAAATACGGCTTCAAGCAGCCCAAGAGCATCGTGCGCATCAGCTTCACCGACCAGCGGCCGGTCAGCTTCTGGGAGAAGCTGCAAGCCAGCGAGTACGGGTTCTGGGCGAACGTGAATCCCGAGGTGCCGCATCCGCGCTGGAGCCAGGCGACCGAGCGCATGCTCGGCACCGGCGAGCGCCTGCCGACGCTGATCTGGAACGGTTACGGAGAGTACGTCGCACACCTCTATGACGGGCTGAAGGGCGAGCGGCTGTTCGCGTGAGCGTGACGCGATGGGCATCCTCCGGCTGATCCTGCGCCTGCTCGGCGCCGTGCTGGTGCTGCTCGCCCTCTGGCCGCTGCTGCGCGAGACCGCGATGGCGGTCGGCGAGGCCGGCCACAGCTTCATCCCGCTCGGCCAGCTCTGGTTCGAGATCGATCGCGCTTCGCTGAACATGCTCCAGGCGGGGGTGCAGCGGCGCGTCTCGCCCGGGCTGTGGGAGGACGTCATCCAGCCTTTCCTGACCTGGCCGGCGTGGCCGGTGTTGATCACGACCGGGCTGACGCTGATCCTGGTCAGCCGCGCGCGGCGGGCTTGAGGCATGGCTGAGCCCGCCGCTACCCTCGATCAAGACTCGGGGAGAGACCGTTTGGCCGATCGGCCCACCGTGTTGCTGGTCGAGGATACGCGCTCGCTCGCCGAGGTGTATCGCGCCTATCTGCGCGAGGCGCCCTGGGCGGTCGTGCATGCCGCCACGGCCGCGGAGGCACGCACGCTGTTCGCCACGCGTCGCCCGGCCGTCGTGCTGCTCGATCTCAACCTGCCGGACGCCGACGGCCTCGATCTGTTGCGCGAGTTCCGCGCGCGCCATCCCGCCCCCGAGGTGATCGTGATCACCGCGCATGGCTCGGTCACGGTCGCGGTCGCGGCGATGAAGGCGGGTGCTTCCGACTTCCTGGCCAAGCCCTTCGCGCAGGAGCGGCTGCTGGTGACGGTCACCAACGCGCTCGAGCGCCGGCGGCTGGTGCGTGAGGTCGCCGCGCTGCGCGAGGCTGCCGACCGCACCACATTCTGCGGCTTCATCGGCGGCGCGGCGGCGATGCAGGCGGTGTACCGCATCATCGAGAACGCCGCCGCCAGCCGCGCGACGGTGTTCATCACCGGCGAGAGCGGCACGGGCAAGGAACTGGCGGCCGAGGCGATCCACCAGCTGTCGCCGCGCCGCGACAGGCCGTTCGTGGCGCTGAACTGTGCGGCGATTCCGCGTGACCTGATGGAGTCAGAGGTGTTCGGCCATGTGCGCGGCGCCTTCACCGGCGCGCTTGCCGACCGTTTGGGCGCAGCCGCGCAGGCCGATGGCGGCACGCTTTTCCTCGACGAGGTGTGCGAGCTCGACCTCGCACTGCAGGGCAAGCTGCTGCGCTTCATCCAGACCGGCCGGTTCCAGCGCGTCGGCTCCGCCCGCGAGGAGCAGGTGGATGTGCGCTTCGTCTGCGCCACCAACCGCGACCCGCTGGAGGAGGTGCGCGAGGGCCGCTTCCGCGAGGATCTCTACTACCGCCTGCACGTGATCCCGATCCTGCTGCCGCCGTTGCGCGAGCGCGGCGAGGACATCCTGCGCATCGCCGAGGCGTTCCTCGCCCGTTTCGCGACCGAGGAGGGCAAGCGCTTCCGCGGCCTTGCGCCGGACGCGCGCGCGGCGCTGCTCGCGCATGGCTGGCCGGGCAATGTGCGCGAGCTCGAGAATGCGATCCGCACGGCCGTGGTGCTGCATGACGGCGATGTGCTGGCCGCGGCGATGCTGCCTGCGCAGGTGCTGCGCGGAGGGGGGGGCACGAGCCCGCGCCCCCCCGCGCCTGCGCCGGCGCAGGCGGGCGAGCCGGACGCGGGAAGCCGGCTGATCCGTCCGCTTGTCGAGGTCGAACGCCAGGCGATCGAGCGCGCGATCGCGCTCTGCGGCGGCAACATCGCCAAGGCCGCCGCGCATCTGGGCGTCAGCCCCTCGACGATCTATCGCAAGCGCGTATCCTGGGGCGAGGGGGACGCCGCGGCGCTTTCGGAGGTCGCCGAGTAGCCAGCATTGCGCAGCGCGGCGAGCGCCTCGTGTACCGCGCGCAGCAGCCCGTCCGTCGCCTCGACGATGCCGTTGGTATGGCCCTGTCGGGCCGCTGCGATGAGCCGGTCGGCCGAAGCCCCCAGAGCCGCGAGCCCGACCGACCGCGCCGCGCCGGCGAGGGCGTCGGCTTCGCTCGCCACCAACGGCGGCGCGTCGATCCCGCGCAGGATGGCGTCGACCCGGCGATGCATTTCGCCACGGAACAGGCTGACCAGGGCCTGGGCGCGTTCCGTCCCGAGCGAGGCGCGCAGGCGCTCGAGCGTGGCCCGGTCGAGCACCGGGGTGGAAGGGTGCGGCATCGGCATGGACGGACGGCGTCTCCGGCAGGTTTGCCGGGGCCAAGCAATCCCTGCGCCAGCCGTTCAGCCGATCGGCCGCGTCAGCCCTGCGGCGCGCGCGATCACCTCCAGCGTGCGCTCCCAGAGCGCGTAGCCGTGCAGCGCCCCCAGCGGCGCCCAGGTGGCACCCGCGCAGTCATCGCCCGGCACCGGCTCGCCTGGGCCCGCCTCGGCGGCGAAGTCCACCAGCGTGTAGTGGAAGCGGATCCGCCCCTCGTCGTCGCGCTGGATGGAATCGATCACGTCGAGCAGCACGAGGCCGCCCGCAGGGGCGAGGCCGGTCTCCTCGGCGAGCTCACGCCGCGCGGTCTCGTGCACCGTCTCGCCGAGCTCCTGCGCACCGCCGGGCAGCGACCACTCGCCGAGCCGCGGCGGCTTGCCCCGGCGGATCAGCAGGACGGTGTCCGCGCGCAGCAGCACCACGCCCACCCCGACCCGGGGCAGGATCGGGTACTCGCGCGGACTCAGGAGGGGCTCTCCGGCGCGGCGCGCAAATCCTCGAGCCGGTAGGTCAGCACATCGGCCTTCCAGTCGGCGATCTGGAACGCCCAAGGAGAGAGGCGCTGCGCCAGACGCTCGGCCTGCTCGCGCGCGGCCTCGGGCGTCAGCATCTGCTCGGGCGGGTTCTCCGGCAGCGGGGCAGGGGGCTCGGCCCAGGACGCGGAGACGATCGCCCAGCGCTTGTCGTCGGCCGTCACCACGCGGATCGCGAGCGCGAGGCCATCGAAGGTGACGATGCGCGTCTCGCCCGCCTCCTCGGCGCTCGCGAGCTCAGCCGCCGGTCGGACGTCGTTGAAGCTGAACCATTCGAGCGCACGCGGCAGGTCATCGACCTTGTGCTGCTCGGGCTTGAACCCCTCCGGCGGATCGGCAACCGCGGCCTGCTCGGCGGCAGGGTCGGCGCGCACCACCGTCACGGGCTCGGCACCCGCGCGCCTGGACGTCACGCGCGCGACGCGCTGGCGCTTGACGTCGAGCACCTCGCGCTCGACCCAGAGCATCGGGTCGGTGTCGAGCCGGAGCGCCCCCTCGGCGAGAAAGGTCCGGCTTTCGCCGGGGCGGCGCACATAGATCGCCTCGGGCAGGTTGCCGGCGGTGCGGATGCGCCGCCGCCCGACGATCAGCTCGGCGATCGTCGCCCCCTGGCCGTCCTTCACGGTGAGCAGCTGGCTCGTGCCGCCCTCCACCGTCACGTCCTCCAGCCCGAGCCGCGAGAACAGGTCCGGATTGCCCGTGCGCTCCTCGATCAGCCGCAGCTCGGCGAGGCCCGTGAACACCTCGCGCACGCGATCGGCGCGGGCGGGGTAGTGGCTGCGCTCGGCGATGCCCCAGACGCCTTCGCGGCGCTCCAGCGTCACCGTGCCGTCGTGGCGGCGCACCTCGATCCGCGCGGCGTCGGCGAGGCGCGGGGTGATGTTCGGGAACACCGGCGCATCGATGATCGCGGCCTCGCGCATCGGCGCCTCGCGCTGCCACACCACGACGCCGATCGCGGCCGCGCCGATCAGGGCCGCGGCGCCGAACAGCACGAGCCTGCCACGCCTCATCCGCTCCTCCCGTTCTGCGACGCGATCCGCGAGCGCGCGCGCATCATGCCGCTGCCTCGTGCGGCTCCTGGGCGCGGCGGGCGCGGCGGCGGACGCGCCAGATCCCGAGCGCGATCGCGATCAGCGCCACCACCACCGGCACGGCGACGATGTTGGCGAGCCGCAACGTGGTCTGGAGCCCCTCGATCTCGCGGCGGAGATCGCGCTGCACCGCGCGCAGTTCGCGTCGCGTCTCCAGGATGTCTGCCCGCGCGGCATCGATCGCGGCGCGCTGCTCGGGCGTCAGCACCGGATCGGCCCGGCCGGCCTCGCCGGTGGTGCCGCGGCGGAGCTCGCGCAGCTTCGCCTCGGTCTCCTCGAGGCGCTTCTGCAACGCCTGCTCGCGCGCGCGGAACTCGGCCTCGGCCTGGCGGCGCATCGCGTCCACCAGCTCGAACGGCCGGCGGCTCTCGCCGCGCGAACGCAGCCCGATCAGCGCATCCGAGCCCGAGAGCGTGTCGAGCAGGTTGACGACGAGCGCGCCGTTGTCGGCGAACGGGGTCGCGACCTGCTGGCCGAAGAAATCCTGCACGCGCACCCAGAACCGATCCTCGAGGATGTCGCTGTCGGCAAGCAGGACGAGATTGGCCGGCCCCTCGGAGCGGGCGCGATGCGGTTGCGTCCGTTCCGGCGCCTGCGATCCCTCCTCGACGGGTGGCGGCCCGTCGGGGAAGGCGGAGGCCAACGCACCACGCACGCTGGCGGCGAGGACCAGCGGCCGATTGCCCGGGCGGAAATCGGCGAGGATCTGCGTGGGGTTCGGCTCGTTGCGCACCTTCTCGGCCGGGATCGGCGCCGCCTCGGGCGACGTTGTCACCAGCGGCTCGAAGGAGATGTCGGCGCCCTCGTGCCTAGCCAGAAACCCGGAGGAGGCGAAGCTCAGCTGATTGAGCTGGCCGGTCGCCGGATTGTCGCGGCTGATCTGCTGGCCGCCGGCGGCCGTGAACCAGGCGACGTAATCGACCGCCTGCACCCGCTCGCGCTCGCCCGCGCGCACGCGCATCGCCCCGCGCAGATCGCCCGCGACCTGATCCTTGTCGTACGCGATGCCCCAGGCCTCGAGCAGGCGCGGCAGGTCCGAGGCGGTCTCGCGGGTCGGCATCCCACCCGGGCCCGGCCGCGCCGCCTGCGCCTCGGAGTGCGGGTCGAGCACCAGCAGCAGCTTGCCGCCGCGCATCACGAACTGGTCGATCGCGTACTGGGTCTGATCACCGAGGTTCTGCGGATGCGCGACCATCAGCACGTCGATGTCGGGGGGGATCTCGGCGGCATCGAGGGCGACATCCTGGACCGAGAGGAACTGGCGCATCTGCGTCATCACCACCCAGGGCGGGGTGGGGCGGCCCATCGGCCCGCGCATCTCGCCGTTCATCGGCAGGCCGGTCATCACGCCCACCTTGGGTCGGCGCGGGTTGGAGAGCTCGAACACCAGCCGCGTCAGGTCATACTCCAGGAACCGCTCGCGCTCGGGCTGGAAGAACGGAATGATCCGCTCCTCGTCGAGCAGGTTGGTGGCGGCGAGGCCGAAGAACACCTGCTCGCCCGACTGGTCGACCGGCACGCCCTGGAGCCCGTAGGCGAGCGCACGGTCCTCGACCTCGCTGAACGGCTCGGGCTCGTAGAACTCCAGCCGGATCTTGCCGCCGGCGAGCGCGGCGTATTCGTGCAGCAGTTCGCGCACGCGGGTCGCGTAGGCGGCATAGACGGGGATGTCGCGCCCGAGCCGCGAGGAGTAGTAGAGCCGCACGGTGATCGGCTCGGGGATCGCGCGCAGCACCGACTTGGTGCCGTCGGAGAGCGTGTAGAGCCGCTGCTCGGTCAGATCGATCCGGTAGCGTGCCAGGAACGTCTCGGCGAGCACGTTCACGCCGATCACCAGGATCAGCGCGGCGAGCAGTCCGGCCGCCGAGAGCAGCCGGCGCGGCGGGGCGGCGCGCGGTGCGCGGCTCTCGGCCATCGGTTCGGTCGGGGCGAGCTTGGGCGTGCCTTCCATCGCTCAGCCCGCCTTTCTGAGGTCGACGATCACGGCATTGGCGTACAGCCAGAAGCCGATGAAGGTGGCGAAGAACACGAGGTCGCGCAGGGCGATCACCCCGCGCGTGATGCTCTCGTAGCGGCCGATCAGGCTGATCCGGCGCGCCGCCTCCAGCACATCGGCCGGGATGGCGTCCGCCAGGAATCCGGCCACCACGGGGCTGCCGAACACGGTGAAGACGAAGCACACGGCGGTTGCGAGCACGAAGGCGATCACCTGGTTCTTCGTCGTCGCCGACAGCGCCGCGCCGATCGCGAGATAGCAGGCCGCGATCAGCAGCGCGCCCGCATAGCCCGCCAGGATCACGCCGTTGTCCGGCGTGCCAAGCACGTTGACGGTGATCACCATCGGGAAGGTCAGCGCCAGCGCGATCGCGGCGAAGGCCCAGGCGGCGAGGAACTTGCCCAGCACCGCCTGCCACATCGCCACCGGCAGGGTGAGCAGCAACTCGATGGTGCCGGCGCGCCGCTCCTCGGCCCAGAGCCGCATCGTGATCGCCGGGATCAGCAGCAGATAGAGCCAGGGCAGGAAGGTGAACAGCGGTGCGAGATCGGCTTGTCCGCGGTCGAAGAAGTTGCCGACCGCGAAGGTGAGCGCGCCCAGCATCACCAGGAAGATGACGATGAAGACATAGGCGACCGGGGTCGCGAAATAGGCCGCGAGCTCGCGCCGGGCGACGATGAGGGTCGTGCGCATCTCAGGCGGCCTCGCGCAGGGTGAGGTCGCGGAACACTTCGTCGAGCCGGCCGCGCTCGATGAAGATCTCCCGTGGCGCGATGCCGACCGAGGCCAGCGCCGTGCGCACCGGCCCCTCAACGGGCGTGCCGTCGCGCGCCAGCGCGGAGAGCGCGATCAGGCCGTCCGCACCGCGGGTCCCGACCTCGACGGTGCCCAGGATCTCGAGCTTGCGCAGGGCCACGGCGGCGATCTCGCCCTGCTCGGCGCCGACCACGACCGTCACACCGTTGTGCCAGCGGCTGCGCTTGGCGAGCTCGGCCGGGGTGGCGTCGGCAACGACGCGGCCGCGCGCGATCACCACCGCGCGGGTGCAGATCGCCTCGACCTCCTCGAGGATATGCGTGGAGATGATGATCGCCTTCTCCGGCGCCATCGCCGTGATCAGCCGGCGGACCTCGTGCTTCTGGTTCGGATCGAGCCCGTCGGTCGGCTCGTCGAGGATCAGCACCTCCGGGTCGTGCAGCAGCGCCTGGGCGAGGCCGACCCGGCGCTTGAACCCCTTCGAGAGCGCCTCGATCGGGTAGTAGAGCACGTCGTGCAGGCTGGTCAGGCCTATCGCACGCTCGACGCGGGACCGCCGGTCCGAACCGCGGAAGCCGCGCACCGAGGCGACCCAGTCGAGGAAGGCCGTGACCGTCATGTCAGGATAGGTCGGCGCGCCTTCGGGCAGGTAGCCCAGGCGCTGCTTCACGGCCAGCGGGTCATCCAGCACGTCGTGGCCACACAGCCGCGCCGTGCCGCGGGTCGGCGTGAGATACCCCGCGATCATCTTCATCGTGGTGGACTTGCCCGCCCCGTTGGGCCCGAGAAAGCCGAGCACCTCGCCGCGCGCGACCGCGAGCGACACGTCGTCCACCGCCACGACGGGGCCGAAGCGCTTCTCCAGCCCCTCGGCCTCGATCATCGCCGTCATCAGGCCTCCCTCGAACGTCCCGCGGCGGCGGATTTAGCGCCTGCCCTCCGCCGATCAAGGCCCCGGGGTGGACCACGCACGGGGCGGGGGGTCAACCCTTCGGGCGCGTGCCCCGACCTCAAACCGACGCGCGAACGCTGGCGCGCAACCACGCGCCGCGCTACGCCTGGACCATGCTGCGCGCCGCCGAACGCCTGATCCCGCCCACCGAGGCGGCGCCCGAGGCCGTGCCCCCGCCGGGACTTGCCGCGTTCTACTGGCACTTCATCCGCCAAGCGAAGCGCCCCTTCGCGGCGATGTTCGCGGTGGTCGGCATGGTCGCGGTGCTCGACACGCTGGTGCCGTTCTTCATGGGCCGGCTCGTCACCCTGCTCGCGACCCACCCGGGCGAGGCGTTGTGGGCCCAAGCCTGGCCCGAACTCCTCGCGATGGCCACGGTGATGCTGCTCGGCCGGCCGCTCGCGCTGCTGACGCAGTCGGTGCTGACCAACCAGGTGATCGCCGCCAACGTCACCAACCGCATCCGCTGGCAGAGCCACTGGCATGTGAGCCGCCAGGGCTGGAGCTTCTTCCAGAACGACTTCGCCGGCCGGATCGCCACACGGGTGATGCAGACGGGTCCGGCCTTGCGCGAGTCCGTCGTCGCCTCCGCCCAGGCGGTCTGGTACCTCGTGGTCTACGGCATCGGATCGGTCGCGATGATGGCGTCGTTCGAGCCGGTGCTGACCCTGCCGATGCTGATCTGGCTGGTGTTCTACGTGGCACTTCTACGCTGGTTCGTGCCGCGACTGCGCGACCGCTCCAAGGCGACCAGCGAGAAGCGCTCGATGGTGACGGGACGGATCCTCGACACCTACACCAACATCCTGACCGTGAAGCTGTTCGCGCGGGCGTCCGATCAGGATGCGTTCGTGCGTTCCGGGATCGATGCGCACACCGCGACGTTCCACCGCCAGCTCCGCATGATCACGCTGTTCGGGCTCTGTCTCTGGACCGCCTCGGCGCTGATGGTGACGGGCACGGGGGCGCTCGCGGTGGTGCTGGCCGCGCGCGGCGCGATCGAGGTCGGCATGGTCGCGGCGGTGCTGCCGCTCGCCTGGCAGATGCTGCGCAACGCCGGCTGGGTGGCCGAGAGCGTCACCGCGATCTTCGAGAATGTCGGCATCGTGCAGGAAGGCATGGAGACGATCGCCAAGCCCTTGCGCAACCCCGATCGGGCGGACGCGGTGCCGCTGCGGGTCACCGAGGGGCGGATCGTGTTCGAGCGCGTCACCTTCGGCTACGGCACGATCCGCGGTGTGATCCGGGACCTTGACCTCGCGATCGCGCCGGGCGAGCGGGTCGGGCTGGTCGGGCATTCGGGGGCGGGCAAATCGACGCTGATCAACCTGCTGCTGCGCTTCTTCGAGCCCGAATCCGGGCGGATCGTGATCGACGGGCAGGACATTGGCGCCGCCACCCAGGAGAGCCTGCGCCAGCAGATCGCGGTGGTGACGCAGGACACCTCGCTCTTGCACCGCTCGATCCGCGACAACATCCGCTACGGCAGGCCCGAGGCGCCGGAGGCCGCGGTGATCGATGCGGCGAAGCGGGCCGAGGCGCACGAGTTCATCCTCGGCCTGGAAGACTGGGACGGCAGGCGCGGCTATGACAGCGAGGTCGGCGAGCGCGGCGTGAAGCTCTCGGGCGGGCAGCGCCAGCGCATTGCGATCGCGCGGGTGATCCTGAAGGACGCGCCGATCCTGATCCTCGACGAGGCGACCAGCGCGCTCGACAGCGAGGCCGAGGCTGCGATCCAGGCGAGCCTCGACAGGCTGATGGCGGGGCGCACGGTGATCGCGATCGCGCACCGGCTCTCGACCATCGCCAAGATGGACCGGCTGGTGGTGATGGAAGCCGGGCGGATCGTCGAGCAGGGCAGCCACGCCGAGTTGCTGGAGCGCGGCGGGGTCTATGCGCGGATGTGGGCGCGCCAGTCCGGCGGCTTCATCGACGAGCCGGAAGGGGCGGGGCGCGTGGGGTATCCGGCGGCGTAGG
>CAZHMM010000145.1:0-2634 GCA_964533585.1 uncultured Elioraea sp.
ATGGGCATCTCGGCCTCGCCGGCGCCAATCTCGACATCGACAACCGGCTGATCGATCTGATCGCCGGCGAGCTCTGGCGTGCGCTGGTGCCCGGCGCGCCGCGCGATGGTGTGTCGAATGTGCGCTGCGTTGCGGTGCGGTTCGACGCGGCGGCCGGGGTCGCGACGGCGCGCGCCTTCCTGTTCGACAGCAACCTCGCCAGGGTGGCCGGGTCGGGCACGATGAACCTGGGGCCCGAGACGCTCGCCTTGCGCATGTTGCCGACGCTGAAGATCGCCGGCGGCGGCATCGCCGTCCCGGTGAATGTGCGCGGCACCTTCCTGAACCCGTCGATCCGGCCCGATGCCGCGGGTGCCGTCGGCGCGCTCGGCCAGATGGGTGCAGGCGCCGCAGCCGGAGCGCAGGCGGGTGTGGTTGCAGGCCCGCTCGGCGCGATCGTCGGCGGCGTGGTCGGCGCGGCGCGCGGCGGGGCCACCACCGATGACTGCCCGGCCCAGCTCGCGATCGCGCGCGGCGGGCGGCCGGGCGCGGCGCCTGCCGCCGAGACCGCGCCGGCGCAGCAGGAGCAGCAACAGGCGCCGACGGAGCAGCCGCAGCAGCAACAGCAGCAGCAGCGGCCGGCGAGCCCGTTGCAGCAGATCCTGCCGCGCCTTGGCCGATGAAGCGGTTCTGGGACCGCGCCGAGCCGGTCGAGCGTGAGGCAGGCTGGGGCGTGGCGCTCGACGGCCGGCCGATGCGGCTGCCCTCGGGCTCGGCGCTGATCGTGCCGAGCCGCAGCCTCGCCGCGGCGATCGCCGAGGAGTGGCAGCGGGCCGGCGGGGCGAAGGGGGCGGAGGTGACGCTGGCCGCGCTGACGCTGACCCGCGTGATCGCCACCGCGATCGACCGGATCGCGCCGGCGCCGGAGGCCACGGTCGATGCGCTCGCCGCCTATGGCGAGACCGATCTGCTCTGCTATCGCGCCGAACACCCGCCGGAACTCGCCGCGCGCCAGGCCGAGCGCTGGCAGCCGCTGCTCGACTGGGCCGCCCTCGCGCTCGATGCGCCGCTGGTGGTGACCGCCGGCGTGGCGCCTGTCGTGCAGCCGCCGCAGGCGCGCGCCGCGTTGCGCGCCGCACTCGCCCGCCGCAATCCGGTCGCGCTCGCGGCCCTCGGCGTGGCGGTGCCCGCGCTCGGCTCGCTGGTGCTGGGGCTGGCGCTGGCCGAGCGACGGATCGGCGCGGACGAGGCCCACGCGCTCGCGACACTCGACGAGGCGTTCCAGATCGAGGCGTGGGGCGAGGACGCGGAAGCCGCCGCGCGGCTTGCCGCGATCGCCGAGGATGTGCGGCTCGCCGCGCGAATCCTGGCGCTGGCGGAGGCCGAGCCGGTCGCGTGAGGACGGTGCGCATCCTCGTCTCGGGCCGCGTGCAGGGCGTTGGCTTCCGCGCCTTCGCCCAGCGCCAGGCGGACCGGCTGGGCATCGATGGCTGGGTGCGCAACCTGGAGGACGGACGGGTCGAGGCGCTGGCGGCCGGCGAGGAGGCGGCGGTCGCCGAGTTCATCGCCGCCCTGCGGCGCGGTCCGCTGATCGCGCGCGTGGCCGGGGTGGAGGTCGCGGAGGCGCCGGACCACCGACCGGCGCCGGGATTCGCACAGCGCGGATAGCTGGGCCGGCTTGCGGCGGGGGCGGGATCGCGGGAGAGTCGCGCAACGATCCCGGAGGGCTTGATCATGCGCGTCTTGATGCTGGCCGGTCTGCTGACCGTCGCGGCCGTGCCCGCGGTGGCGCAGCCGGCGGAGGTGAGCGCGTTCACCCGCGAGGCGATGCAGGACTGCCGCGGCGCCGGCGGCACGCCGTCGCTGCAGCCCGGCTTCCAGACCACCGCCGACCTCAACGCGGATGGGGTTCCGGACTACATCCTCGACTACCAGCACCTCGAATGCGCCAATGCCTGGTCGCTCTTCTGCGGCTCGGCCGGCTGCCCGGTGGTGGTGTTCCTGTCCGCGGGCACGGAGCATCACGGGACGGCGCTCGGCCATGTCCAGGGCTGGACGCTGATCGAGGGGTCGCCGCCGGTGCTCGAACTCGCGCTGCACGGCGCGATGTGCCGCCAGGGCGGGGTCGGCGCCGAGGGCTGCACGGTCCGCTACGCGTGGAACGGACGCGAACTCGCACGGCTCGGCGGACCGGCGCGGCCGCCGCCGGCGCAGGCGGCCCAGCCGACACCGCAGGCGACCGCCCGCCCGCCCGCGCCGCCCTCGCCGAGCGACTGGTCGCTCCGGCCGGTCTCCGGCCGCCCGCCCGTGGCGACGGTGGCGGGGCCGGGGGTGATCCACACGCTGTCGCTGCTCTGCTTCAACGGCGCGCCGGTGGTCGCGGTCCAGCTGCGCGGCCGGCCGAGCGTCAGCCGTGCGACGGTGACCTTCCTGTTCCCCTCGCTCGGCCGGATCGACCATCCGATCGGCCAGCAGCCGGGCGGCGGCCAGAACGTGTGGTACGCGGATCTGCGCCGCTCGCGCCTGCCGCAGCTCCTGGCGGGGCGCGACAGCGAGGCGGCGGTGGCGATCAACGGCGTGCGCCAGGGCACGATCTCGCTGCGCGGCTCGACCGCCTCGATCCGCTCGGCCTTGCAGTCCTGCTATCGGTTCTGA
>CAZHMM010000145.1:2734-9980 GCA_964533585.1 uncultured Elioraea sp.
GCGCGGCTCGACCGCCTCGATCCGCTCGGCCTTGCAGTCCTGCTATCGGTTCTGACCGGCGTCAGGCGGTCGCGGTCGCGACCCGCCGGGCAATCCGGAAGCCCGGGCGGGAGAGGCCGGCGCTCAGCGCCACGGCCACCAGCACGGCGCCGGCGTGCCAGACCAGGATCATGATCGCCGCGTCCAGGTGATGGACCAGCGAGAGCGCGACCGAGGCCAGCATCGCCACCGACAGCACGCCGATCGCCGCCGTCGGCACCGGGCGGATCGGCCCGGCATGGCGGAGCGCGAACAGCATCGCGCCGCCGAGCGGGATGCTGAGCGCGAGGATGAAACCGAGGCAGCCCCAGGACGTGCCGAGCGCGATCCCCTCCGGTCCGAGGCGGACGAAGTCCGCCACACAGCCCCAGCCGAGGCTCGCCACCCAGAGCGCGAAGCCCGGCAGGGGCAGCAGCGCCCAGGCGTCGGACCGGTCCGGCAGGGCGAGATGGAACGCCGCGATGGCCGCGAGCACGCCGGTCGCGACCGCCGCGGCGAGCTGCGCGACCTCCCACGGCTCGGCGAGCCGCGCGCCGAGATCGGGGCGGAAGCCTGCGAGCGCCACGACGATGCCGATTACCAGCACGGACAGGGCCAGCCATCCGGCCGCCCGCACCAGCGGCGGGCGCAGCCGCCTGACGGGGGCCAGATCTGCAACCAGGGAACCGACCAGATCCTCCGTCCGCACGCCGTCAGCCCCTCCCATCGCCCATGATCCGCCGGCGCAGCGCCAGGATCGCCCGGTGGGTCGCCACCTTCAGCGCGGTGACCGACTGCCCGGTCCGGGACGAGGCCTCGGCGAGGCTGAGCTCCTGCAACTTCAGCAGCTCGATCGCCTGGCGCTGACCCGGCGGCAGGTCCGCCACCGCCGCCCGGACATCCCGGGCCTGAAGCCGGCCGTCTCCCTCATTCGTCGCCGCGCCGGGCAAGGTTTCGTGATGGAGGTCGGTCAGTTCCTCCTCGCGGCCGGCCCGCCGCGCCACGGATCGCACCCGGTCGAGGGCCCGCCGCTCGGCGATCGCGCCGAGCCAGGGGCGGATCGGCCGGGACGGATCGTAGGTCTGGCGGATCTGGTGGATGGTCAGCAGGGCGTCCTGCACCGCATCCTCGACATCCGCCTCGCCGCGCAGCCGCCGGCGCGCCACACCGCGGAGGAATGGCACGATCTCGCGCAGCAGCCGCTCATAGGCGCGGCGGTCGCCGTGCTGGGCGGCCGCCATCAGGGCCGACCAGTCGCTGTCCCGGTCTCCGTGCGCGGTCGCCTGGCGCTGCATCGCCCTCCTTGCGACGCTCGCCTGCGCATCGCAGTCGGGACGCTACGCGCGAACGGCCGCGCGCGTCGAGAGACGGGCACGATCGTGGGCGGCCATCGCCGCGCCGTGCCGCAAGGCGTGGAACAGGACGCGCCCGCGTGCGTTCATCATGCGGGCCCGCACCAGCAAGGAGGACGAGACACGATGCCCAGCACGTTCCGCGCGCTACTCATGACGACGATCGGGCTGGCGACTGCGCCCGCCCTGGCCGATGAGCGGTGCGATCGCGGCCCGGTTCGGGCCGAGCAGGCGATCGAGATCGCCCGTGGCGTTGGCGTCGCGCTGGTCAAGGAGCTCGAATGCGATGACGGGCGCTGGGAGGTCGAGGGCCGCGACCAGCGCGGGCGCGAGATCGAGGTGGAGATCGATCCGCGCACCGGGCGCGTGCTGAAGGTCGAGCGGGACTGACCCGCGGGGATCAGTGCCCCAGGATCTGGCTGAGGAAGGTCTTCAGCCGTTCGCTCTTCGGATTGCCGAAGAACTCGGTCGGCGCGCCGACCTCCACCACCTCGCCGCGGTCCATGAACACCACCCGGTCGGCGACCGTGCGGGCGAAGCCCATCTCGTGCGTCACCACCACCATGGTCATGCCGGACTGCGCGAGCTCGACCATCACGTCGAGCACCTCCTTGATCATCTCGGGGTCGAGCGCGGAGGTCGGCTCGTCGAACAGCATGATCTTCGGGCGCATGCAGAGGGCGCGCGCGATCGCCACGCGCTGCTGCTGGCCGCCCGAGAGCTGGCCGGGATACTTGTGCGCCTGCTCGGGGATGCGCACGCGGGTGAGGAACTCCATCGCCAGCTCCTCGGCCTGCTTCTTCGGCATCTTGCGCACCCAGATCGGCGCGAGCGAGCAGTTCTCCAGGATGGTCAGATGCGGGAACAGGTTGAAGGACTGGAACACCATGCCGACCTCGCGGCGGATGGCGTCGATGTTCTTCAGATCGTCGGTGAGCTCGATGCCGTCGACGACGATCTGGCCTTCCTGGTGCTGCTCGAGCCGGTTGATGCAGCGGATCATCGTCGACTTGCCCGAGCCCGAGGGGCCGCAGACCACCACGCGCTCGCGCTCGGCGACGGTGAGGTTGACGTCGCGCAGCACGTGCAGCGCGCCGAACCACTTGTTGACGTTGACGAGCTCGATCATCGGCTTGCCGGCCGCATCGCGCCGCGCCGCCGCCGCGTCCGTTCGTGCCGTTCCCTGTTGCATCATGCCTCTCCCGACGTGGTGCGGCCGCCTCAGCGCCGGCGGTGGCGGTTGAACTCGGCCTCGAGATCCTGGCTGTACTTCGACATCGCGAAGCAGAACACGAAGTAGATCGCCGAGACGAACAGATAGGCCTCGATGCCGAAGCCCTGCCAGGCGGGCTCGATGATCGAGGTCTTGGCGGTGTTCAGCAGGTCGAAGATGCCGATGATCAGCACCAGCGAGGTGTCCTTGAACATGCCGATGAAGGTGTTCACCAGCGGCGGGATCACCAGGCGCAGCGCCTGCGGCAGGATGATGAAGCCGGTCTGCTGCCAGTAGGAGAGGCCGAGCGCCTCCGCCGCCTCGTACTGGCCCTTGGGCAGGGCCTGCAGCCCGCCGCGGACCACCTCGGCGAGGTAGGCGGCGGCGAACAGGATGATCGCCACCTGCGCGCGCAGCAGCTTGTCGATGTTCATCCCCTCGGGCAGGAACAGCGGGAACATCACCGAGGCCATGAACAGCAGGCTGATCAGCGGCACGCCGCGGATCAGCTCGATATAGACGACGCAGAGCGCCTTCACCGCGGGCATCGAGCTCTGCCGCCGCCCGAGTGCGACCAGGATCGAGAGCGGGAAGGCGAAGGCGATGCCGAAGGTCGAGAGGATCAGCGTGATCGGCAGCCCGCCCCAGCGCTCCTGCTCGACGAAGCGCAGCCCGAACACGCCGCCCCACATCAGCACGCCGATCACCGTCAGCGCGGCGAGCCAGACGAGCCCGAGCCAGCGGTTCCAGAACCGCCGCATCGCCGAGACGACGTAGAGCGCCACGAAGATCGCCACCACCAGCGCGGGCCGCCACTGCTCGTCGAACGGGTAGAGGCCGAACAGGATGAAGCGGTACTTCTCGCCGATCAGCGCCCAGCACGCGCCTTCGCCGCGGGCGGCGCGGCAGGCCGAGGTATCGACCTGCGCGCCGGTGCCGGGCACGTCCCAGACGGCGTTGAGCACGCCCCAGGAGATCAGCCCGAGCGCCCAGGAGATGATGACGTAGGCGAGAAGCAGCGTCAGCGCGGTGTTCAGCCAGGACGAGAACAGGTTCGCGCGCAGCCAGCCGAGCAGGCCGACCGACAGCACCGGCGGGCGGCGCGGTTCCTCCACGGACGGGACGGGCATGCCGTTCGCGCCGATGGTCGCGCTCCGGGCGGGCGGCGGGGTCATCGTCTCACCGCTCCTTCAGCGCGATCTTGGCGTTGTACCAGTTCATGAACAGGCTGATCGACAGGCTGATCGTCAGATAGACCGCCATGATGATGGCGATGCCCTCGATCGCCTGGCCGGTCTGGTTCAGCGTCGTGTTGGCGATCGAGACGATGTCCTGGTAGCCGATCGCGACCGCGAGCGAGGAGTTCTTGGTGATGTTCAGGTACTGGCTGGTCATCGGCGGGATGATCACGCGCAGCGCCTGCGGCAGGATGATCAGGCGGAGCTGCTCGCCACGCGAGAGACCGAGCGCGCCGGCCGCCTCCCATTGCCCGGTGTGCACGGCAAGGATGCCCGCGCGCACGATCTCGGCGATGAAGGCCGCCGTGTAGAGCACGAGGCCGAGCAGCAGGGCTGCGAACTCTGGCGTGATCGTCGCGCCACCCTGGAAGTTGAAGCCGCGCAGCACCGGCGCGTCGATCGTGAAGGGCGCGCCCATCGCCGCCCAGACCAGCGCCGGCAGGCCGAGCAGCAGCGCGAGCCCCCAGGGCCAGAGCTTCGGCCGCACGCCGGTCGCCATCTGTCGCGCGGTGAAGCGGCGCGCGAGCAGCACCAGGCCAGCGATCCCGGCGAGCAGGGCGAGCAGGGCGGCGGTGTGCGCGGGCTCCCACACGACCCAGGGAAACTTGATGCCGCGATTGGACAGGAACACCGAGCCGAACGGGTTCGCCGCCTGGCGCGGCCCCGGCAGGCCCTGCATCAGCGCGTACCAGAACAGCAGCTGCAGCAGCAGCGGCAGGTCGCGCAGCAGCTCGACATAGACCGCGGCGAGCTTCGCCAGCAGCCAGTTGTGCGACAGCCGCGCGATGCCGATCAGCGTGCCGAGGATCGTCGCCAGCACGATGCCGATCACCGCGACGCGCAGGGTGTTGAGGATGCCGACGAGGAGGGCCCGGGCGTAGGTGTCGGCCGGGCTGTAGGGGATCATGGCTTCGGCGATCGGCAGCCCCGCCTCGCGGTTGAGGAAGCCGAAGCCGGTCGCGATGCGGCGCACTTCGAGGTTGCGCATGGTGTTGGACACCAGCCACCAGACCACGAAGCCGACCAGGCCGATGATGAGAACCTGCCAGACGATGCTGCGCACCGTCGGGTCGCGCCACGAGAGGCGGATGCCGCGCCGTGGCGCCGCGCGCGCATACCGGGGATCGGCGATCACGTCCTGCGGCATCAGGTCCGTGCCGTTCGCTCCGCGCGGGGAAACCCGCCGACCGCCACACTCATCTCCCGCTCCCGTCGCCCCGCGACGCCGGCGCGGGATATGCCGGGCCGGGACGCGCACTGGCCGCGTCTGGCGCGCGGCCGCACCTAACGTGCGGCAGAGTCGCGCCGGGATCAACGGTTCTCATCGCCCGATGCCGGCGGTTCCGCGCCCGGCCGGGTTCAGCTAGGCTGCGCCGATGAACGTTGTGACACCCCGCCCGGTTGTGGAGGCGGAGAGCCTGTTCGCCGCCATGGCGCGCGCGGCGCGCGCCGGCGCGCATGCGCTCGCGCGCGCGAGCGCCGCGGCCAAGGCGCGGGCGCTGGAGGCGGCAGCCGCGGCACTCCGCCGGCACGCGGCGGCGATCCTGGCCGCCAACGCGGAGGACGTGGCCGCGACGCGGGCAGCCGGCCGCCCGGCCTCGTTCCTGGACCGGCTCGCGCTCACGCCGGCGCGGGTCGAGGCGATGGCGCGCGGCGTTGAGGAGGTCGCGGCGCTGCCGGACCCTGTGGGCCGTGTGCTCGCCGAGTGGACGCGGCCGAACGGGCTGACGATCCGCCGCGTCGCGACCCCGCTCGGCGTGATCGGCATGATCTTCGAGAGCCGGCCGAACGTCACCGCCGATGCCGGCGCGATCGCGGTGAAGTCGGGCAACGCGGTGATCCTGCGCGGCGGCTCGGAGAGCCTGGGCTCAGCGCGCGCGATCCACGCCGCCTTCGCCGAGGGTCTCGCCGAGGCGGGACTGCCCGAGGCGTCGGTGCAGGTGGCGCCGACCGCGGACCGCGCCTTCGTCGCGGCGATGCTCGCGGGCTCGGGCCTGATCGACGTGATCGTGCCGCGCGGCGGCAAGTCGCTGGTCGAGCGCGTGCAGGCCGAGGCGCGCGTGCCGGTGCTGGCGCACGCCGAGGGGCGCTGCCACACCTTCGTGCACGAAGCCGCCGACCTCGCCAAGGCGCGCGCGATCGCGCTGGACGCCAAGCTGCGCCGCACGGGGGTGTGCGGGGCGACCGAGACGCTGCTGGTGGATGCCGCCTGCGCGGCGACGCATCTGCCGCCGATCCTCGACGATCTCGCCGCGCGTGGCTGCGCCTTCCGGGCGGATGCGCGGGCGCGCGCGATCCGCCCCGACCTGCCGGCCGCCTCGGAGGCCGATTTCGATACCGAATGGCTCGATGCCGTGCTGAACGTCGCGGTGGTGGACGGGGTCGAGGGCGCGGTCGCGCATATCCTGCGCCACGGCTCCGAGCACACGGATGCCATCGTCACCGAGGACGCGGCGGCGGCGGCGGCGTTCCTCGCCGGCATCGACAGCGCGATCGGCATCGTCAATGCCTCGACCCAGTTCGCCGATGGCGGCGAGTTCGGCTTCGGCGCCGAGATCGGCATCGCCACGGGGCGGATCCACGCGCGCGGACCCGTCGGGCCCGAGCAGCTCACCACCTTCCGCTACCACGTGCTCGGCTCGGGCCAGGTGCGCGGGTGACGGCCGTCCCCTGTGCCGGATCGTTGGCGGCGCCGCGCCGGGCGCGCTAGGGTCGGGGACCCGTCCTCACGAGGGAAGCTCGCGCCGATGCGCTGCTCCGCCTTGCGTCTCTGCCTCATGCCGGCCCGCGCCGAGCCTCGTTGACGCGTGCGGCACCGAGCGATCTCGCGCTGGGGTGACGGGCGGCGCGGCCGGATCGGCATCCTCGGCGGCAGCTTCAACCCCGCCCATGAAGGCCACCGCCACATCGCCGAGACGGCGCTGAAGCGGCTCGGGCTGCGGGC
This sequence comes from uncultured Elioraea sp., assembly GCA_964533585.1. Lineage (GTDB taxonomy): Bacteria > Pseudomonadota > Alphaproteobacteria > Acetobacterales > Acetobacteraceae > Elioraea. The sequence continues at coordinate 9,500 of CAZHMM010000145.1, forward strand.
GGTCTGGCTGCTGGTCAGCCCGGGCAACCCGCTGAAGTCCGACGACGGCATGGCCAGGTTCGGCGACAGGCTGGCTTCGGCCGAGGCGGTGGCCGAGGGCAACGCGCGCATCGTCGCCACCGACCTCGAGGCAAGGCTCGGCACGCGCTACACGGTGGCGACGCTGCGGCTGCTGACGCGGCGGTTCCCCCGCGCGCGCCTCGTGTGGCTGATGGGCGCGGACAACCAGGTGCAGATCCCGCGCTGGCAGGGCTGGCGGCGCATCTTCCGCATGGTGCCGATCGTCGTGTTCCCTCGCCCGGGCTGGACCCGCAAGGCGCTGCACGGCACCGCGAGCCGCGCGCTCGCGCCCTGGCGTGTGCCGGCGGCGCATGCCGGCGCGCTGCCGCGGATGGCGCCGCCCGCCTGGCTGCTGCTGCCCGGCCGCGAGCACCCGGCGAGTGCCACCGAGATCCGCGCCGCGCGCGCTGCCGGCGAAGCG
>CAZHMM010000146.1:0-9954 GCA_964533585.1 uncultured Elioraea sp.
GCATCGTCTGGACCAAGGTGCCGAGCATCGTCGATGCGTTCGAGCGCGGCGCGACCATCCGCGCCCGAGGTGGCCGGTTCCTGGCGATCCCCACCGGCTTCAACGCACCGCAGGGTCGCCGCGGCCGCGGCATGCGCGTCACCCCGCAGCAGATGGTGGCCAGCCGGCAGGCGTTCCTGCGGCCGATGAAGGAGCGTCCCGGCGGCTTCGTCTGGTGCCTGCCGGTGCGCCAAGGCGAGCGCGTGGGCCGGCGCCGCGCGCCGCTCATCGCCGGCGGGCTGGTCGAAGTGGCAAGGCGCAAGATGCGCTCGGCCACGCGCGCCGCGTGGCATCGCGAACTGCTCGAACAGGGCTTCGTGCCGATGTTTTTGCTGGTGCCGCAGGTGCAGCTCGCCAAGCGGCTGGATGTGCGCGGTGCCGGCCACCGCGCGCTCGCGCGGCTGCCCGCCGCGATCGTGCGGGAATGGGAGGCAATCGCCCCGTGACAGAGAAGCTCTCGCCGCGGCGCTGCCTGGCGCTGCTCGCGCTCGGCGTCATGCTGAGCTGGCTCGTCGCCCTCGTCGCCCTCGCGGTGTTCCACGTGCTCGGACGCTGGGCTGCCGGCGTGCTCGGATGGCTGTGAGCGCGCGCGAGGCGGCGATCGCCGCGCTGCACGCCGCGATCTCCGCGGCGCTCGCGGCACATTCGCCCGCACCGCAGGTGCTGCGGGGCGAGACCGTGCCGCAGCGCATTGGCCCCGGCGGGCTGGTGATGATCCAGGACGGCGAGACCGTCGAGGAGATCGCCATCCTCTCGCCGCTGCGCTGGCAGGTCCGCCACGTCGCCGAGGTCGTGGTCGCCGTGCCGGGCGTCACTCCGGAAGCCCGCGCCGGGACGCTCGACGCGCTGCTCGTGGACGTGGCCGCTGCGATCGTCGCCGATCGCACGCGCGGCGGCGCCGTCGAGTGGGCGCAGCCGGAAAGCCCCTCGTTCGACAACCTCGAGTTCGACGGTGCGGCCACGATCCGCGCCGCGTCCGTGCCCGTCTCGCTCTGGTTCACCACCAGCGACACACCGCTCTCCTGACCATCGGAGGACCTCATGCCGCGTGCCATCGGCGCGAACAGCAAGCTGCACATGGCCGTGGAGGCCGTCTACGGCACGCCGCCCTCCGGCAACTGGCGGCTGCTGCCCTTCCAGACCTGCACGCTCGGCGCCGAGCAGCCGCTGCTCGACGCGGATGTGATCGGCGTCGGCACGAACCGCGACGCGGCCGCGCCGTTCCGCGACCTCCTCACCGTCGCCGGGCCAGTGGTCGTGCCGGTCGACCTCAACAACATCGGCCACTGGCTGCGGCTGCTGCTCGGCCCGCCCACAACGACCGGGACGGCGCCGGATTACGAGCACGCGTTCGCCTCCGGCGCGCCGGAGCTGCCGTCGAACAGCATCGAGATCGCCTTCCCCGACGTGCCGAACTTCGACCTGATCAGCGGGGTGCGCGCAGACACCTTCGAGATCGACGTCTCCCCCTCAGGCGCGGCCAACGCGACCTTCGGCCTGATCGCCCAGGGCTCCGTGCGCGGCACGACCTCGGTCGCGGGCACGCCGCTCGCGCATCCCTACCTGCCGTTCAACAAGGCGCAGGGCTCGATCAAGCGCAACGGCGCGCCGCTGGCGCAGATCACCGGCGGGCGGGTGGCGTTCACGAACTCGATCGAGGCGGTGCGCACGATCCGCAACGACCTCAAGCTGGAAGGGGCCGATCCGGGGATCGCGCGGGCGACCGGCCAGGTGACGAGCCGGTTCGCCGACACGCTGCTGCTCGACGATGCGGCTGGCGGCGCACCCATCGAGCTGGAGTTCGGCTACACGATCAGTTCGTCGCGCAGCCTGACGATCGTGCTGCACGAGGCGTATCTGGCACTCGCACGCACGCCGATCGAAGGCCCCGCCGGCATCGAGGCCGCGTTCGAGTTCCGCGCCGCCTTCAACCCCGCCGCCGGACGCATGATGACCGTCACTCTCCGGAACCAGATTGAGAGCTACGTGTGATGCTCACCCTCGATCTTTCGGCCGAGCCGCGCTGGGTGGATTTGCCACATGGCGTGCGGCTGAAGCTGCGTCCGGCGAGCACGGCGATCGTCAGCGCTGCGCAGGCGCGTGCGACGCGGCTGGCGGCAGAGGCCGCCGCTGAATTCGGCCCGCCCGACGACGAGGATCTGCGCCGCGGCTTTGCCTTCATGCTGCTGGTGCAGACGCTGGCGCGGCATCTGGTGCTCGAGTGGGAGGGCGTGGGTGACGCCGAGGGCCAGCCTCTGCCGCTCAGCGCAGCGGCGGTGGAGCGGCTGATGGAGAAGGACGAGATCGCTGCCGCGTTCTGGGAGGCGTCGATGCGGCCGCTGCGCGCGGTGGACGCGGAGGGAAACGGCTGAGGGCGCGTGCCGCGTGGCACTTCGCGCACGGGCCTGGGTATTGCCGCGGCTGCGTCGCGCTGGCGCGGGACTGCGGGATGAACTGCCCCTATGCGGCGCATGCTCCGGAGACGGCCGAGGGCGCGGCATGCTGGCGCGCGGCGGCGGGCGCCATCGTGGCCGATACCGCCGACGCCCGGCTCGACATGCCTTCGGCACTCGCCCTGGCAGGGTCGCTCGGCGCGCAGGGCTGGATCGCCGCCGAGCTGCTCGGCGCGATCGCGGCCGGGCTCGCGGAGGCGCAGGCAGCGCGCCGGGACGGCGCGGCGATGAGGGAGCGCGGCGCATGAGCGACGCGACGCGGCGGCTCTCGGTGCGCCTGTCGGTGGACGGCGCGCAGCAGACGAAGCGCGCGATCGCCGAGGTGGGCGAGAGCGGCGACCGGGCGATGAAGCGCATCGTCTCCGGCGCGGAAGGCGCCTCGCGCGCGCTGAGCCTGCTCGGCCCGGTGCTGGCGGGGCTGTCCGTCGGCGCGCTCGCCGGCTTCGCCCGCCGCGCGGTGGATGCCGTGGGCGGGCTCGGCGAGCTTGCCGACCAGCTCGGCGTCTCGACGGACGCGTTGCAGGCGTTCCGCTTCGCCGCGACCGAGGTCGGGCTGTCGAACGAGGAGCTGGAGCGCGGGCTGGCGGCGCTGACCCGGCGCATCGCCGATGCGGCGCAGGGCGAGGCGCAGGCCGAGGCTGCGTTCCGCCGGTTCGGCATCGCGTTCCGCGACGCTGCCGGGAACGTGCGCGCGACCGAGGCGGTGCTCGCCGCCGCCGCCGAGCGCATGGCCGGGATCGAGAGCCCGGCCGAGCGCGCGGCGCTCGCGACCGCGCTGTTCGGCGACCGGCTCGGCCAGCGGCTCATCCCGTTCCTCGCCCAGGGGCGGGAGGGGCTGGAACGGTTGACCGGTGAGGCGCTGCGCTACGGCGCGATCGCGGACGCCGAGCTGATCGCCAAGGCCGACAAGGCGTCGGACAAGATCGCCAAGCTCGAGCGCGCCTTCGCCACGCTCGCGACCAATCTCGCCGCGCGCGTGGCACCGGCGATCACCGCGGTCGCGGACGCGCTGGCCCGGGTCATCTCGCAGGCGGGGACCGCCGATCCGGCCGATCCCGAGCGGGGCCTCACCCAGGTCCTGTACCGGATGGCCGAGCTGGAGCGCGAGCGCGCGCGGCTGCTGGCCCGGGCACGCGAACTCGGCGTGCCGGAGGAGACCACACTCGCGCGCAACCCGCGCTTTGCCATGATCGAGCGCGAGCTGGAGGAGCTGCGCCGGCAGGAGCAGATCCTGCAGCAGCGCCTCGCGCAGGAGGGCCGCGCCGCGGTGGAACGCGGACAGCGCGTCCAGGAGATCCTGGACGGCCAGGCGCAGGCGGATGCGGAGCGGCGGCGCCAGCGTGCGCAGGAGGATATCGCGCGGCTGCGCGAGAGCCTGGATGCGCGGCTGCGCATCGAGCGCGCCTACCAGGACCAGCTCAGCCGCATCCGCGCGGCCGAGGCAGCCGGCGCGATCGACGCGGCCGAGCGCACGCGGCTGGAAGCGCAGGCGCTGGAGAGCCGCAACGAGGCGCTGCGGCGGCTGACCGAGCGTTCGCGCGAGGCCACCGAGGCACGACGGCGCGAGATCGAGGCCGAGCGGGAGCGGGCATCGATCGGCCGCGAGGTCGAGCAGGTGATCCGCCGCAACGAGACCGCCTATGAGGCGTATGTGCGGCGGCTGGAGGAGTTGGCCGCACTGGTGGAGCGGGCGGACCGCGCCGGGCTCACGGTGCCGGACGAGACCATCCGGCGCGAGGCCGAGGCGGCGTTGAAGGCGCTGGAGGAGGCGGAGGATCGCACGCGCGAGGCGCGCGAGGCTGCGCGCGAGCTCGGCTTCGCGTTCAGCAGCGCGTTCGAGGACGCGATCGTGCGCGGCCGGCGGTTCTCGGAAGTGTTGCAGGGCATTGCCCAGGACGTGGCGCGGATCATCGCCCGGCGCACCATCACCGAGCCGCTGGGCGGCGCGCTCAGCAGCGCGATCGGCAGCGCGTTCTCGGGGGTCTCGTTCAGCGCGATCTTCTCCGGCATCGGCTCGTTCCTCGGCGGGCTGTTCCGCGCCGAGGGCGGGCCGGTGGCGGCAGGGCGGCCCTACGTGGTCGGCGAGCGCGGGCCGGAATGGTTCGTGCCGCGCCAGGGCGGGGTGGTGCTGCCGAACGGCACGGCACCGGGTGGCGTGGTGATCAACACCTCGGTCGCGATCGATGCGCGCGGTGCGGACCCTGGCGTCGAGGCGCGGCTGCGGCTGATGGCCGGGCAGATCGCGCGCCAGGCCTCGGCGCTCACCCTGGACGCGATCCGCCGCGGCGGTGCCGCCTACGACACCGTCCGAGCGTAGGGCGCGCGCATGACCGAATACGCCTGGCCGGAGCTGCTGCGGCCGTCGCGGCTGGTGTTCTACCTCCAGCACAACACGCTGCGCTTCGTCTCGCCGCTGACGCGCTCGACCCAGGCGCTGCGGCGCGAGGGCGCGCGCTGGGTAGCGGAGGCGACCTTCGACCCGCTCGACCGCGTGCGCGCGGGCGTGCTGGAAGGGCTGCTCGCGGCGCTCGCCGGCTCGGTGAACACGGTGCGGATCTGGGACTGGCGGCGCGAGTTCCGCAGCGGCGATCCGCGCATCCAGGGCGACGTGCCGCCCGGCCCCTATTCGTTCGACGACCAGACGCTGTTCACCGATGGCACCGGGTTGATCGTCGGCTCGGGCAATCCGTCGCTCGCTTCCGGTGCGCTGCGCGGTGCGCTCGGCATCGAGACCCAGGGTTGGTATCCGGACGCGATCGCGCTCGCCGCGGGCGATCATCTTGGTCTTGGCGGGCGTCTCTACATGGCGACCGAGACGGTGATCGCATCGGGCACCGGCACGGCGAGCATTCCGCTCGCGCCGCCGCTGCGCGCCGACCTGCCGGCGGACACTGGGCTGGTGCTGACGCGGCCCACGGTGCCGATGCGGCTCGTCTCCGACGACGAGGCGGCCAATCCGACCCGGCCGGGCCGCTTCACCGCGATCACCATCCGTCTCGAGGAGGCGTTGCCGTGACGTCCACGCCGCGCGTCTCGCCGCAGGCGGCCGCCTCGGCAGCCGCACCCGAGGCCGCGCCCGTCATCCTGTGCGAGCTCGACTTCGCCTCCGGTCCGTTCCGCGTCTGGTCGGGAATCGGCCCGCTCGCCTGGGCCGGCCTGACCTTCGACGGCGTGGGCACGCTCGGCGCGGTGAGCGAGATCGAGGAGACGGCAGAGCTGCGCGCGGTGCGGGTCACGCTGCTGCTCGCGCCGGTGCCGCAGGAGGTGGTGGACATCGCCCTTGCCGAGCAGGGCTACCGGCTGCGTCCCGCGCGGCTGTGGGGCGCGCTGCTCGACGCGCACGGTGCCCTGGCCGCGGAGCCGTTCCCGCTCTGGGCCGGGCTGATGGACACGATGGAGGTGGTGGACGGGGCAGAGCCGCGCGTCTCGCTCGCCTGCGAGAGCCGGCTCGTCGATCTCGAACGCGCCGAGGTGCGCCGCTACACCGATGCCGACCAGCAGGCCGAGTTCCCGGGCGACCGCTTCTTCGAGTTCGTGCCGGCGTTGCAGGAGGCGGAGATCCGCCTGCCGAGCAGCTGATGCGGCATCCCCGCTGGGCGGAACGGCTGGCGGCGCTGCTGTCGGCCGCGGAGGCGCGTCCGTTCGATCCGCCGCGCTGGACCTGCGCGGCCTTCGCGCTCGAAGCGGTCGAGGCGGTGACGGGCGCGCGCCCGTCGTTCCGCGTCCTGCCGTCGCTCGCAGCCTCCGCCGACAGCGCCGGGTTCTCACGCGTCGCGCCGCGGTTCGCGCGTGCGGGCGATATCGCGCTCGCCGGTGACCCGCCGCGGCTCGGCGTCGTGGTCGATGCCGGGCGTGTGGCCTTCGTCGGCCCGCGTGGCCTGGTGCGCGAGCCGATCACCGCCTGCACCCGCGCCTGGAGGATCGGGTAGTGCCCGCCGCGGTGCCGATCATCGCGGTGGTGGCAGCCGGCGCCGCCTCGGCCGCGGTCGGCGGCGGCATCATCGGCGCGCTCGCCGCCGCCGGCACCGCGATCGTGGTCAGCGCGATCGGCCGTTCAATCTTTCCGCCGCCGAAGCCCAGGCTGCCCGCGCTGAACCTGACCGCGCCCGGCGCCGGGCGCACCCAGTCGCTGCGCCAGCCGATCACCGAGCACCGCATCGTGCTCGGCCGCGCCAAGGTCTCCGGCCCGATCGTGTTCCTGCACTCCGCGACCGATGACGAGGGGCGCGAATTCGGCTGGTTCTACATGGTCGTGGTGCTGGCCGCGCACCGGGTGCGTGCGATCGGCGAAGTGTTCCTCGGCGACAAGCCCGAGACCGACGCGAGCTTCGCCGGGCTGGTGCGGATCGACCGCCATCTCGGCGATGCGGACCAGCCGGCGGATGCCAACCTGCTCGCCGAGATCCCGGACAGATGGACCGCGGATCATCGCGGCCGCGGGCGTGCCTATCTCGCGGTGCGGCTGAAGCTGAAGAACGCTTCCTTTCCGTCCGGCCCGCCCAACGTGAGTGCGATCGTCGAGGGCGCGGACACCATCCTCGACCCGCGCACCGGTGCGACCGGCTGGTCGGACAACGCTGCCCTCTGCCTCGCCTGGTACCTGACCGCCCCGTTCGGCTGGAAGGCTTCCTGGTCCGACATCGACCTGCCCTCGCTGATCGCCGCGGCGAACGTGTGCGACGAACTGGTCGGCACGCGCGCCGGCCTCCATGAGCGCCGCTACACCGTGAACGGCACGCTCTCGCTCGCCGAGGGCAAGATCGAGATCACGCGCAAGCTGGTCGCGGCCATGGCCGGCGCCCTGGTGGTCTCGGGCGGGCGGTTCTTCATCCATGCCGGCGCACCGGCCTTGCCGGCAGCCACGCTCCGTGGCGACGACCTGCGCGGTGACGTCACGATCGCCAGCGCACGGCCGCGGCGCGATCTCTTCAACGGCGTGCGCGCGGTCTACGTCGATCCGGCGAAGAACTGGCAGCCCACGGACGCGCCGCCGCTGCTGGCATCCAACTCCGTCGCCGAGGACGGCGGCGAGGCGATCTTCCGCGACCTCGAGTTCCCGCTCACCACCTCGGTCAGCACGGTGCAGCGGCTGATGAAGATCGAATTGGAGCGCAACCGCCGCCAGCGCTCGGTGGCGTTCCCGGCCCGGCTCTCGGCGCTGCGCCTGCGGCCCTGGGACGGGGTGACGGTGGCGCTCGATCGGATACCGGCCTTTCCCGCGCGTGTGACCGGCTGGTCGCTCGCACCCGAGGGCGGGGTGGATCTGGCGCTCGTGGAGGAAGACCCCGCTGTCTGGGACTGGGACGCCAGCGTGGACGAGCGGGAGGCGGGAGACAGCCCGAGCGTGGTGCTGCCCAATCCGGGCGTGATCGCCGCGCCGGCGAGCATTGCGGTCGATACGCCGCAGGACGCGGTGTTCGCCGCGCTTGCGGTCTCGTGGAGCGCCGTCGGCTCGGCGTATCTCGCGGGCTATGAGTTGGAGACCCAGCCGCAGGGCAACGTGTTCTGGCAGGGCTCCGCGTCCGGGCTGACCGCCACCAGCGCGACCGTGCCGACGAGCGTGCCGAGCGCGTTCCGCGTCCGCGCGCGCTCGACCAGCGGCGCGGTCTCGGCCTGGCGCACGGCCGCGATCCCAGGCCCCGTCGCGTCGCCCTCCGCGACCGGCATCGCCGGCGGCATCCGGATCGACGGCGGGGTCCCGGCCGATGCGGTGAAGCTCCAGGTATTCGAGGGGCTGTCCAACGATCTCGCATCGGCCGTGAAGCTGCCGGACGAACCGACCGCGCTGCCGTTCGACCGCACCGGCCTCGGGACCGGCGAGGAGCGCTGGTACTGGCTGCGCTCGGTCTCCGCCGAGGGCAACGTCTCGGGCTTCGTCGGGCCGGTCAGCGCGACCGCACTCTGACATGCCACCCCGCGAAGCAGGCTTCGCGGGGACCCCGGGGAGACGCCATGGCCGCGCGCATCGACGACATCCTCGTCCTCGACCAGGACACGTCGAAGACCGATTTCGCCAAGTATCTGCGCGATCGCGAGCATCCCACGCCTTCGGACTTCGGCGGTATCGGCGACGGCGTGGCCGACGACACCGCCGCCGTGCAGGCCTGCTTCGACCGCGCCGCCGCCGACGGCAAGATCGCGCTGATCCCCAAGGGCCTCTGGAACGTCGCCGCGGGCGTGCTGCTGGGTGGGGCCGCGCGTGGGCTGATCATGCACGGCGCGCTGCGCTACACCGGCACCGCGCCGGTCACCGTGCTCACGCTCGGCGACGGCGGGGCGACCCGCAACGGCGAGAAGCTCTGGATCGGGCTCGACGTCGTCCGCGCGATGCAGTCCGACTGGTCCTCCGAGACCGACATCGGCATCCTGCTGCGCAACTTCGACGCCTCGCATATCGAGATCCGCCGCGCCGAGCGCTTCACCATCGGCGTGCGCACACTTGGCGACGGCCGCGGCTGCGAGGACAGCACGCTCCATCTCGGCCGCCTGGTGGACAACCGCATCGGCCTCGATATCCGCACCGCCGCCGACACCGCCTGGAACAACGCGATCCGCTATATCGGCGGGCACTTCGCCAACTCCTCGGGCGTCAACGCCGCGAGCGATCGCTTCGGCGTGCGGTTCTCCGCCGCACCCGGCGCCTACCTCAACCACAACCACCACGTCTTCGAGGGGCCGAACTTCGAGCTCGCCCAGGTCGGGTCCAACGTCGCCATTCCGTTCCTGAACGAGACCTCCGGCTCGGCCGTGATCGCCCGCAGCCTGCGCATGGAGGCCTGCTCGCCGCTGGTCGCGCGGCACACCGCCGGCGCGACCGAGTGCCTCTACGACGTCGCCTGGGCCAGCCAGGGCTACGGCGTCGGCATCGACTACGCTGCCGGCGCGACGCGGGCGGGCAATGCGGTGGTGACGCGCTACCGCGCCGCCGCGACGCGCCACGTCCGGCTGCTCGCCACGGTGCCGAGCCTGCGCAGTGCCGCCTATCGCGAGAGCGCCGCCGACATCGGCGCGGAGGGTCTCGCCGTGGTCTCCACAGGAACCACCGCGGCCACGACGCTCGCGGGTGTGTCCTTCGCTGGCCTCAGCGGAATCACGCCAACCCCGAGCGGGCTGCTGCTCAATGCCAATCGCGGCCTCGCCTTCGTCGTCGATGCCTCCCAGGCCAGAGAGTTCGCGCTCGCCCACTGGCTGGTCGGTGGTGCTGATGGCGGGCGGCTGTTCGTGCGTTGCTTCGATGCGGACAAGACCCTGCTCACCGACGCGGACGCCCGCGTGCTCGCCTCCGGCGCCACCATGAGCTGGAACAGTGCGGCCAAGGCCTGGATCGCCTCCGCCGGCATGGCGGACGCCTCGCTCAACCGGCGCCAGTCGGTGCGCGTCATCGGCAGCAGCGTCGCCTTCGCCCAGATCGGCATCGTCGGCTTCGACGGACAGATCGAGCTCGAGGCGCTGCGCCTCTACG
>CAZHMM010000147.1:0-9639 GCA_964533585.1 uncultured Elioraea sp.
GACTGCCGGGCGCTGGTGGAGCCAAGGGGAGTCGAACCCCTGACCTCGTGAATGCCATTCACGCGCTCTCCCAACTGAGCTATGGCCCCAGCCGGCAGGGCGCGGACCATACCGATTGCCCCCCCAGCCCGCAAGCCCGCGCCTCGGCTTGCCGACCCGCCCCGCGTGCCGCGAATATCGCCGCGCCCGAGCGGAGGAGACGGATGAGCGAAATCCTGTGGCAGCCCGATGCCGAACGCATCGCAGCCAGCAACCTGAACGCCTTCCGCCTCTGGCTCGCCACCGCCCGCGGCACCGCGCTGCCCGACTTTCCCGCGCTCTGGCGCTGGTCGGTCGAGGACCTCCCCGGCTTCTGGACCGCGCTCTGGGACTTCGCCGGCATCGTCGGCGAGCGCGGCCAGACCGCGCTCGAGAACCCGACCGCCATGCCGGGTGCGCGCTTCTTCCCCGACGCCCGGCTCTGCTACGCCGAAACCGTCCTGCTGCACGCCGGCGACACCCCTGCCCTGATCTTCCGCGGCGAGGACGGACGACGCATCGTCTGGTCGCGCGACGAACTCCGCGCCCAGGCGGCGGGCTTCGCCGCCGGGCTCGCCCAGCTCGGCCTGTTCGCCGGCGAACGCGTCGCCGCCTACCTGCCCAACATTCCCCACGCCGCCGCCGCCATGCTCGGCACCAACGCCGCCGGCGGCACCTGGTCGTCGTGCAGTCCCGATTTCGGCCCCGCCGGCGTGCTCGACCGCTTCGGCCAGATCGAGCCCACCGTGCTGGTCGCCGCCGACGGCTACCACTACGGCGGCAAGACCTTCCGCAACGCCGGCCGGATTCGCGAGGTGATGGCGGGCCTGCCGAGCGTGAAGCGGCTGGTGATCGTGCCCTTCATCGGCGATGCCGAGCCGTTGGACATTCCGCGCGCCGTGCGCTGGGACGCGTTCTGCGTCCAGGGCGCGCCGCTCGAGTACCGGCGGCTGCCGTTCGATCACCCGCTCTACATCCTCTACTCGTCCGGCACGACCGGGAAGCCGAAATGCATCGTGCACGGCGCCGGCGGCGTGCTGCTGAAGCACGCCTCTGAACACCTGCTGCACACCGACCTGAAGCCGAATGACCGGCTGTTCTACTTCACCACCCTCGGCTGGATGATGTGGAACTGGCAGATCTCGGGGCTGATGGCCGGTGCCTGCCTGCTGCTGTTCGACGGCAACCCCTTCCACCCCTCGCCGGCCGCGCTGTTCGACATCGCCGAACAGGAACGCATGACGATCTTCGGTACCTCTGCCAAATACATCGACGGCATCGCCAAGGCCGGGCTGAAGCCGCGCGAGACGCACGATCTCGCCGCGCTGCGCGCGATGCTCTCGACCGGCAGCCCGCTCGCGCCGGAGAGCTTCGACTACGTCTATCGCGACGTGAAGAGCGACCTCGGCCTCTACTCGATCTCCGGCGGCACCGACATCGTCGGCTGCTTCGCGCTCGGCAATCCGGTCGCCCCTGTGCGGCGCGGCGAGCTCTCGACGCGCGCCCTCGGCTGCGCGGTCGAGGTGTTCGACGAGCGCGGCAGTCCGGTACGCGGGCAGAAGGGCGAGCTGGTCTGCACCAGGCCCTTCCCGTCGATGCCGGTGATGTTCTGGAACGATCCCGATGGTGCACGCTACCGCGCCGCCTATTTCGAGCGCTTCCCCGGCGTGTGGCACCACGGCGACTGGTGCGAGCTGATCGAGCACGCGGACGGCACGGCCGGGCTCGTGATCACCGGCCGCTCGGATGCGGTGCTGAACCCGGGCGGGGTGCGGATCGGCACCGCCGAGATCTACCGCCAGGTCGAGACCCTGCCCGAGATCCAGGAGGCGCTGGTGATCGGCCAGGACTGGGACAACGACGTGCGCGTCGTGCTGTTCGTGCGCATGCGGGAGGGGCGCACGCTCGACGACGACCTGCGCAACCGGATCCGCCGCACCATCCGCGAGAACGCCTCGCCGCGCCACGTGCCGGCCAAGATCATCGCCGTCGCCGACATCCCGCGTACGCGCTCGGGCAAGATCACCGAGCTCGCGGTGCGTGACGTCGTGCACGGACGGCCGGTGAAGAACGTCGAGGCGCTGGCCAACCCGGAGGCGCTGGACCTCTATCGGGGCCTGCCGGAGCTTGCGCAGTAGCGCCGCGCGCGCGGGCGAGTCCCCCGTCGTCAAGGACGTGGTGCTGGTCGGCGCCGGCCACGCGCATGTGCAGGTGCTGCGCCGGTTCGGGATGCGCCCGCTGCCCGGCGTCCGGCTGACGCTGATCAGCCGAGAGCTGCACACGCCCTATTCCGGCATGCTGCCCGGGCTGATCGCCGGCCATTACGGGTTCGACGAGGCGCATATCGACACCGCGCCGCTGGCCCAATTCGCCGGCGCGCGGCTCTACGGCGACGAGGTGATCGGGCTCGATCTCGCGCGCCGGCTGGTGCTCTGCCGGCAGCGCCCGCCGGTGCCCTACGACATCCTCTCGCTCGACATCGGCTCGCGGCCGAACACCGGCGCGGTGCCGGGCGCGGCCGAGCATGCGATCCCGGTCAAGCCGATCGACGGCTTCCTCGCCCGCTTCGATGTGCTGCGCGCGCGGGTGCTTGGCGGGCAGTCGCGCCGCGTGCTGGTGGTCGGTGGCGGCGCCGGCGGGGTCGAGCTGTTGCTCGCGCTTGAGCACCGGCTGCGCCGCGACCTCGCGGCCGCCGGCGGCGATCCGCACGCGCTCGGCTTCGCTCTCGTCGCCGGCGCAACAGGGCTGCTGCCCGGTTTTCCGCGCGCGTTCCGCGAGCGGTTCGTTGCCCTTCTCGCGCAGCGTGGCATCGCCCTGCACACGGGCGCGCGCGTGCGCGCGGTCGAAGCCGGCGCGGTGCTGCTCGACGGCGAGCGCGGCCGCATCGGCGCCGACGAGATTCTTTGGACCACCGAGGCCGCGCCGGCCGGCTGGCTGGCGGAGACCGACCTCGCGCTCGACGCGCAGGGCTTCATCCGCGTGGACGCGACGCTGCGCGCGCTCGGCCGCGACGACGTCTTCGCCGCCGGCGACACCATCGCCTTCGAGCCGCGACCGATTCCGCGCTCGGGCGTCTATTCGGTGCGCGCCGGGCCGGTGCTGGCGGCGAACATCCGCGCCACACTGACCGGCAGGGGGCTGCGTCCGTATCGCCCGCAATCCGACGCGCTCTACATCGTCTCGACCGGCGCGCGGCACGCGGTCGCCACGCGCAATGGGCTCACCCTCGCCGGCGGCTGGGTGTGGCGCTGGAAGGACTGGATCGACCGACGCTTCATGCGCCGCTTCAACGAGCCGCCTCCCATGCCCGTGCCGGCGCCGCCGACCCTGCGGCTCGCCGATCGTGACGCCGAGCGCGCCCTCGCAGCTGCCCTGATGCGCTGCGGCGGCTGCGGCGCCAAGCTCGGTGCCACCACGCTCGCGCGCGTGCTTGGCGGACTTGCCCCGGCACCGAACCCGGACGTGGTCGTCGGGCTCGAAACGCCGGACGACGCGGCGGTGGTGGCGACCGGCGGGAAGCTGCTCGCCGTGCACACGGTCGATCACTTCCGGGCCATGATCGACGATCCGTGGCGCTTCGGCATGATCACCGCCAACCACGCGCTCGGCGACATCCACGCGATGGGCGCAAGGCCCCATACCGCGCTTGCGATCGCGACCGTTCCCTTCGGGATCGAGGCGAAGATCGAGGCCGATCTCGCGGCGATGCTGGCGGGCGCGAACGCGGCGCTGCGCGCGGCCGGCTGCGCGCTGATCGGCGGACACACCGGCGAGGGCGCGGAGCTCGCGCTCGGCTTCGCGGTCGAGGGACGCATCGCACCCGAGGCGCTGATGCGCAAGGGCGGACTCGTGCCGGGCGATGCGCTGGTGCTGACCAAGCCGATCGGCACCGGCGTGGTGCTCGCGGGCCATATGCGCGGGCTTGCGCGCGCGCGCTGGCTCGAAGCGGCGCTGGCGGCGATGTGCGTGCCGAGCGGCGCCGCCGCGGCGATCCTCGCCGCGCATGGCGCGCGCGGCATGACCGACATCACCGGCTTCGGCCTGATCGGCCATCTGGTCGAGATGACCCGCGCGAGCGGTGTGGCGGCGACGCTGACGCCCGACCGCATCCCCGTGCTTCCAGGCGCGCGCGAACTCACGGCGCGCGGCGTCGCTTCGTCGTTGCAGCCAGAGAATCTGCGGCTGCGCGAAGCCGTGCGCGATCCCGCCCGCGCCGAGACGCTGCCGCTCTTTCCGCTGCTGTTCGACCCGCAGACCGCCGGCGGGCTGCTCGCCGGCGTGCCGCCCGAGCGCGCCGGACCCTGCGTCGCCGCGCTGCGCGAGGCCGGCTATGCGACAGCGGAGGTGATCGGCACGGTCGCGCCGCGATTGGACGGCTTGCCGCCGATCACGCTGCGTGCCGCTGCCGATCCGGCCTGACGCCGTTCAGCCGAACAGCTTCGCCGCCACCTCGGCGACGCGCCGGCCCTGGAACCGCGCCACCGCGAGTTCCTGCGGCAGCGGCTGGCGCTCGCCCTTGGGTCCGGCGATCGTGCCCGCGCCGTAGGGGCTGCCGCCCTTCAGCACCGAGAGGTCGGCAAGCTCCGGCGCGCCGTAGCCGGGCGGCACATACACCATGCCGTGGTGCAGCAGCGTCACCATCAGCGACAGGATGGTGCTCTCGTTGCCGCCGCCGGCCCCGGTGGCCGTGAAGACCGAGCCCACCTTGCCGAACAGCTTGCCCTGGTACCAGAGCCCGCCGGTCTGATCGAGGAAGTTGCGCATCTGCGCGGCCGCATTGCCGAACCGCGTCGGCGCGCCGAACACGATCGCATCGTAGTCCGGCAGTTCCTCGACGGTGGCGATCGGCGCGGCCTGGTCGAGCTTCGCGCCGGCTGCCTTGGCCACTTCCGCCGGCATGAGCTCGGGCACGCGCTTGATCGTCACCGTGGCGCCGGCCTCCCGGGCGCCGTCTGCGACCGCCTTGGCCAGCGTCTCGACGTGGCCGTACATCGAATAATAGAGGATGAGCACCTTCGCCATGATTCGCTCCCCTTGCGTGTCTGGCGCCTCTCTGCCGAATGCGCCGCGCGGCGTCCAGTCGGCCGACGCGATGGCGCGGATCGGCGCGGCCGATGGAGCCGGCCCGGTTGGCAAGGCCCGGGCCATGGTGCACGGTCGGCGCGGCACATGGCATGCGGAGAACGGCTGATGGCGGAGGGCGGCACGGCGCCGAACGCGGTCGCGGCGGTGAGCGAGGGGCGGCTGTGGGACCGGCTGATGGCGATGGCGCGGATCGGCGGGTTCACCAGCGAGGAGGGGCATGAGGGGGTGAACCGCCCGTGCCTCTCGCCGCTCGATCGCGAGGCGCGGCGGCTGCTGATCGGCTGGGCCGAGGCGGCCGGTGCGTCCGTCGCGGTCGATCCCGCGGCCAATCTGTTCCTGCGCTGGGAGGGGGCCGACCCGTCGCTGCCGCCGGTGCTGACCGGCAGCCACATGGACAGCCAGCCGCAGGGCGGGCGGTTCGACGGCATCTACGGCGTGCTGGCCGGGCTCGAGGTGATCGAGGCGCTGTCGGCGGCCGGTGTGCGGCCGAAGCGCGCCATCGAGGTGGTGGCCTGGACCAACGAGGAGGGCGGCCGTTTCGCCCCCGGCTGCACCGGCTCGATGAGCTTCACCGGGTTCCAGCCGATGAGCGCCTTCGACGACATCACCGATGCCGACGGCGTCCGCTACGCCGATGCGCTGGCCGAACAGCACGCCGAGGAGGCCGCACTGCCGCGCCGAGCGCTCGGCTACGTGCCGCATGCCTATGTCGAGGCGCATATCGAGCAGGGCCCGCTGCTGGAGGCGGAGGCCAAGGACATCGGCGTGGTCACGGGCATCCAGGGCAGCCGCTGGTTCACCGTCACGGTGGAGGGCCGGACGGATCATGCCGGCACGACACCGTTGTCACTCCGTAAGGATGCCGTGCAGGACGCGGTGCGTGCGATCACCGCGCTGAATGCGCTGATGCACGATCCGACCGACGTGCTGCGCTTCACGGTCGCCTCGATCAGGGTCGAGCCGGACACCTCGAACAGCGTGGCGCGCAAGGTGGTGTTCACGATCGATTTCCGCCATCCCGACGAGGCGGTGGTGCGCGCGCGCGGCGATGCGATCGCCGGCGTGGTGCAGGCGGCGATGCGGTCGTGCACGGCACGCGTGCATGAGCGGTTCACGGCGATGCCGGTCGATTTCGGGCCGACGGTGCCGGAGGCGGTGGCGCGCGCCGCGGCGGCGCAGGGCATGGCGGCGCTTCGGCTGCCCTCAGGCGCGTTCCACGACGCGCAGTTCCTGGTGCCGGTGTGTCCGACCGGGATGATCTTCATCCCCTGCCGCGCGGGCGTGAGCCATCACCCGAGCGAGTATTCCGAGCCGCGCGCCTGCGCCAACGGCGTGCGGGTGTTGACGCAGGCCCTGTTGGAGCTCGCCAACGGATAAGATGCAGGGGGGTGTGGGGGGACCAGCGTGGTCCCCCCACTCCTTTCCCCCAGACCCCAATCCCGACGAACTACTCCAGGCGGATGTTCTTCTCGCGGATCAGCTTGCCCCACTGATCGTAGTCGCGCTGCATCACCGCCCGCAGCGCGTCGGCATCGCCCGCGACCGGCACGCCCCCCTGCTGCTCGAAGCGCGCGCGGAACTCCGGCACGGCGAGCGCCTTGCCCACCTCCTCGGCCAGCCGGCCCGCGATCGGCTGTGGCAGGCCGCGCGGACCGTAGAGCCCGTACCAGAAGCTGAACTCGAACTCGAAACCGGCCTCGCGCACGGTCGGCACATCGGGCATCGCCGGCACGCGCCCGCCCGGTGTGCCGATCGCCAGCACACGCACGCGGTTGTCCCGCATCGCCCCCATCACGGTCGCGGGTGCGGCGATCAGCATCGACACCCGCCCCGCCAGCAGATCCTGGAAGGCCGGCCCCATGCCGCGATACGGCACATGCGTCATGCGGGTGCCGGCGAGATCCTGGAGGAACTCGGTGTAGAGATGCGGCGACGAGCCCTGGCCCATCGAGCCGTAGAACACCTCGCCGGCGGGGCGGCTGCGCACGAGCTCCACGAACTCCTGTAGCGTGCGCGCCGGCACGTCATTGTTGACGACGAGCACGCTCGGATAGTCGACCATCAGCGAGATCGGCGTCAGGTCGGAGAAGATGTCGAAGCCGAGATTCGGCAGCAGCGCCGGCGCGGTGGCGATCGAGTTGTCGCTCTGCATCAGCGTGTAGCCGTCCGGTGCGGCGCGCACCGCCGCCTGCCAGCCGATCACGCCGCCGCCGCCGCTGCGGTTCTCGACGATCACGGTCTGGCCGAGCTGGCTGCCGAGCTGCTGGGCGAAGGCGCGCGCGACGAAGTCGCTGGTGCCGCCAGGCGGATAGGTGATGATGAGGCGGATTGGCCGCTCGGTCGGCCAGGCCCCCTGGGCGGCGGCCGGCAGAGCGGCGGTGAGCGCGGCGGCAGCCCCCGCGCCGAGCAGCGTGCGACGGTTCATCGGACGGTCTCCTTCCCTGTGTTGATTCGGTTCGTCTGGGGCGGTGCGGCGAGATCCTCCGCCGCGGCGAGCAGCGCGGCATCGCCGCGCAGCCGGTACTTCTCGATCCGCTGCGTCGCGGTCTGCGGCAGGGTGGGCACGAAGGCGACGAAGCGCGGCGCCTTGTAGGCGGCGAGGCGGTCGCGCACCCAGTCGGCGATCTCGGCGGCCGTGGCGTGCCTCCCCGGCCGCAGCACGATCGCGGCCAGCACCTCCTCGTCGCCGAGCTCGCTCGGCACGCCGATCGTCGCGACCTCGGCGACGGCGGGATGCGCGCCGATCACGCGGTCGAGCTCGGCGCCCGAGATGTTCTCGCCGCGGCGGCGGATGATGTCCTTCTTGCGGGCGATGAAGCGGAGATAGCCGTCGGGCTCGCGCAGCATCAGATCGCCGGTGCGGAACCAACCCTCGTGGAAGGCGGACGCGGTGGCCTCCGGCGCGTTCCAGTAGCCCTGCATCAGCGTGGGCGTGCGGAACAGGAGCTCGCCCGGCGTGCCGTCGGGCACGTCCTCGAGCGCGTCGTCCACCAGGCGGAGCGCCGGGCGCGAAACGGCAGGGTCGGGGTGCGGGCTGATCAGCCCGACGCTGCCGCGGCGGCGCTCGCCGTCGAACGGATTGGCGAGCGCGCCGGGAATCTCGGTCATGCCGTAGCCCTCGATCAGGTGCGGCACGCCGAAACGATGCGTGAACGCCTCGATCATCTCGTCCGTCAGCGGGGCGATGAAGGCCTTGCGCAGCCGGTGGCCGGGCACGAACTCGGACTCGGGGCGCAGCATCAGGATCTTCGCCGCCGCCGCCATCAGGTTGGTCTCGGTCGCGCCGGTCTCGGTGGCGGTGCGCCAGAAGGTCGAGGCCGAGAAGCGCCGCGCGACCGCGACCGAGCCGCCACAGGCGATCGCGCCGCAGACGGAATAGAACAGCGCGTTGATGTGAAACAGCGGCAGGACGCAGAGCAGCCGGTCGCCGGGCTGGAGATGCATTCGCGCGACGAAGGCCTCGCCGCTCAGCACGATCCCGCGCTGGCCGTGCATCACGCCCTTGGGAAAGCCGGTGGTGCCGGAGGTGTAGACGAGCAGGCAGGTGCGGTCAGCGCCATCGGCGACGGGCGGCGGTGGGGACGCGCGCGTGCCGGCGAGCGCGTCCGGGAGCAGCTCGATCGACGTCGCCTCGGCCGGTTCGTTCAACAGCAGCCAGGGCCGCGGCGAGAGGCGGTCACGCGCGGCCTCGGCCACCGCGAGTGTGGCCGGCGCGGCAACGAGCCCCGAGATCCCCGCATTGCCGAACACATAGGCTGCCTCCTCGACGCCGTAATCGGGATTCGCCGGCACCAGGATCGCGCCGAGCCGGGCGCAGGCGAACAGCAACACGAGCGTCGAGGGGTGGTTGGTCGAGAGCACGCCGAGCCGGTCGCCCGCGCCGACGCCGCGGGCGGCGAGCAGCGCCGCGGCGGTCGCGACCTGCGCGGCAAACGCGCTTGCGCTGATCGCCTCGCCCTCGAACAGGACGAGCGGCGCGTCGGGTGCCGCCTCGACGCGGCTCGCGAGAAAGTCGGCGAGCGAGAACTCGTGCGCGCGGAAGCGGCGCAGCACCGCGAGCGGTGCGAGGCTCATCGGCCGGCGCCCTCGGCCGGGCCGTCATAGGCAAGGGTCGCGATCGCCTGATCGGCAAGGCGGAAGCCGAGCCGGCGCTCGGTCTCCTCGGCCAGATGCGCGATCAGCGCCGCGCAGCGCGCGAGCACCGGGATGCCCTTCAGCGCGGCAGCGGGATAGCCGGCATCGAGCAGCAGGGCCGGGATCGCGCCCGAGACATTGGCCGGCAGCGCACGGCCGAAGACCGGCTCGACCAAGCGTTCCAGCGCGGCGAGCGCGGCAATGTGGCGCCCGGCAACGCCCCACTCATGCGCGAGAGCGACGAGGCGCGCGGCGCGCGGATCGCCCGCCTTGTGCGTCGGATGGCCGAAGCCCGGCAGCGGCGCGCGCGCCTCGCGCAGCCGGGTCAGCGCCGACCGCGCGGCCGCCTCGATGTCCGCCTGCCCGGCGATCTCGGCGAGCAGCCGCCCGGCCACCTCGGCC
>CAZHMM010000148.1:0-6725 GCA_964533585.1 uncultured Elioraea sp.
CTCATGCGCGGCGCTCGCCGGGCATCAGCCAGCCGGTGACGGCTGCCTCGCGCAGCAGCACCGCGCGCGCCGCCTCGATGACGCGCGCGGGCGTCACGGTCGCGATGCGCGCCGGCCACTGCTCGACGTGATCGAGCGGCAGATCAACCGCGAGCGCCGCACCGATCGTGCGCGCCCCGCCCATCAGCGAGTCGCGCGCGAAGGCGGCACCGGCCGTCATCTGCCGGATCGCCTGCGCGACCTCGTCGTCCGTGACGCCGTCATCGAGCAGCGTCGCGATCACGTCGCCCAACGCGGCCTCGACGCGCGCGGGCTCCACGCCCGGGCGCGGATTGGCGTAGAGGCCGAACTCGGTCGGATCGACCGAGTCGCCACCGAAGGAGGCCGAGGCCGAGGCGGCGAGGCCCGGATCGACCAGCGCGCGCCAGAGCCGGCTGGTCGGGCCGGAGCCCAGCACATGCGCGAGCACCTGCAGCGCGTCCGCCTGGTCGGGCTCGGTCCGCGCGGTCGGCGCGAGATGAAGCCGCGCCATCTGCGGCTCGCGCACGCGCGGATCGGGCAGGGCGAGGCGCCGCTCGCCCTCGGGCGGCGGCTCCTGCGGCCGCTGCCGTTCGACGCGCGCGCTCGCCGGCACCTGGCCGTAGGTCGCCTCGGCGAGGCGGCGCACCTGCTCGGTGGTGACGTCGCCCTGGACGACCAGGATGGCGTTGCCCGGGCCGTAGTACCGCTCATGGAACCGCAGCAGCTGCTCGCGCGGGATGGCGCGGATCTCGTGCTCCCAGCCGATGATCGGGCGTCCGTAGGGATGGTTCAGATAGAGCAGCGTGGCGAGGCGCTCGCGGAAGCGGCGCGTCGGCACGTTGTCGATCACCTGCCGCCGCTCCTCGAGGATGACGAGGCGCTCGGACTCCGTCTCGCGTGCATCGAGCGCCAAGTTCGCCATGCGGTCGGCTTCCATCCGCATGACCAGCTCCAGCCGGTCGGCGGCAACCTGCTGGAAGTAGCCGGTGTAGTCGTGGCCGGTGAAGGCGTTGTCGCGCCCGCCCTCGCGCGCCACGCGGCGCGAGAACTCGCCAGGGCCCAGGCTCGTCGTGCCCTTGAACATCATGTGTTCGAGGAAATGCGCCATGCCGGAGAGGCCCGGCGGCTCGTCGGCGCCGCCGACGCGGTACCAGATCATGTGCGCGACCACCGGCGCGCGGCGCATCGGGATCACCGCCGCGGTGAGGCCGTTGGGCAGGCTGAAGGTCTCGGCGCCGAACACCGGCGTGCCGGCGGGGCGCGCGCGCGCAGGCGCGGACGCGGCGAGCATCGCGGCGGCGGGCAGGCCGGCGATCACGGTACGGCGGTCGAGTTCGGGCATGGATACCTCCGCCCGGAGAGATGGCCGCGCGGCCGCGCCGCGTCCAGGCGCGAGGCCGTGAGGCGACTCAGAACAGGCCTTCGAGCAGGCCCCGGCGGCGGCGCTGGATGATCGGCGTGTCGCCCTCGGTGACGTCGCGGCCGAGGGCGGCGGCCTCGCGCAGCCGCTGCGCCTCGCGCTGCGGATCAAGCGCCACGCCCGGCGTCTCCGGCCGGCGCCAGAACAGCAGCCGGTCGGTCAGCGTGCGGTCGCGCTCCGCCAGCAGCGTGCTGTCGGTCTCGATCTGCCGGCGCAGATCGGGCGGCGGCGGCGGCCCGGCGGCGGCGAGCAGCGCGGCCTCGCCGGCCGAGACGCCGGCACGCGGCTCGACCGGCACGGTGCCGGTCACGGTGCGCGCGACCAGCAGACCCTGCGCCGCGTCCCGCGCCGCCATCTCCTGCGGCCGCGGCGCGCCAGGGCGCGGCGGTCGCAGGCCGAATTCGGGCGGCACCGAGAGCGGCGCCTGGGTCTGCACCTGGAACTCGTCCGGCGGATCGCGGGTGAAACCGAAGGTGCGTGCGGCATCGCCGCCGCAGGCCGCGAGCAGCGGCGCGGCGAGCGCGGATGCCAGCAGGAGGCGGCTCGTCATCCCCCCTCCCTAGCGCCGGGCTGTGGCCGGAGCAAGGCGTGGGCGAGCAGCAGCCCGACGCCGATCACGATCGCGCTGTCGGCCACGTTGAACACGTACCAGTGCCAGCCGAAGGCGTGCAGGTCGACGAAGTCCACCACCGCGCCGAAGCGGATGCGGTCGATCACGTTGCCGATCGCGCCGCCGAGCACCAGCCCGATCGCCAGCGCCGTCCAGCGGTCGGGCGCGCGGGTGAGCCAGACGACCAGCGCCGCCGCCACGCCGAGCGCGATCGCGGCGAGCGCCCAGGCATGCCACCACGCCTCGCCGGCGAGCAGGCCGAAGGTGACGCCCCGGTTCCAGACCATGGTCAGGTTCATGAAGGACGTGACCTCGATCCGGCCGATCTCCGGCAGGCGGACGATCTCGAGAATCCACCACTTTGTGGCCTGGTCGAGGATCAGGATGAGCGCGGCGAGGGCGAGACCGAGGCGGAGCATGGCCCTCACCCTGTCCCTCTCCCACTGGCGTGGGAGAGGGGACGCAATGTCACCGCAGGGTTCCCTCTCCCGCCACGCGGGAGAAGACGAGGGTGAGGGTGCCTCACGCGGCCGCGCGCCGGGCCAGCACCCCCGACGTCACCGCGTCGTGGCAGCGGTCGCACAGTCCAGGATGATCCGCATGCGTGCCGACCTCGGGCAGCACCCGCCAGCAGCGCTCGCACTTCATCCCCGACGCCCTGGCCGGCACCACGGCTACGCCCTCGATCCCTTCGACGGTGAAGGCATCGGCCGGTGCGGCGTCGGTGAGGGCAAGCCCGGAGGTGATGCAGATCTCCGCCCATCCCTCCGCATCGAGCAAGGAACGATCCGCCTCGGGCACGGCAAGCACGGGGGCGGCCTGGAGCGACGCACCGATCCGTCCCTCCGCGCGCTCGCGCTCCAGCGCGCCGGTCACGACGCGGCGGATCTCGCGGATGCGCGCCCACCGCGCGGCGAGCGGCTCGTCGCGCCACTCGGGCGGGATCTCGGGGAAGGTCTGCAGATGAACGCTCTCGTCGTCGCCCGGAAAGCGCGCGAGCCACGCCTCCTCGGCGGTGAAGACGAGCACGGGCGCGAGCCAGGTGACGAGGCCGCGGAACACGTGGTCGAGCACGGTGCGGCAGGCGCGCCGGCGGAGCGAGTCCGCACGGTCGCAGTAGAGCGCGTCCTTGCGGATATCGAAGTAGAAGGCGCTGAGGTCGGTGGCGCAGAACCCGTGCAGCTCGGCGAACACGCCGGTCCACTCGAAATTCGCGGTCGCCTCGCGCACCCGGCCGTCGAGCTCGGCGAGCCGGTGCAGCACCCAGCGCTCGAGCTCGGGCATCTGATCGACCGGCACGCGCTCGGCCTCGTCGAAGGCGTCGAGCGCGCCGAGCAGCCAGCGCAGCGTGTTGCGGATGCGGCGATAGAGCTCGGCCTGCTGCTTCAGGATCTCCTTGCCGATACGCAGATCCTCCGTGTAGTCGGAGGCCATCACCCAGAGTCGCAGGATGTCGGCGCCGTACTCGGCGATCACCTCCTGCGGTCCCACGGTGTTGCCGAGCGACTTCGACATCTTCCGCCCCTGCTCGTCGACGACGAAGCCGTGGGTGAGGATCGCGTCGTAGGGGGCGCGGCCGCGCGTGCCGCAGGCTTCCAGCAGCGAGGAGTGGAACCAGCCGCGATGCTGGTCCGAGCCCTCGAGGTAGAGATCGGCAGGCCATTTCAGCGCGGCGTTGCCTTCCAGAACGAAGGCGTGGGTCGAGCCGGATTCGAACCAGACCTCGACGATGTCGCGGATCTGCTCGTAGTCCTGTGCGTCGTAGTCGTTGCCGAGGAAGTCCTGAGCGGGGCGGGTCCACCAGGCGTCCGAGCCTTCGGCCTCGAAGATCGCCACCGTGCGCGCCATCACCGCCGGATCGCGCAGCGGCTCGCCCGTCCGCTTGTCGACGAAGATCGCGATCGGCACGCCCCAGGCGCGCTGGCGCGAGATGCACCAGTCCGGGCGCGAGGCGATCATCGACCGCAGCCGGTTCTGGCCCTGGGCGGGGACGAATCGCGTCGCCTCGATCGCGGCGAGCGCGGGCGCGCGCACGCCCTTCTCGCCGTCCATGGCGATGAACCATTGCGGCGTGTTGCGGAAGATCAACGGCGCCTTGGAGCGCCAGGAATGCGGATAGGAGTGCACCAGCGTGCCGCGCGCGAGCAGCGCGCCCGCCTCCGCCAGCGCCGCGCAGACGGGATCGGACGCCTTGTAGACATGCACGCCCGCGAACAGCGGCACATGCGGCAGGAACAGCCCGTCACCGCCGACCGTGTCCGGCGTGGGCAGGCCGTTGGCCTGGCCGAGATGCCAGTCATCCTCGCCGTGGCCCGGGGCGATGTGCACGAAGCCGGTGCCGGCCTCGGTGGTGACGAACTCGCCGGGCAAGGCGGGCACGTCGAAGTCGTAGCCCTTGCCCTTGAGCGGGTGCACGCAGACCGTGCCGGCGAGCTCGCGGCCCTTGAGCACGCGCTTGACCACGTGCTGGGTGATGCCCGCGATCCTCGCGACCTCGGGCAGCAGCGCCAGCGCCACCAGCAGATGCTCGCCGATGCAGGCGGTCGCCCCCTCGGCCACACCTTCGACCACCACCAGCGCATAGTCGATGTCATTGCCGTAGGCGACCGCGCGGTTGCCCGGGATCGTCCAGGGCGTCGTCGTCCAGATCACGATCGACGCTTGCGCGACGTCGCGTGAAGGCGCGGAAACGATCGGAAACTTCACCCAGACGGTGGTGGATTTGTGGTCGTGGTACTCGACCTCGGCGTCGGCGAGCGCGGTCTTCTCGACGGGGCTCCACAGCACCGGCTTCGCGCCGCGATAGAGCGAGCCGTTCAGCAGGAACCTGCCGATCTCGCCCGCGATGATCGCCTCGGAGCGGAACTGCATCGTCGCGTAGGGGTTCCACCAGTCGCCGGCGACGCCGAGGCGGATGAACTCCTCGCGCTGCACGCCGAGCCAGTGCTCGGCATAGGCGCGGCACTCGGCGCGGAACGCGACCGGATCGACCGCGTCCTTGTCGCGGCCGGCGGCGCGGTACTGCTCCTCGATCTTCCACTCGATCGGCAGGCCGTGGCAGTCCCAGCCCGGCACGTAGTTGGCGTCGTAGCCGGCCATCTGCTTGGCGCGGTTGATCACGTCCTTCAGCACCTTGTTCAGCGCGGTGCCGATATGGATGTTGCCGTTGGCGTAGGGCGGGCCGTCATGCAGGACGAACTTCTCGCGGCCCTTGGAGGCCGCGCGCAGCCGCGCCCAGAGGTCCATGCGCGCCCAGCGCTCGAGCAGCGCGGGCTCGCGCTTGGGCAGTTCGCCCCGCATCGGGAAGGGCGTGGCGGGCAGGAAGACGGTGTCGCGGTAGTCGCGCTTGGTCTCGCTCATCGGATCGGTCCGGTTCGGAAGCGTGGCGTGGCGTGTGACCCGGCGCTCTCAGCCGAGCGCCGGGACCGTAATTCGTGCGTGCCGCGACCCGTGCATGGTCGAGCGATACCGCCCCGCAGGGGGGCGGTCAACGAAGGGCAGGGTCACGAGACCAGCTTCAGCCCGGCCACCCCGGCGACGATCACCGCGATCGCGGCGAGCCGGGCGGCGGTGGCCGGCTCGTCGAACAGGGCCATGCCGGCGAGCGCGGTGCCGGCCGCGCCGATGCCGACCCAGATCGCGTAGGCCGTGCCGATGGGCAGATGGCGCGCGGCGAGGCCGAGCAGGATCACGCTCGCGGCCATGGCGGCGACGGTGAGCGTGCTCGGCACCGGCCGGGTGGCGAAGGACAGGCCGTAGGAGAGCTTGAGCCCGACGGCCCAAGCGATTTCAAGCAGGCCGGCGAGGAACAGATAGACCCAGGGCATGAGCGGCACCGAATCGGCTGGCGGGGCCGTCCCCGATTGGTCGGACGCGGACGGGTCGTCCCGTCACACCCGATGTGGGCGTGGCGGCCGCGATGTCGATGTCGGATCGGTCAGCTCTGCCCTGCGGGCATGAAGAAGGGGCGGCCCCGTGGGACCGCCCCCCCATATCCCCTGCGGCGGATGCCGGATCAGTCGGCCTTGCGCCGGCGGGCGGCGAAGCCGAGGCCGAGCAGGCCCATGCCGAGCAGCGCCAGCGAAGCCGGCTCGGGCACCTTCACCTCGGTGATGCGAGCGTACAGGCCGGTCGTGCTGGTGCCGCCCTCCTGGCTGATGAAGTCGCTGACGATGGTGTTGCCGCCGTCGTTCGAGAATCCGACGATCTCGAGCGTGTAGGGCTTGCCATCGATCACGAAGCCGACGCTGGTGGCCGACAGGTTGGCGAAGGTGATCTTGTCGGCGCACGGATTGCCGGGGTCCGACGGATAGGTGCACGGCGGCGAGTTCGGCGTCTCGTCGATGTCGAAGCGGTAGTTGACGTCGAAGTTGTAGACGTCGCCGTTGGTGATCTGCACCGACAGCGTCAGGAACGCCGATGAGGCCGCCGTGCCGGCGTTGATCGGGTTGTTGTAGTGGCGGAAGTCACCGAGCTTGAAGATGTCGTCGATGACGATGCCGGTCACCGGCGGGGCGGCGGGATCGACGCCGAGGCCGCTCTGCCCGCTCGTGCCCGTGCCCCAGCGGACATTGGTGTAGGCGCCCTGCACCTGGTTCAGCACGATGTTCGTGCCGCCGGTGGTGCCGGTCCAGTTCACGCCGACCGAAGCGAGGTTCAGCGCCGCCTCGGCGG
>CAZHMM010000148.1:6825-9555 GCA_964533585.1 uncultured Elioraea sp.
GTGGTGCCGGTCCAGTTCACGCCGACCGAAGCGAGGTTCAGCGCCGCCTCGGCGGTCCCCATGCTCAGCGCGAGGGCAGCCGCCCCGGCGAGAAGTCCCAAACGATTGCTCATCTTGCGTTTCCCTCTGCGGATGCTGCACGGGCTGCAATTGCTTGCCGCCGCACTGCCGGCGTGACCTCACGCCACGGAGAGGCATGAGCAATGGCCGTGCCACTCTCAGCAACGCATTGATTGGATTGGATTTTCTCGCGTCGTGGGCGCTCGCATGGGCGGCGGTGTAAAATTCTTCGACAGAACCTTCCCGCGCGACAGAAATCGAAGTCAACAGAAAAAGGATACAAGTCTTGACAATAGAGCGGCCGTGGAGCAGCGGGCTGGGGGACTACAATCGCAGGGACGCCGGCCGCGCGGACTGACGACAAGAAGGAGGGCCAAGAAAGAGGGGCGGTGCCTTGGGCACCGCCCCCGATCACGCCCGGATGGGCGGAACGATCAGGCGGCCTTGCGCCGGCGGGCGGCGAAGCCGAGGCCGAGCAGGCCCATGCCGAGCAGCGCCAGCGAAGCCGGCTCGGGCACCTTCACCTCGGTGATGCGAGCGTACAGGCCGGTCGTGCTGGTGCCGCCCTCCTGGCTGATGAAGTCGCTGACGATGGTGTTGCCGCCGTCGTTCGAGAATCCGACGATCTCGAGCGTGTAGGGCTTGCCATCGATCACGAAGCCGACGCTGGTGGCCGACAGGTTGGCGAAGGTGATCTTGTCGGCGCACGGATTGCCGGGGTCCGACGGATAGGTGCACGGCGGCGAGTTCGGCGTCTCGTCGATGTCGAAGCGGTAGTTGACGTCGAAGTTGTAGACGTCGCCGTTGGTGATCTGCACCGACAGCGTCAGGAACGCCGATGAGGCCGCCGTGCCGGCGTTGATCGGGTTGTTGTAGTGGCGGAAGTCACCGAGCTTGAAGATGTCGTCGATGACGATGCCGGTCACCGGCGGGGCGGCGGGATCGACGCCGAGGCCGCTCTGCCCGCTCGTGCCCGTGCCCCAGCGGACATTGGTGTAGGCGCCCTGCACCTGGTTCAGCACGATGTTCGTGCCGCCGGTGGTGCCGGTCCAGTTCACGCCGACCGAAGCGAGGTTCAGCGCCGCCTCGGCGGAGCCAATGCCCAGCGCCAGAACCGCTGCTCCGGCCAACAGTCCCAAACGGTTGCTCATCTCGGTTCCCCTCAAGAAGCGCCGCACGGCCTCCACACCCTGCGACGAAGCCCACGGCGCGGCGATCCACGCCATGCGTTTCGAGAATGCAAGGCCTGTGCCAAGGCCATAACGTATTGAAGACATTCGCATTCTGATTCGGGCCGGGATCGATCCGCGCCGATCTGTAAAGTTTTCCGACACGATCGGACGATCTGGGCCGCGGCTGCGGCCTCGGGCGAACACCGGCGCATCCGCGCCGAGCAGGGTGCGCGCTCCATGACGGAAAGACGCAAGCCACACCACTGTTGGATCAAAACAGCTCGCACCATGATTCGGTCGCGGTCTGGACAGAATTCGTCCTCAGACATGAACGGGTTGTTGTTCCAGGAAGACTCTCACTGCGGCGGCGTGAAGGCGATTTCGTACCTGCAGTCAGGCCTATCTGGACCAGAACATGATACATGAACGTCTTGTCATTTTTCGGCCATGGTCGTCGGCGTCAGGATTCTTTACGGCCCGGCAGCGCGTGCCCTCAGCCGCCCGTCAACACTGCCCGCGCGCGGGTTGCGTCCTGGTGCATCTGCGCAACCAACGCATCCAGCGTCTCGAACCGCGCCTCGTCGCGCAGGAACGCGCGCAGCCGCACCCGCATCGTCGCGCCGTAGAGATCCGCGCTGAGATCGAACAGGTGCACCTCCAGCAGCGGCTCGGGCAGCGGATTGACGGTCGGGCGCAGCCCGAGGCTCGCCACGCCCGGCCGCCAAACGACCTCACGGTCGGCGCCGACCACCCCCGCCTCGACCGCGTAGATGCCGAGCCGCGGCGCGAGGTGTCGGCCAAGCGGGATGTTCGCGGTCGGGAAGCCGAGCGTCCGCCCCAGCGCCGCCCCGCGCGCCACCGTGCCGCGGATCTCCCACGCCCGGCCGAGGATGGCGGCCGCGCGCGCGCAGTCCCCCGCCTTCAGCGCATCGCGCACGGAGGTGGACGACCAGGTGAGCCCGTCCGGTGCCGCCGCCTCGGGCACGATCGACACGCCCATGCCGTGCGCCGGGCCGAGGGTCGCCAGCAGCGCCGGCGTGCCGGTGCGCCGGTGGCCGAAGTGGAAATCCGGCCCGCAGGCGAGGTGGCGCGCGCCCAGCCCCTCGGCCAGCACGGCGTCGATGAAGGTCTCGGCCGGCATGCGGCTGAAGGCGAGGTCGAAGGGAAGCTGGTAGAGCAGCTCGACACCCAGCGCCGCCAGCGCCTCGGCCTTGGCCTCGGCGAGGGTCAGGCGGAACGGCGGGTCGGACGGGCGGAACGCCTCGCGCGGATGCGGCTCGAAGGTGAGTGCGGCGAGCGGCATCCCGCGCCCGTGCGCGGCCTCGGCGGCGGCGGCGATGACGGCTGCGTGGCCGCGATGCACGCCGTCGAAATTGCCGAGCGCCACGGCCGCGCCGCGCGCGTCGGGCGGAAGGGGGGTGAACTCGCGGAAGATGCGCACGGCGGGGAGATGGCCCGCCGCCGGGGCGGGGTCAATTCAGCGTCTGCTGGCGGAGTC
>CAZHMM010000149.1:0-1469 GCA_964533585.1 uncultured Elioraea sp.
CCCTGCTCGGTGCCTCGATCACAGGGCTCGGTCCCGGCATCTGCGAGGTCACGCTGCCCTCCAGGCGCGAGCTCTCCCAGCAGCACGGCTTCCTGCATGCGGGCGTGGTGGCGACACTCGCCGACAATGCCTGCGGTTATGCGGCCTTCACCCTGATGCCGGCGGATGCCTCCGTGCTCACGGTCGAGTTCAAGCTGAACCTGATGGCCCCGGCGGAAGGGGAGGCGCTGATCGCGCGCGGTCGCGTACGCAAGGCCGGCCGCACGCTGACCGTGGTCGAGGCGGAGGTCTCTGCACGCCGCAATGGCGCCGAGACGCCGGTCGCTGTCATGCTGGCGACCGTGATGGCGCTGCACGGCCGCAGCGACGCGCCGAAGGAGACGCGCGGATGAGCTGGCTTCCCGCCTCCGACCCCGACTGCCCGATGACACCCGATGGCGCGGTCGAGACCGTGATCGTGCCGCGCAGCCACGATGTCGGCGGCTTCGAGGTGCGCCGCGCGCTGCCGAGTGCGAAGCGCCGCATGGTCGGGCCGTTCATCTTCTGGGACCAGATGGGACCGGGCGAGCTGGTGGCGGGGCAGGGGATCGATGTGCGCCCGCATCCGCATATCGGCCTCGCGACGGTGACGTATCTGTTCGAGGGCGGCGTGATGCACCGCGACAGCCTCGGCGTGGTGCAGGAGATCGCGCCGGGCGCGGTGAACTGGATGACGGCCGGGCGTGGCATCGCGCACAGCGAGCGCACACCCGCGTCGCTGCGGGCGCGCGGCTCGCGGCTGTTCGGCATCCAGTCCTGGATCGCCCTGCCGCGCGCGCTCGAGGAGTCGGAGCCAGGCTTCGCACACACGCCGGCCGAGGCGCTGCCGAGGCTGGCGGATGGCGGCGTGGCGCTGACGCTGGTGGTGGGATCGGCCTTCGGTGTCACGAGTCCGGTGCGGGTCGCTTCGGAGACGCTCTACGCCGACGCGACCCTCGCTGCCGGCACACGGTTCGCGCTCCCGCGCGACACCGAGGAGCGTGCGCTCTACGTGCTGACGGGTGAGGTCGAGATCGCCGGCACACGCTATCCGGCCGGCCAACTGCTCGTGTTCCGCGCCGGCGACCCGATCCACGTCATGGCCGCCGCACCCGCGCGCGTGCTGGTGCTCGGCGGCGCGGCGATGGACGGGCCGCGCTACATCTGGTGGAACTTCGTCTCCTCCTCGCGCGAGCGGATCGAGCAGGCCAAGGCCGACTGGAAGGCCGGGCGGTTCGCGCCCGTGCCCGACGAGACCGAGTTCATCCCGCTGCCGGAGTAGCGCGCCGGCGCGTCTCGGCGCGGCAGCGCGCCAGCAATGCGTCGATCGTCGCGAGCGGCAGTATCGCCGCGGCCTGATGCCGGCGCGCAGTGGCGGCGTTTGCGACGTCTGGATCGGCCGCGTGCCAGGCGTCGGCAAAAGCGTTGACGAAGTCCCGCTCCGCGCCCGA
>CAZHMM010000149.1:1569-5157 GCA_964533585.1 uncultured Elioraea sp.
CGCCCGAACGGATCGCAGCGAGGCGGCGGTGGCAGCCGAGGAGCTCGGCGCCGAGATACCAGGCCAGCGGCAGCAGCAGCGCGAGGCCGAGCGCGACCGGCGCGACCTGGATCCAGCGCTCGAGCGTCACCCCCGCCGACCAGCGCAGCCCGAGCGAGTCGCCGATGCGGACCACCCCGCGCAGTTCGTCGGGCACGAGCGCGCCGTTGACACGGAAATCGAGCATGCGCCGGACACCGCGATCGCTCAGGGTCACGTCGCAGCGCTGGCCACTGATGGCCCAACGCCCGCGGCGCTCGACCCTGTCGCACCGGATCGCGGTGAGGCGCGCCTCCGGCGCCGGCGTGCCGAACCCGGCGCTCGCGGCCGTGTCGCGCAGCAATTGCCGCCCTGAGGGCGAGACGAAGACCAGGCTGACGCTCAGCACGGCGAGCGACACGAGGAACAGCCAGAAGGTCCAGCCGAGCGTGAACCAGAGCCAGGCGCGGCGAGGCAGCCGACGATGCGCAGGTGCGAGCCGCCGGCCGAGCTGGTCGGCGAATCCCATCATGGTCCAGCGCGCATCGTCGGGCATGGTCGCGACCATGCAGGCGTGCGGTTGCAGTCGGATTTCGCGAATCGGCGTCATGCCCGGCCCGCGGCCGGCTTGCAGCGGCTCGCCGGCCCAGGGGACGTGAGGACCACATCTCCTCGTATGTCAGGCGGTTGAACCGCGTTGCGCGCCAGCCGCACATCCTTCCCCAGATGGGCTGGCAAGCGTCGTGTGTGTGACGCAGCTCACACCGCTGCGCATCCCCCGGTCGTCAACTCGACACCATGGACCGGATCGAGACTGGCGACCTCTCCTGGCGGTTGGCGCTCGAACAGCGTGACGGCGCCGAGGTGGCGGTGCTGGAGGGCATGGAACTCACCGGCACGCGGCTGCGCATCATGGTCTCGCCGCCGGGCGGCGGGATGGTGGTGATGGAGATCGAGGGCATGGCCTGGCCGCTCGAGGACGAGCGGACCCATCCGGTCGCGCTGCGCCTGCCGTCCGGAGCGCGCTGGCCGGCGCATCTGCGCCTGATCGATGCCGACACGATGCGCGTCACGGTGCCCGTGCATGGTCAGCGCCTGCTGGCGGCGCTGCGTGCGGCGCGCTGGGTGCGGATCGAGCATCAGGAGCACATGCTGATGCTGACGCTGCCGCCCGGCAGCGCGGTCGATGCGCTACAGACCCTGACGGTGCAGCGCGAGCCGCCGACGCTGCCGCTCGGCGCGGTGGCGGCGCCGGGCTGACGATCGGCGCCGTGCTCAGCGCGTCTCCGCCCGTTTCGCCGCGGTCCAGAGCACTTCCATCTCGTCGAGCGTGGCGTCGGATGGCGACTTTCCTTCGGCGGCAAGGGCCTGCTCGATCGCCCGGAAGCGGCGCTCGAACTTGCCGTTCGCCTGACGCAGGCACGTCTCCGGCTCGAGCCCGAGCTTGCGGGCCAGATTGGCCAGCACGAACAGCATGTCGCCGACCTCGTCCGCCAGGCGCTCGGAGGGTGCACCGGCAGCGATCTCGTCCTGCAGCTCCTTGGTCTCCTCGGCGAGCTTCTCCAGCACCGCCTCCGGGGTCGGCCAGTCGAAGCCGACACGAGCGGCGCGGCGGGTGAGCTTCAGCGCCCGGGTGAGCGCGGGCAGGGCGGTCGGCACCCCGTCCAGCACGCCGGTCTCGGCGCGCGCGGCGCGCTCGGCCTGCTTCTGCGCCTCCCAGGCATGGGTCTGCGCATCGGCATCGGCGCGGCTTTCGGTGCCGAACACATGCGGGTGGCGGCGGACCATCTTGTCGGCGATCGCGGTCGCGATCGCGGCGAAGTCGAAGTGCCCGTGCTCGGCGCCCAGCTGGGCGTAGTAGACGACCTGGAACAGCAGATCGCCGAGTTCGTCCTTCAGCGCTGGCCAATCCTGCCGGGCGATCGCGTCGGCGACCTCGTAGGCCTCCTCGATCGTGAAGGGGGCGATGGTGGCGAAGCTCTGCTCCTTGTCCCAGGGGCAGCCGCGGACGGGATCGCGCAGCGCCGCCATGATCGCGATCAGGCGCAGCGTGGCCGCGCCGGCATCGGCCGTGGGGCCGGAGGGACCATCCGGGCGTCGCATCAAAAAATCCGATAAGCAGGATTATGGAAAATCATGCCGGCACCGCCGGATGCTCCGCGAGTTCCAGCGCCAGCCCATCATGGGCTGGCTCCACGCCAGCCGGCAGCACCGCCGCCAAGGTCGCATAGTCCAGTCGCTCGCTCATATGCGTCAGCACGGTCCGGCGCGGCCGGATGCGCTTGACCCATTCCAGCACCAGCGGCAGATGCGCATGCGTCGGGTGAACCGTTTCCTGGAAGCAGCCGACGATCCAGGTCTCGATTCCCGCGAGGGCCGCGAACGACGCCTCGTCCATCCGCACGACATCGGTCGAGTACGCGAAGGCGCCGAAGCGCAGGCCGAGCGTGGCCATGAAGCCGTGATCCTGGGCGATCGGCAGCACCGGCACGCCGGCGGCCTCGAAGCCGACACCGGCGGCGATTTCGCGCGGCTCCAGCACCGGACGGTAGAAGCCGTGGCTGTCGAGCGGCCGGAACGCGTAGCCGAAGCGCTGGCGCAGCTCATCGAGCGTGGCGCGGTCGGCATAGAGCGGGATCGGCTGCCGCATCAGCCGGTTCACGTAGCGCAGATCGTCGAGCCCGTTGACGTGATCGGCATGGGCATGGGTGATGATCACCGCGTCGATCCGTCGAACCGCCGCGGCAAGCAGCTGGGCACGCAGGTCAGGACTGGCATCGACCAGGATCGTTGCGCCGGCCGTCTCGACCAGGATCGAACCGCGCAGCCGGCGATTGCGCGGCTCGTCCGGATCGCAGGCACCCCAGAGGCCGCCGATCAACGGCACACCGCCCGACCCGCCGCAGCCGAGGACGGTGACCCGCATCAGGCGACGGCTTCGGGCAAGCGCAGACGGGCGAACAGCCGCGCGGCATTGGCGGTGGTCAGCGCCGCGATCTCGGCGATCGACACCCCGCGCACCGCGGCGAGCACGGCCGCAGTGTGCGCCACCATCGCCGGTTCGCAGCGCTTGCCGCGGAACGGTTCGGGCGCGAGGAACGGCGCGTCGGTCTCGACCAGCAGCCGGTCGGCCGGCAGGTCGCGCGCGAGCGCGCGCAGGTCGTCGGAACGCCTGAAGGTGAGAATGCCCGAGAAGCTGACCGAGCCGCCGAGCGCCACGCCGGTCTCGGCAAGCGCGCGGCCGGAGGAGAAGCAGTGCAGCACGAACGGGAACGCCCCGCCCTCGGCGTGCTCGTCCTCAAGGATCGCGGCGATATCGGCATCGGCATCGCGCGCGTGGATCACCAGCGGCAGGCCGGTGATGCGGGCGGCCCGGATCTGGCGGCGGAACACCTCGGCGGCGACTTCGCGCGGGACGCGGTCGTAGTGGTAGTCGAGCCCGGCCTCGCCGATCCCGACCACCTTGGGGTGGTCGGCCAGCGCAATGAGCTCCTCGACCGCGGGGATCGGCGCCTCGGCGGCCTGGTGCGGGTGGATGCCGACCGTGCACCAGACGTCGGGGAAGGTGTC
>CAZHMM010000149.1:5257-9519 GCA_964533585.1 uncultured Elioraea sp.
CGGATCGACGCCGAGCTGATCGAGCAGCCGCGCCATCGTGCCCGGCATCACCGGCTGGAGCAGGATCGCGAGGTGGCGCAGCGTCTCGGCGAGCGTCCAGAGCACGGTGCCCATGCGCACGGCGTCCGTCTTGCGCAGCTTCCACGGCGCCTCGCGGTCGATGTAGGCGTTCGCCTCGCGCACCACCTGCCAGGCGGACTCCAGCCCGGCGTGGAACGCCTGCCGGCGCATCTCCGCCCGCATCGCCGGCAGAAGCCCTCTGGCCTGTGCCAGCAGCGCCTCGTCCCCGCCGCGCAGCACATCCGGGCTGGGCAGCATGCCGTCGAGATTGCGCGCGACGAACCCGAGCGTGCGCTGCGCCAGATTGCCTAACTCGTTGGCAAGGTCGATGTTCAGCCGGCGGATCATCGCCCGGCGCGAGAAGTCGCCATCCGCGCCGAACGGGATCTCGCGCAGCAGGAAGAAGCGGAACGGGTCGAGTCCGAACTCGCCGATCACCGCGTGCGGATCGACCACGTTGCCGAGCGACTTCGACATCTTATGCCCCTCGACCGTCCACCAGCCATGGGCGAACACCCGCCGGGGCGGGGCGACGCCGGCCGACATCAGGAAGGCCGGCCAGTAGACGGCGTGGAAGCGCAGGATGTCCTTGCCGACCATGTGCAGATCGGCGGGCCAGAAATGCCAGCGCGGATTGGTCTCGTCCGGAAAGCCGGCAGCGGTGATGTAGTTCGTCAGCGCATCGAGCCAGACATACATCACGTGGCCGTCCGAGCCCGGCACCGGCACGCCCCAGGCGAAGGAGGTGCGGCTGACCGAGAGATCCTCGAGCCCCGACTTCACGAAACTGATCACCTCGTTGCGCCGGCTCTCGGGCGCGATGAAGTCGGGGTTCGCCTGGTAGAACGCGAGCAGCCGGTCCTGCCAGGCCGAGAGACGGAAGAACCAGGACGGCTCCTTCACCCACTCCACCGGCGCGCCGGTGGGGCCGATCCGCGTGCCGTCGGGCTGCACCGTCGTTTCGCTCTCGCGGTAGAACGCCTCGTCGCGCACCGCGTACCAGCCGCCATAGTCGCCGAGATAGAGATCGCCCGCGTCGTGGATGCGCTGCCAGAGCGCCTCGCAGGCGCGGTAGTGGCGCGGCTCGGTGGTGCGGATGAAGTCGTCGTTGGAGATGTCCATCGCGCTCGCGAGCGCGCGGAAGTTCTCCGACACCTTGTCGGTGAACGGTTTCGGCGCCATGCCGGCAGCGGCAGCGGCCTTGTCTACCTTCTGGCCGTGCTCGTCGGTGCCGGTCAGGAAGAACACCTCGTGCGCGTCGAGCCGCATGAAGCGGGCGAACACATCGCAGGCGAGCGTGGTGTAGGCGTGCCCGATATGGGGCACGTCGTTCACATAGTAGATCGGCGTGGTGACGTAGGTGCGGGCGGCGTCGGCCATCGGTCAGGGCTCAGGGCATGTCGGGAACCGCGCCGGGCCGGAGCGCCATGACGGCGGAGAGCACGGCCTGCTTGCGGTCGAGCGTCAGCCCGGCGGTCATGCGCGCGAGCCGACCGAGGTTCTCCCACACCGCCCCCCATTCTTCAAGCGGACGCGAGGCGGCAACCCGGTCGGGCACACCGGTCGCGGCCGCCCGCGCGCGCGCCACGACAGCGTCGCGCAGCAGGTCCATGAACAGCGCGAAGTTCTCTTCGGCGCCCGGCCGGCCGAGGCTGTCGGCAAGCGCATGCGCGGCCACGAGATCGAGCTCCGGCAGGCCATCCAGCACCCGATCCAGCGCCTGCTTCAGCGCCCCCGCCCCCTCCCCCGCCATGGTCAGCGCCCGGCCGACCGAACCGCGCGCGATTGCCGCCGCCGCGCGCCGCTCCGGCAGCGGCACCTCGGGCGCGAGCGCGCCCAGCAGCGCGGCGACCTCGGCCTCGGCGAGCGGGCTCAGCATCAGCCGCCGGCAGCGGCTGCGGATGGTGGGCAGGAGCCGTCCCGGCGCGTGCGCGACCAGCAGCAGCAGCGCGCGCGGCGGCGGCTCCTCGAGAACCTTCAGCAGCGCGTTCGCCGCCTCGCGGTTGAGGTCGTCGGCCGGATCGACGATCGCCACGCGCCAGCCAGACTCCGCAGGTGTCAGGCGGAGGAAGGATGCGAGCGCGCGCACGTCATCCACCACGATCTCGGTGCGCATCCGCCCGGTCCTGGCGTTCTCGCTGCGCTCCAGCACCGCGAGGTCGGGGTGGCTGCCGATCGCGACCTTGCGGAACGTCGGATGCGATGCCGGCAGCGCGAGCGAGGGGTCGGTCTCCGGCCCGCCGGCGAGCACCCAGCGGGCGAGGCGGAAGGCGAGCGTCGCCTTGCCGATCCCCGCCGGCCCGCCGATCAGCCAGGCGTGGTGCAGCCGCCCGCTGGTCCAGGCGTGACGAAAGGCCGCCAGCGCGGCGTCATGGCCGCGCAGGGTCTCGGCATGGCGCGGCGAGACCTCGGGCTCCACGGCGGGCGCCGGCGCCTTGGCCATTCACGCCGCGTCCTCGAGCTCGAGCCTGAGCCGTCCGCTCACCGCCGCGACGATCGCGGCCCAGACGGCGTCGGGCGGCCGGCTTGCGTCGATCACCGCACAGCGCCCGGGCTCCTCGCGCGCGATGGTCAGGAACCCCTCGCGGACGCGTGCGTGGAATGCGGCATCGAAGCGCTCGTAGCGGTTGGTCGCCTGCCTGCCGGCCGCACGGGCGAGCCCGGTCTCCACCGGCAGGTCGAGGATCAGCGTCAGGTCGGGCGCGAAGCGGCCGAGCGATGCCGCATGGATCGCGCGGATCGTCTCGCGCGCGACCCCCTGGCCGAAGCCCTGATAGGCCATGGTGCTGTCGGCGAAGCGGTCGCTGAGCACGGCCGCGCCGCGCTCCAGCGCCGGCCGCACCAGCCGCGCGACATGCTGAGCGCGGGCGGCGTAGTGCAGCAGCGTCTCCGCGACCGGGTCCCAGCGCCCGGGCGCGCCGCCGACCAGCAGGGTGCGGATCGCCTCGGCGTCCTCGGTGCCGCCGGGCTCGCGCGTGGCGACGATCTCGCGCCCGGCCTGCCGCAGCGCCTCGGCCAGCCGCGCGAGCTGGGTCGATTTCCCCGCCCCCTCGCCGCCCTCGATCGTGATGAACAGCCCGCGCGCCATGCCGCGAGACTAGCCCGCCGTCACGACCCCAGCACCAGGGTCCTGACACCGCCGAGGATGCGCGGCAGGAAACCGAGCATCGGCACGTCCATCCCGGCATAGAGCGGGATCGACATGCTCGGCACGCCCTGACCCGACATCTCCAGCCGGCCAAGCTCGGCGCCGCGCAGCACCGGCGCCTTCACCGGCGCGACGTAGCGCACCGCGATCTGCGCGCTGCGTCGCCACTGCCGCGGCACCGTCACGACGAGATCGCGCCCGGCGATCAGCGGCACGCTCGCGCGCGCGCCGAGATGCACCGGCACCTCCTCGACCGTCTCGGCCGCACCGAACAGGCGCACGTTCTCGAACTCGGTGAAGGCCCAGCGCATCAGCCGCTCGGACTCCTCCGAGCGCGCGCGCATCGACGGCAGCCCGTTCACCACCAGGATCACGCGCCGCCCGTCCTGCACCGCCGAGGCGGTCAGCCCGAAGCCGC
Organism: uncultured Elioraea sp.; assembly: GCA_964533585.1. Lineage (GTDB taxonomy): Bacteria > Pseudomonadota > Alphaproteobacteria > Acetobacterales > Acetobacteraceae > Elioraea. The sequence goes on from CAZHMM010000149.1 coordinate 8,884, forward strand.
TCTCCTCGGTATGGCCGGTCTTCAGCCCGTCCGCGCCGATGGCGCGGTAGAGCAGCGGGTTGCGGTTCTCCTGGGTGATGTTATGATAGCGGAAAGAGCGCTCGGCGTAGTAGCGGTAATAGTCCGGGAAGTCGTGGATCAGCCGGGCCGCCAGCAGCGCCAGGTCGCGGCAGCTCATGCGGTGCTCGGGGTGCGGCCAGCCGGTGGAATTGCGGAAGGTGCTGTTGGTCAGCCCGATCGCCCGGCCGCGCTCGTTCAGCAGTTCCGAGAACTGCTCCTCGCTGCCGCTGATCGCCTCGGCCAGCACGATGCAGGCATCGTTGCCCGACTGCACGATCACGCCGCGCAGCAGGTCCTCCACCTTCACCGTGGTGTTCACCTCGACGAACATCTTCGAGCCGCCCATGCGCCAGGCGCGCTCGCTCACCGGCAGTTCCTGATCGAGCCGCAGCCGCCCGTCGCGCAGCAGCTCGAACACCACATAGGCGGTCATGAGCTTGCTCATCGAGGCGGGCGGCATCGCCACGTCCGCATCCTTCTCGAGCAGGGTGGCGCCGGTGGCGAAATCGACGATCAGCGCGTGACGCGCGAGCGTGTCGATCGGGCCGAGCGGGGTCGCGGCCGGCGCGCCGGGCG
>CAZHMM010000150.1:0-9489 GCA_964533585.1 uncultured Elioraea sp.
CAGCACCGCCTGCCGCTCGGCCGTCTTCACCGGCACAAAGCGCATCGTCGGCCGCGTCACCGCCTCGCAGATCGCCTCGGCATCGGCCGCATCGGTCTTGCCGCGCTTGACGTAGGACTTCACGTAGGCCGCCGGAAGCAGCCGTACCTCGTGGCCGAGCGCCCCAATCTCGCGCGCCCAGTAGTGCGCCGTGCCGCACGCCTCGATGCCGACCACGCAGCGCGGCAGGGCGCGGAAGAAGTCCAGCACCTCGCTCCGCCCCAGCTTCCGCCGCAGCACCGCGTGGCCAGACGCATTCACCCCATGCGCCTGGAACACGCGCTTGGCGATGTCCAAACCGAGCGTGGTAATCTCCATGGCGGACGGCTCCTCTGCTCGCTGACCTCAACAGCCGCAAGCCTGGCACATCGATGCCGCTCAGGGGCCGTCCACCGCATCAGTTTCCGACTGGTCGGAAACGGCTCTAGACGCCTCCGCCACTGCCTGCCAGCCTGCGCGCCGCATCGAGGAGGACACCATGGCAGGCACACGCGAGGCGGCCATCGCGCGCGCGACCCAACTGTTCGACAGCGGCACGTTCCGTGCGACGCTTCAGGAACTGGTCGCGATCCCCTCCACCAGCCAGGAGGAGGCGCATCGGCCCGATCTCGACCGCTATCTCGACGGCGCGCTGCGCGCCTGGCTGGAGCGGCTCGGCTTCGCGGTCACCGTGCACCAGAACCCGCGCCCCGCGCTCGGTCCGATCCTCACCGCGACGCGCCACGAAGCCGACGGCCTGCCGACCGTGATCACCTACGGCCACGGCGACACCGTGCGCGGGCTGGAGGAGCAGTGGTCGGAGGGCCTCTCGCCCTGGACCATCACCGAGCGGGACGGCAAGTGGTACGGCCGCGGCGTGGTCGACAACAAGGGCCAGCACGCCCTGAACCTTGCCGCGCTCGAGGCCGTGCTCGCGGAACGCGGCGGCAAGCTCGGCTTCAACCTCAAGCTGGTGATCGAGACGGCGGAGGAGCGCGGCTCGGGGGGCTTGCGGGAGTTCGTCGCCGCGAACAAGGACCTGCTCGCCGCTGATGTGCTGATCGGCTCGGACGGGCCGCGCGTCGACCCGGAGGTGCCGACCATCAAATGCGGCACGCGCGGCACATTCCATTTCGATCTCGTGGTGAACCTGCGCCCGGGCGGCGTGCATTCCGGCCATTGGGGCGGGCTGACCCGCGACCCGGCGATCATCCTCGCCCATGCGCTCGGCGCGATCATGGACCGCAACGGCAGGATCCTGGTGCGCGACTGGCTGCCGAAGGGCGGACTGCCGCCGGCCGTGAAGACGGCGCTCGCGGGCTGCCCGCTCGGCGGTGCGGGCGAGGCGGCAACGATCGACGAGGGCTGGGGCGAACCTGGCCTGACGCCCGCCGAGAAGATCTACGGCTGGAACAGCTTCATCGTGCTGGCGATGATCTCGGGCAAGCCGGATGGGCCGGTGAACGCGGTCGCGCCGAACGCGCGCGCGCATTGCCAGATCCGCTACACGGTCGATACCGATCCCGCGACCTTCGCTCCGGCACTGCGCAAGCATCTCGACGCGGCGGGGTTCCCCGAGGTCGCGATCGAGAATGCCGGCAGCCGCATGCCGGCAAGCCGCACCGATCCCGCCAACCCCTGGGTCGGCTTCGCCGCCGACAGCATCGCGCGCACGCTGAACCGCCGGCCGCAGGTGGTGCCGAATGCCTCCGGCGGCTTGCCGGGCGACGTGTTCGTCGATCATCTCGGTGTGCCGCTGCTCTGGATTCCGCACAGCTACAACGGCTGCAAGCAGCATGGGCCGGACGAGCACGCCATCCCGGCGATCCTGCGCGAGGGCATCGCGATGATGGCCGGACTCTGGTGGGACCTGGGCGAAGGAAAGACGCCCTCCACACGCAAGGGTTGACCCGACGGCTGCCCCGATGCCAGGACTCGGCGCATGGCAAGGCGCATTTCCCGCCGTGCCCTGGTCGCGGCGGCGCTTTCGGTGGTCGCGGGCCCGGCACGCGCCGAGACCGGCGAGGCATCCTGGATGGGCGCGAGCCTGCGCGGTCAGCGCACCGCCAGCGGCGCGCCGTTCGACCCGCGCCTGCTGACGGCAGCGCATCGCACGCTGCCGTTCGGTACGCAGGCGCGTGTCACCTGCCTGATGAGCGGCCGATCGGTCGTCGTGACGATCACCGATCGCGGCCCATGGATCGGCGGGCGTGTGATCGACGTCTCGGAGGCGGCAGCCGAGGCGCTGGGCTTCCGCCGCCGCGGCATCACGCGGGTGCGGGTAGTGCCCCTGTAGGCCGTTCGTCCTTCAGCGCGACGCCGGTGAGGCGCCGCCGCCGCATCTCGCCGACCAGCCAGGCCAGCGTGTCTGCCGCCGCCGCGTAGGGTTGCCCCGCGGGGCGGATATTGCTGATGCAGTTCCGTTCCGCATCGGTCCGACCGGAGCACGGGTTCCAGGTCAGGTAGAGGCCGAGACTGTCCGGCGCGGAGAGACCGGGGCGCTCGCCGATCAGTACCGCCACCGCCTCGGCGCCGAGGGCGGCGCCGATCGCATCGCCGATCGCCACGCGCCCCTGCAGCGCGATCACCGCCGGTCCGGCCGCGACGCCGATGCGCGCGAGCCGCGGCAGCGCCTCGCCGAGGAAAGGCACGGCATGGCGCTGCACCGCGGTGGCCGACAGCCCGTCGGCGATGACCACGGCGAGCACTGGATCGCAGCGCGTGAGCTGCCCCGCGGACGCCTCGTCCAGCGTGCGGCCGAGATCGGGACGCACCAGATAGGTGTGCCGGTCCGGCGCGCGGCTCGCGACGACGACGGGCTCCAGACCAAGCGCGCGCAGGTCATTCCCCAGCGCCGCGACATCCAGCGCCGCGTGCACGGCATCGCGCGCCAACGCGTGGGCCTCGATGAAGTCGAGATGCGCGTCGGTCGGCAGCGCATTGCCCGCGCGCCCGAGCGCCACGCGCGCGGTGGTGAAGCGGCGCAGCCGTGCGAGCGGCTCAGCCAAGGCCGATCAGCGCCGGGCTCAGCGGCGGCGGGAACACCGCCTCCGTGCCGATCCCCATGCGCTCCAGCCAGGCGGCGAATTCGGGTGCCGGGCTCTTGCCGAGGGCCGCGCGCACCGCGAGCGCGTCGTGGAACGAGGTGGACTGGTAGTTCAGCATCACGTCGTCCGCGCCCGGCACGCCCATCACGTAGGTCACACCCGCGACGCCGAGCAGCGTCAGCAGCGCATCCATGTCGTCCTGGTCGGCCTCGGCGTGGTTGGTGTAGCAGACATCGACCCCCATCGGCAGGCCGAGCAGCTTGCCGCAGAAATGATCCTCCAGCCCGGCGCGGATGATCTGCTTGCCGTCGTAGAGGTATTCGGGGCCGATGAAGCCGACCACCGAGTTCACCAGAAGCGGCGCGAATGCACGCGCGACCGCGTAGGCGCGCGCCTCCAGCGTCTGCTGATCGACGCCGTGATGGGCATCCGCCGACAGTGCACTCCCTTGTCCGGTCTCGAAATACATCACGTTGTCGCCGACCGTGCCGCGCTTCAGCGCCAGCGCCGCCTCGCGCGCCTCGGCAAGCAGGGCAAGCGAGACGCCGAACGAGCGGTTCACCGCCTCGGTGCCGCCGATCGACTGGAACACGAGATCGACCGGCGCTGAGCGCGCGATCGCCGCGAGCGTGGTCGTCACATGCGCGAGCACGCAGGTCTGGGTCGGGATCGCGTAGCGGTCGCGCACCGTGTCGAGCAGCTCGAGCAGCCGGATCGTCGTATCGACACTGTCGGTCGCGGGGTTGACGCCGATCACCGCGTCGCCGGCGCCGAGCAGCAGCCCGTCCAGCGTGGAAGCGGCCACGCCGCGCGGATCGTCGGCCGGGTCGTTCGGTTGCAGCCGCACCGAGAGCGTGCCGGAGAGCCCGATCGTGTTGCGGAAGCGCGTGACGACCCGGCACTTGGCGGCGACCGCGATCAGGTCGGCGATGCGCATGATCTTCGACACCGCAGCCGCCATCTCCGGCATCAGGCCCGGGCGCAGCGCGATGAGCGCCGCCGCGTCCGCGCCATCCGAGAGCAGCCAGTCGCGGAACTGCCCGACCGTCATGTGCGCGATGGGGGCGAAGGCCGTTCCGTCATGGCCGTCGATGATCAGCCGGGTGACATCGTCGGTCTCGTAGGGGACGACCGTCTCGTCGCGGAAGCGGCGCAGCGGCAGATCGGCCAGCGCGCGCTGCGCGGCGACACGCTCCGCTGCCCCGTCGGCGGCGATGCCGGCCAGCGCATCGCCCGAGCGGAACGGGCTCGCGCGCGCGAGCAGCGTGCGCAGGTCGGGAAAAACGTAGCGCGTGCCGCCGACCGTGTGGGCATAGGCCATGGCGCGAGCATGAACGCGGGGCAGGCATGGGAGCAAGCGGTGGATCGCCCGGCCATCTGCCGGCGCCCCCGGCCCGATGGCTCCAGGGCCCTCTTGCGCGCATCGTCACCCGATCCGGTGGCGCCACCTGATCGGGATCTGCGCTAGCCGGCGCCGAGCGCGCGCGCGAGGAAGCGGCCGAGATCGGCGTTCGAGCGCTCGCGCACGGCCGGATCCGCGTTGATCAGGTAAGGCGTGCGCTCGACGCAGAGGGCGAGGATCACCCGCCGGCTGAAGCTGCCCGCCATCGGCAGGCCACTCCTCAGATCGCGCACGGTGCCGTCGCGCTCGAGCTGCAGCCGGCAGCCATTCAGCAGCGAGCCGATCCGACGTGGCCCCCAGCCGCCGTCCCACTGATGCGCCGCGCCTTCATAGGCGATCACCTCGACCTCGCTGCCGCCGCGGCGGAAGCTCTCGGCCGTCTCGGCGCAGCGCGCCGGGTCGATCAGTTCGTCCTCCGTGCCGTAGAGCATCAGCAGCGGCGCGCCGGTGGTGCGCTCGTCCTCGAAGCTGGCAATACAGGGGCCGTAGAACGCGGCGTGCGCGGCGAAGCGCTCGCCGCCGGGCGCGAAGGCGGCCGCCGCGCCCTCGTTCAGCGCGTACATTGTCGCCATCGCACCGTAGCTGAAGCCGACCAGCGCGACCCGGCGCGGATCGGCATGGCCCTGCTCGCCGAGCCAGCGCAGCGCCGCATAGGCATCGGCCAGCAGCATGCTCTCGGTGATGTTGAGCAGCCGGTCGATGAAGCTCGTGCCCCGGTCGCGCCGCGCGGCGAAGGAATCGACCGCCAGTGCGGTGATCCCCATGGCGGCGAGTTGTCGCCCGTAGGTGAGCTCGCGTGGGCCGAGCACGCCACCCGAGCCGTGCAGCATCACCACGGCCGGCGGCGGCGGGGACGCCGGCGCACGCTGCGGCAGGAACAGCGTGCCTGTCGCCTCGGTCGGCGCACCGTTGCCGATCATCTGGTCCCACGGTGTGAAGGGCGAGGCAGACGGCCAGGTGACGCGTCGCTGCTCGGCGCTGGCGAGCGCCTCGCCGTTCGGCCAGGGCCCGGTCAGCCGCCCAACATCGGCCAGCGCCGGTCCCGCCATCACGCATCCCGCCAGGATCAGCGCCGTGACCCGCATCCTGTCTCCCCGTCTTGCCGTGCCGGCGCCCAGGCGCCACAACGCCTGAACATCGGCGGAGGAGGGGCGGGATGCACGTGACGATCACGGGAGCGGCGGGGTTCCTGGGGCGCAAGCTTGCCGCGCGAATCGCCGCCGACGGCGCGATCGGCGGCAGACCGGTCGCTGGCATGACGCTGTTCGACGTCGTCGCGGCCGAAGCGCCGGCCGCGCCGTTCCCGGTGCGCTGCGTATCCGGCGACGTCGCCGATCCGGCGGTGGTCGCGGGCATCGTCTCGCGCGAGACGGGCGTGGTGGTGCATCTCGCGGCGATCGTTTCGGCGCAGGCGGAGGCCGATTTCGACCTCGGCTGGCGCGTCAATCTGGACGGCACGCGTGCGCTGCTGGAAGCCTGCCGTGCCGCCGGGTCACGTCCGCGCGTGGTGTTCACCTCGTCGGTCGCGACCTTCTCGGGCGGGCAGGCGGCCGTGATCCGGGACGAGACGCGGCCCGTTCCCGGCAACTCCTACGGCGCGCAGAAGGCCGCGGGCGAGCTGCTGATCCACGACTACAGCCGCAAGGGCTTCGTCGACGGCGTCGCACTCCGCCTGCCCACCGTGGTGGTGCGGCCCGGCCGGCCGAACCGCGCCGCCTCGTCCTTCGCGAGTTCGATCCTGCGCGAGCCCTTCCTGGGCGAGCAGGCGAGCCTGCCCGTGCCTGAGGAGTTCGCGCTCTGGATCGCCTCGCCGCGCGCCGCGACCGACTGGCTCTCGCACGCCTGCGCGCTGGACGGCGCCTCGCTCGGGCTGGATCGCGGCGTCAATCCGCCCGGGCTCACGGTCAGCGTCGGCGAGATGCTGGCGGTGCTGCGCGCGGTCGGCGGCGCCGACGCGGTGCGGCGCGTCAAGCGGGTCGAGGACCGCGAGGTCGCCGACATCGTCGGCACCTGGCCCGCGCGTTTCGATGATGGGCGGGCGCGCGCCCTCGGTTTCCGCGCGCATGAGAGCCTGGAGGCGCTGCTGCGCGCCTTCCTCGAGGACGATCTCGCGGCGACGCGCGCGCTGCGCGCGGCGTGAGCGTCGCCGCCATGAGCCAGCCGATCGCCCGCACGCCGATCCCGGACCTTGCCGAGCTGCCCGAGGACATCCGTACCCGCATCCTCGCCGTGCAGGAGCGGTCGGGCTTCATCCCGAACGTGTTCCTGATGCTCGCGCACCGGCCGGCCGAGTTCCGCGCCTTCATGGCCTATCACGACGCGCTGATGGACAAGGACGCGGGCCTGACCAAGGCCGAGCGCGAGATGATCGTGGTCGCAGTCTCTTCGCGCAACCAGTGCCAGTACTGCGTGGTGGCGCATGGCGCGATCCTGCGCGTGCGCGCCAAGAACCCGCTGCTCGCCGACCAGATCGCCGCGAACTGGCGCAAGGCCGACATCACGCAGCGGCAGAAGGCGATGCTCGCCTTCGCGCTGAAGGTGACCGAGCGCGCGAACGAGGTGGACGAGGGCGATCACGCTGAACTGCGCACGGCCGGCTTCGACGACGCGGCGATCTGGGACATCGCCGCGATCGCCGCCTTCTTCGGCATGTCGAACCGCCTGGCGAACGTTGCCGATCTGCGCCCGAACGACGCGTTCTATGCCATGGGACGCGGCTGAGATGGCACGATCGCGCCGCCGGTCAGCCCCGCGCCGGACGGGGCGCGCGCCCGCGCCCGGGATCGTCTAGCCTCGGCCCATGCATCAGACCGACATCCTCGTCATCGGCGCCGACATCGCCGGGGCAGCCACCGCCGCGGAGCTTGCCGCGGCCGGGCGGCGCGTCGTGCTGCTGGAGGCCGAGAGCCAGCCTGGCTTCCACAGCACCGGCCGCTCCGCCGCCCTTTGGATCCTGAACTACGGCCCGGCCGATGTGCGCGTGCTGACCGGTGCCTCGCGTGCGCTGTTCGAGGCGCCGCCGCCGGGCTTCGCCGAGCACCCGCTCACCCATCGCCGGGCGGTGCTGTTCCTGGCACCCGAGGATCAGCGCGCGCATCTCGACCAGATGATCGCCGAGGGCGAGGGGCTCAGGCCGATCGCGGTCGAGGATGCGTGCGCGATGGTGCCGATCCTGCGGCACGACTACGCGGTCGCGGCCGCGATCGAGGAGGACGCCTTCGACATCGACGTGCACGCGCTGCACCACGGCTATCTCCGGATGGTGCGCGCGCGGGGCGGCACGATCGCGACCGACGCGCGTGCGACCGCGATCGCGCGGCGCGACGGCGTGTGGCGGGTGACGACGAAGGCGGGTGCCTTCGCCGCGCCGGTCGTCGTCAACGCGGCGGGCGCCTGGGGCGATGAGGTCGCGCGGTTGGCCGGGATCGCACCGCTCGGCCTGACGCCGATGCGCCGCACCGCGCTGCTGGTCGATGCGCCGTCCGGGCACGACCCCGCCGCGTGGCCGCTGCTCGGCGACGCCGATCACACCTGGTACGCGCGGCCTGAGGCGCGGCGGAAGCTCATGTTGAGCCCGGCGGACGAGACGCCGATGCCGCCCTGTGATGTGCAGCCGGACGAGCTTGACCTCGCGCTCGCGATCGATCGCGCGCAGGCGGCCCTCGCTCTGCCGGTGAGCCGGATCGAGCATCGCTGGGCGGGCCTGCGCACCTTCACGCCGGACCGGTCGCTCGCGATCGGCTGGGCGCCGGGTGCGGAGGGGTTCCTCTGGATGGTCGGCCAGGGCGGCTACGGCATCCAGACCGCGCCGGCGGCCGCGCGGCTTGCCGCCGAGATCGCGCTGGGGCGGGCCCCGGCGCTCGCCGAGGCGGCGCGGCGCTGCGACCCGGCGCGCTTCGCCTGACCGCTCAGGTCAGCAACGCGCCGCCGTTCACGTGCACGGTCTGGCCGGTGATGTAGCCGCCCTCGGGGCTGGCGAGCAGGCGCACCACGGATGCGATCTCCTCCACCGTGCCCTTGCGCCCGAGCGGCACGCCGCCCGTCATGCCCGGTGAGGCTCCCGCAGAGGCGCCGCGCACGGTATCGATCATGCCGGGCGCGACGCAGTTGCAGCGGATGGCGTGCGGCGCGAGTTCGACCGCGAGCGAGCGGATCAGCCCCTCAAGCCCGGCCTTCGAGGCCGAGACATGCGCGCGGTTCGGCGTGCCGACATGGTGCGAGATGCCCGAGAGCGCGACGATCGCACCACCACCGCGCGCGATCATCTGCGGCACGAATGCGCGCGCGAGCAGGAACGCGCCGTCGAGCGCCACCGACAGGATCTCGCGCCACTCGGCGTAGGACATCTCGACGAATGGCGTCTGGCGGCGGAGCCCCGCGTTCGAAACGAGGATGTCGATCCCGCCGAGCGTGGCGGCGACCTCGCGCGCCATCGCCGCGACCGCGTCGGGGTCGGAGACGTCGGCGAGATGCGGCATGGCCCTGCCGCCCGCCGCGGTAATCTCGCCGGCCACCGCCTCGATCGCCGCGCGGTCCGACCGGCCGTTCACCACCACCGCCGCGCCGTCACGGGCGAGCGCCAGCGCGATCGCCCGGCCGATATTCTTCCCCGCCCCGGTGACGAGTGCGACCTTGCCCGCGAGCGCGCTCACTCGGCGGCCAGCGCCGGCCGCAGCGATGGCATCGCCCGGTCGAGCCCGCGCCGTAGCCGCGCGCCGATCTCGCGCGCCTCGTCCTCGGAGATGATCAGCGGCGGGGTGAAGGCGATGCGGTCGCCGATCGCGCGCACGATCAGCCCCTCATCCTCGCAGCCCTTCTGCACCGCGAGCCCCGCCTTCAGCGCCGCCGGGAACGGCTCGCGCGTGCGCTTGTCGGCCACCACCTCGACGCCGGCGATCAGGCCGACGCCGCGCACGTCGCCCACCAGCGGATGCGCCCGCGCCTCCTCGAGTGCCCCGAGGAACACCGGCGAGACCCGCCTCACATGCGCGACGATGTCGCGCTCCGCGTAGATCTTGAGCG
>CAZHMM010000151.1:0-9447 GCA_964533585.1 uncultured Elioraea sp.
CGATTCCGCCGTCCCGATCCCCGAACCGACATGGCCCGACGTCCCAAGCGCCTCCGTCTCGTCACCTGGAACATCAACTCCGTCCGTCTCCGCCTCGCCAGGCTCGCCGACCTCGCGGTCGCGCTTGAGCCGGACGTGATCTGCCTGCAGGAGACCAAGGTCACCGATGCCGAGTTCCCGCTGCGCGAGGTGCGCGCAACGGGCTACCGCCACATCGTGATCAGGGGCGAGAAGGGCTACAACGGGGTGGCGATCCTCTCGAAGATCCCGCTCGCCCGTGTGGCCGATACGCCGAACTGGTGCGGCAAGGGCGACTGCCGCCATCTCGCGGTCGATCTCGACATCCCCGGTGCGCCGGTGCGGCTGCACAACTTCTATGTCCCGGCGGGCGGCGATGTTGCGGACCCGGAGGCGAATCCGAAGTTCCGCCACAAGCTCGATTTCGTCTCCGAGGCGACGCACTGGTTCGGCAACGGCGCCGCCAAGGGCGGACGCCAGATCATCTGCGGCGACCTCAACATCGCGCCCCTGCCCGACGATGTCTGGAGCCATCGCCAACTGCTCGACGTGGTGTCGCACACGCCGGTGGAGACCGACCTGCTCGGCAAGTGGCAGGGCACGGCCGAGGGGTGGATCGACACGATGCGCCATTTCGTGCCGCCGCCGCAGAAGCTCTATTCGTGGTGGTCGTACCGCAACCGCGACTGGCGCCTGTCGGATCGCGGCCGGCGGCTCGACCACATCTGGGTCACGCCCGACATGGCGGGCACACTGAAGTCGGGGCAGATCCTCAAGGACGCGCGCGACTGGCCGCTCGCCTCCGACCACGTTCCGGTCTGTGTCGAGATGCTGGTCTGATCACGCATCGGCCGCGCGCATCAGCGTGTCGCCGAAGCGCACGAGCACGCCCGCAGGCTCGCCGAGCAACTCGTCCTCGCGCATGATCGTCCGGCCGCGCAGCACGGCCATCGTGGGCCAGCCGGTCACCGCCATCCCGTCGAACGGCGTCCAGCCACAGGGCGACACGATCCAGTCATTGGTGATGGTGCGCTTGCGCTTCATGTCCACGAGCGTGAAGTCGGCGTCGTAGCCCGCCGCGATCCGTCCCTTGCCGACCACGCCATAGACGCGCGCCGGGCCCGCGCACATCAGGTCGGCGAGCCGCGACAGCGAGAGCCGGCCGGCGTTCACGTGATCGAGCATCACCGGCACGATCGTCTGCACGCCGGTGAGCCCGGCCGGGCATTTCGGCCAGGGCAGACGCTTGAGATCGGCCGCGTGCGGCGCGTGGTCCGAGCCCACCACATCCACCGTGCCGTCGCGCACGGCGGCCCAGGACGCCTCGTAGTGGCGCCGGTCGCGGATCGGCGGGTTCATCACGCCGAAGCCCTTCAGCCGCTCATAGACGTCGGGGGCCATCTGCGTGAGATGGTTCATCAGCACCTCGACGGTCGCGACGTCGCGGAAGTCCTTCAGGTAGTCGAGTTCCTCCGCGGTCGAGACGTGCAGGATATGCGCGCGCCGCCCGGTCTTGCGCGCGAGCGCCATCAGCCGCCGCGTGCCCAGGAACGCCGCCTCGACATCGCGCCACTCCATGTGGCGGATATGCGGGTCGCCCTCCTTGAACATCGGCGCGCGCTCGCGCAGCCGATACTCGTCCTCGCTGTGATAGGCGATGCGCCGCGATCCGTTGCGCATCACCGCCTCCAGCGAGGCGTCATCCTCCACCAGCAGGTCACCCGTAGAGGAGCCGGCGAACACCTTGACCGCGCACACGCCGGGCTCAAGCTCCAGATCGGCGAGCGTGCCGATATTCGTCTTGGTCGCACCGACATAGAGCCCCATGTCGACGAAGGCGCGGCCGTGGATGTGGTCCCGCTTCCAGGCCAGCCGCTCCGCATCCGTGATCGCGGGCTTCGTGTTCGGCATGTCGAACACCGCGACCAGCCCGCCGAGCGCGGCCGCCTTCGTGCCGGTGGCGATGGTCTCGACCTGCTCGGCGCCAGGCTCGCGCAGGTGCACATGCGCATCGATCAGCCCAGGCAGGACGTGCAGGCCGCGCGCGTCGATCTCCGCATCCGCCTCGGCCGAGGCCGGCACGCCGAGTGCGGCGATGCGCCCGTTGCGCACGCCGATATCGGTCGCCTCCTCGCCCCAGGGCAGCACCGCGACGCCGCCGCGGATGATCAGGTCGTAATGCGGTGCGGGCATCGTTCGTTCCTCCTCAGCCGCGCGCCAGCGCCTCGGCCACCGAAGCGGCGAAGGCTGATGTGCCGGCCGTGCCGCCGAGATCGCGGGTGCGCTGCTCCGGCACAGCCAGCACCGCATCGACCGCGCGCTCGATCGCGGCCGCCGCCTCGTTCAGCGCCGTCACGCCATGCCGCGTGCCGAGCCAGTCGAGCAGCATCGCCGAGGAGAGGATCAGCGAGGACGGATTGGCGATCCCCTTGCCGGCAATGTCGGGCGCCGAGCCGTGCTGCGCCTGGGCGAGTGCCGTGGTGTCGCCGGCATTGATCGAGGCGCCGAGGCCGAGGCTGCCCGAGAGCTCGGTCGCGAGATCGGAGAGGATGTCGCCGAACATGTTGGTGGTGACGATCACGTCGAACCGCGCGGCATCGCGCACCAGCAGGGCGGCGGCGGCATCGACGATCGCGTCATCGAGCGTCACGTCGGGGAAGTCCTCGGCGACCTTGCACACCGAACGGAGGAACAGCCCGTCGGTCACCTTCATCACGTTCGCCTTGTGCACGGCAGTGACCTTCTTCCGCCGCCCGCGCGCGATCTCGAAGGCGCTGCGCGCGATCCGCATGCACGCGCGCTCGGTGATCTTGCGCACCGACAGCGCCATGTCCGCGGTCGGCATGAACTCGCCCGAGCCCTGGTACATCGAGCGGTCGGCATAGAACCCTTCCGTGTTCTCGCGCGCGATCACGAGGTCCATGGGCGTGCGGCCCCAGTGGGGCAGGCCGGCGCGCGAGCGGGCGGGGCGGATATTGGCATAGAGATCGCCACGCGTGCGGAAAGCCGCCGAGAGGTTGATGCCACCCTGCTCGCGCGGCGGATACTCGAAGCTCGCGCAGGGGCCGAGGATGGTGCCGGCGGCCGCCATGGCGCGCGCGAACACGTCCTCCGGCAGCGTGGTGCCATGCGTCTTCAGCGTCGCGAGCCCGACCTCGTGCGTCTCGAACGTCAGGCCGAGCGCGAACCGCGCATCGGCGGCGCGTAGCACCGCAAGCGTCGCCTCGGTGATCTCCGGCCCGATCCCGTCGCCGGGCAGCACCACGATGTCCATCAAACGCCTCCTTGTCAGCCGCGTGCGGCGAGGGTGTCGAACACGTCGCCGGCAGGCGCAAGCCCGCGCACATGCGCGCGGTGCCAGAGCGCGTAGAACAGCAGCGTCCAGGCGGCGAAGCCTTCGTGCTTGCCGGGCTTGCGGTAGAGGGCCGCCACAGCATCCGGCGGGCAGAGCTCGGCCACCGCAGGGTCGCCCGCGACCAGCCGGCCGAGCCGCTCGCCCTGGCGCGCGATCCAGGCGCCGACGGGCACCGTGAAGCCCTGCTTGCGGGCGAAGGCGCGCGCCTCGGGCAAATGGCGATCGAGCCAGGCGCGCAGCACCCACTTGCCGAGGCCGCCCCGCACCTTCAGCCCGTCGGGCAGGCGGAACACGGCGGCCGCGACCATGGGGTCGAGGAACGGCGTGCGGCCCTCGACGCCATGCGCCATCAGGCAGCGGTCGAGTTTCGTCAGCAGATCGTTCGGCAGCCAGTCCACCATGTCGGTTGCCTGCGCGACCATCAGCCGCGTGCGCCCAGGCGAGGCGGCAGCCGCGGCCGCCGCCTCCATGCCGTCGCGCCAGGCGGAGGTGGCGTGCCGGCGCAACCCGAGCCGCTCGAGGATGCCGCGCGCGCGCATCACTTTGCCGCCGCGCCACCAGGGCCGCATGGCCGCACGGTAGCGGCCATAGCCGCCGAAGATCTCGTCGCCGCCTTCGCCCGCGAGCACCACCGTCACGTCCTGCCGCGCGCGCCGCGCGAGCAGCCAGGTCGGCACGATCGCGTAATCGGCGGCCGGGTCGTCCATGGCGGCGGCGATCTCCGGCAGATGCGTCCAGAAGTCGCGTTCGGTGACCGTGATCTCCTCGTGCGACGCCCCGGCGGCGCGCGCGGCCGCGCGGGCGGAGGCGCGCTCGTCGGCGGCGGACGGGTCGTCAAAGCCTGCGGTGAAGGCCAGCACCGGGCGGTCGTTCAGCCGACGCATCAGCGCCAGCACCGCAGCGCTGTCGATGCCGCCGGACAGGAAGAGCCCATAGGGCACGTCGCTGCGCTGATGCAGATCCACGCTCTCGGTCAGCACGGCATCCAGCCGGGCGATCGCCGCCTCGTCACCGATCGTCTCGGGCTCGCCCTCCGGCAGCGCGGCGCGGCGGCGGCGCTCGACGATGCGACCGTCCTCGATCGCGATCGTCTCGCCCGGCAGCACGCGGCGGATGCCGGGAAAGATCGTCTCGGCGCCGGTGGTGAATTGCAGCTCCAGCAGTTCGTCGCGCGCGCGCGGATCGATGCCGCGCGGCACGAGCCCGGCGTCGAGCAGCGCGCGCGGTTCGGAAGCGAAGGCGAGGCCCTGTCTGGTCTCGGCAATGTAGAGCGGCTTGATGCCGAACGGATCGCGCGACAGCACCACGCGCCGCGCCGCACGGTCGTGGATCGCGATCGCCCACATGCCGCGCAGGCGATCGGCGAAGCCGAGCCCCTCGCGGCGATAGAGATGCAACGCGGGCTCGCAGTCGCTGCCGGTGGCGAAAGCCACATCGGCAAGCAGGTCGCGGCGCAGTTCGCGATAGGAGTAGAGCTCGCCATTGGCGATCAGCGCCGCCCCGCCCGGCTCGAACAGCGGCTGGTCGCCGCCCTCGATGTCGATGATCGCGAGCCGGCGATGCACCAGCGCCGCACCCGCCGCGACGGTCTGCCCGCCGCCATCGGGTCCGCGATGCGCGAGCGCGGCGTCGAAGCCGGCAAGCACCTCAGGGGGTGCCGCCTCGCCATGGCGGAGCGCGATGCCGGCGATGCCGCACATCAGCGTGCGACCTCGGCGAGGAAGCCGCGCCAGCGCGCGAGCACCGGGGTTTCGGCATGCTCGCGCCGGAACGTCGCGCGCCCGGCCTCGGCGAGCGCACGCGCGCGGGCCGGGTGGTCACGCAGCGCGGCGATCGCGTCGGCGAGGGCGCGCGCATCCTCGACCGGCACGAGCAGGCCCGTCGTGCCATGCGCGATCAGTTCGGCCGGGCCGGTCGAGGACGCGGCGACCACCGGCCGCGCGGCCGACCACGCCTCCAGCACGACATTGCCGAGCGGCTCGTGGCGCGAGGGGCAGACGAACAGATCACAGGCGGCGAGCAGTGCAGCCTGGTCGTCGCGCCAACCGAGGAAACGGAGCCGCGCGCCCACGCCGCGCCGCTGCGCGAGCGCCGTCAGCGCGGCGCGCTGCTCGCCCTCGCCGGCAATGGCGACGACGACATCCGGCAGATGCTCCAGCGCCTCGATCAGCACGTCGAAGCCCTTGTTCGGATGCAGCCTTCCCATGCTCAGCACGAAGAACGCGTCCGCCGGCACGCCGAGCGACGTGCGGTCGGCAGGCGCGGCACCGGCGAGATCGGGCGCGAAATTCGGCAGATGGTGCACCCGCGCGCGCGGCCAGCCCTGGCGCGCGATCCACTCGACGATGCCGCGCGTGTTGCCAACCAGATGATCGAAGCCGGCGTAGTAGCGGAGATCGTAGTAGCCGCCGAGCCGGCCCACCCGCACCCACGGTCCGGGCGGGGTGAAGCGCGCGGCCCGGTTCATCCACGCCATCGCCACGCGCGGGGCGAAACGGGCGAGCGCGCGCCGAAGCCGCGGGCGCGTCAACAGGTCGAGCGGACCGCCGAAACCGAGCTGCACCGGATCGAGCCCGGCGCGGCGCAGCGTGGCCGACCGCTCGGCGTCGCGCCGAATCACCGCGAGCACCTCCTCGCCCGCGCCGGCGAGCGCGACGCAGAGCCGGACGAAGAACGTCTCGGCCCCGCCATGATGCGCGCCCGCCATGATCATCGCCGCGCGCGTCATGATGCGTCCGGCCGGTGCCGCTCGGGCTCGAGCCGGGCCTTCAGATGCGCGAGCAGCGGGTAGAGCCCGGCGCACATCGCGATCAGCAATCCCCAGCCGCCCTCGCGGTAGCCCTTGCGCGAGACGAAGCATTTGAGGAAGCGCGAGACGAGCCGCCGCAGATTGCCGGGCAGCGTGCCGATCTCGCCCGCGGCAAGCAGGTCGGACGCCTTGGCCGAGCTGTAGCGGTCGAGCCGGCGCAGCACGTCGGAGATGTCGCGATCGACGTAGTGCTGGATCGCGTGCGCGAGGCGCGGGCCCTTGGTGCCGACCCATGTCAGCGACGGATGGACGCGCTGCATGCCCCAGCGCTTCGCACCCTTGCGCGAGAGCCGCGGAACGGCGGAGGTGCCGAACGATCCGCCCCAGCCGTGCCGCACGAGGCGCGTGCCGATGAAGTTGTCCACCGGGATCTCGTGCCAGCCATGCGGCGAGGTCGCAATCACGCTGCGGATCTCGTCGGCCAGCGCTGCGGGGATGTGCTCGTCGGCGTCCACCTCGAGGACCCAGTCGCCGGCGCAGGCGTCGAGCCCGGCATTGCGCCGCCCGCCTTCGAGCGCCCACGCCCCCTCGATGACGTGCGCCCCGGCCGCGCGCGCGATCTCGCCCGAGCGGTCGGTCGAGCGGTCCAGCACGACGATCAGCTCGTCGGCGAAGCGCAGCGTGTCGAGGCACGCCGCCAGCCGCGCCTCCTCGTTGCGCGCGACCACCAGCGCCGAGAGGCGCGGTGGCGTCACTGCGCCGCTTCCGGGGCGAGGCGCGCGAGCAGGGCCGAGGCCGCCTCAACCACGTCCTCGACCGGCAGCGAGCCCATCAGGCTGCCGGTGGTGCGGTGGTCGTAGTCCGGCGCCGCGATCAGCTCGGCCATCGGCACGCGCGTGCGCGCGACCGCCGTGTGCGGGCCGCAGGGCGCGTACTCCTCGGGCGGGCTCGGCCCGAACAGCCCGACGGTGGGCGTGCCGGCGGCGGCGGCGAGATGCATCAGCCCGGAATCGTTGCCGACATAAAGGGCACAGCGCGCGAGCGCGGCCGCCGCCTCGGTCAGCGTGAGCCGGCCGGCGAGGTCGATCATGCGCCCGCGCGGCAGCGCGGCGAGCACGGGGGCCGCCATCGCGGCCTCCGCCTGACCGGGCCCCGCGAACACGGCGACGCGCGCGCCGGGCAGTGCGCCGCCCGCGCCGGCGAGCCGGTCAAACAGCGCGACGAACCGCTCGGGCGCCCAGACCTTGCCGGGCCAGTTCGCGGTCGGCCCGAGCCCGATCACGGGCGGGCCCGGCGGCAGCAGCATGGACGCGCGCGCGTGATCCGCCGCGGCGGTCCAGACCACGGGCAGCGGCGGCGGATCGAGCCCCAGCACCGCGCCGAGCTGCGCCAGCCGATGCCCCGGCCGCCGCCCGCCGCGCATCACCGCGCGACACCGCGCGCGCACCAGCCACGCCAGCGCCGAGCCGCGCAGGTCCACCACGAGGTCCCAGCGCGTGCGCACCGACGCCGCCCAGAGCGACCACCAATGGCCGCGGAAGTCGCGCTTTTCCATCGCGATCACGCGATCGAGCCCCGGCACGTGCGCGAACAGCCCGACCGCGGCCGGGCCGCAGGCGACGGTCACGCGCGCGCCCGGATGGGCGCGGATCAGATGGTCGAGCAGGCCGGTGGACAGCACCGCATCCCCGATCCGGGTGGCGGTGACGAACAGGATGCGCATGGCGGCCGCCGTGTAGCACAGGCGCCCGGGCATTGCGCGAGGCCCCCTGCTCGCCCATGTCGCAGCCATGCCCTGCGCTGTCCTGCCCGACCGAACCGTGATCGCCGTCGCCGGTGCCGATGCCGTGCCTTTCCTACAGGGACTGGTCTCGAACGACGTCGCACTCGCGACCAAGGGGCCGGTCTGGGCGGCGCTGCTGACGCCGCAGGGCAAGTGGCTGGCCGACTTCTTCATCCTCCGCGACGGTGAGCGGCTGCTGCTCGACGGCGAGCGCGCCCAGGCGGCGTTCCTGGTGCAGCACCTCTCGCGCTACCGCCTGCGCGCGAAGGTCACGGTCGCCGAGGAGAGCGGCTGGGACGTGGTCGCAGTCTGGGATTCGCCGGCGCCCGGGGGTCTGGGCGGGCGCGACCCGCGGCTGGCCGAGGCCGGATGGCGCGCGCTGCGCCCGGCCGGCAGCGTCGCCGGCGATACGGATGCGGCCGCGTACGACCGCCACCGCCTGCGCCTCGGCCTGCCGGACGGCTCGCGCGACCTTGAAAGCGGCCGCACCGTCCTGCTCGAGGCCGGGTTCGACGAGCTGCACGGCGTCTGCTGGACCAAGGGCTGCTACATGGGCCAGGAGCTCACCGCGCGCACCAAGTACCGCGGGCTGGTGAAGCGGCGGCTGGTGCCGGTGGCGGTGGACGGCCCCCTGCCCGCGCCCGGCACACCGGTCACGCGCGACGGCGCCGAGCTCGGCACGATCCGCTCGGGGCGCGGGGATCGGGCGCTCGCGATCCTGCGGGTCGAGGCGATCCGCGCGGGCGACCCTCTCGCCTGCGGCTTGGCGACGCTGCGCCCGGAGGTCCCCGGCTGGATGGTGCTGCCGCAGGCCGACGCGGCGTGAGCGACGATCCGCCGCCCGTCGCGGTGCACCCGCCGGTGCTCTATGGCGGGGCGTTCCTGCTGGCGGTCGCGCTGGAGTGGCTGGCGCCGCTCGGGCCGTGGATCGCCTGGCCGGACGGGCTGCGGCACGGCGCCGCCTCGATGCTGCTGGTGTTCGGGCTCTGCTTCGCCGGCTGGGCGGCCTGGCTGTTCCACCGCGCCGGCACCGGCATCCCGACCTGGCAGGCCGCGCGGCGGCTCGTCATGCGCGGCCCCTACGCGATCAGCCGCAACCCGATGTATCTCGGCGTCAGCGCCGTCTATGCGGGGCTCGCGCTGGCGCTCGCCAATCCTTGGGCATTGGTGCTGCTGGTGCCGGTACTGATTGTCATGGATCGGCTCGTGATCGCGCGCGAGGAGCCGTATCTCGAGGCGCGCTTCGGTCAGCCCTATCGCGACTACAGGGCGCGCGTGCGGCGCTGGCTGTAGCCCGGCCGCGCCGACCGAGATACGGTTTCGTCGCACGCCCGGGAGTGCCGCATGCTCACCGATCGTCAGATCGCGCTGGTCGAGCAGAGTTTCCGGTCCGTCCCGCCGATGGCCGACGAGGTGGCGCGGCGCTTCTACGTCCACCTCTTCCGGATCGATGCCTCCGCCCGCGTGCTGTTCGCCGGCACCTTCATGTCGGTGCAGCGGCGCAAGCTGATGGCCGCACTCGGCGCGATCGTCAGCGGGCTA
>CAZHMM010000152.1:0-9192 GCA_964533585.1 uncultured Elioraea sp.
GAAGCCCGCGCTGCGGTGCCGCACGAATTCCATCACGTTGCCGGCCTTGAAGCCCTCGTTGGCCTCGCGCCGGCGGTAGTGCAGCCGCTCGGGGTGCGCGAGGGCAGCCCGGAACGCCTCGACCGCCTCTGCCTCCGTCGCCGCGAGATCCGGGTCCTGCGTGTCGGACAGCACGAACACGGCGAAGCGGTCGCCCACGCCGCGCGCATCGAGGGCGGCGAGCAGCGGGGCGAGACGCGCGAGCACGCCTGCGGTGTCCTCGTTGCGGATACAGACGAGGATGGCGGTGCGCAGCGTCAGCGGCACATCCGGATCGAGCCGTGCGTCGGGCCAGACCACGCGCAGCGGATCGCGCCCCGCCATCAGCACCGCGAACCCGACGACCGCCGAGGCGCCGAGCGTCGCGATCCAGGGGCTGACGCAGGCTGCGAGCAGCCAGAGCAGCGCCTCGGCCACGGTCCAGCCGCCGGCGCCGAGCGCGCGCCAGAGCAGTGCCAGCGGCAGGGCGCAGCAGACGAGCACGAGCGCGAGATAGGCGGGCCGGCGATGCGACATCGGCGCAGGGTCTGCCGCCTGAACGTGGCGAGGATCGGGCGCTGGACCGGGCGGATCGCCCGCAGCATGCCGCCGGGCGGATCGCCCGCGCGATCGTGATCGGCCGCGCCGCCGACACGTCAGCAATCGAAACCCGCCCTCGCCGACATCAACGCGAAACACAGGGCCGCGGTCTCGGCGCCCAGTTGGTCCGTGCGGTCGAGACGGCGGTCGCGGCGGCCGGACGGCGGCGGATTCTCGTTCCGGCCGCGCTGAATGCAGTCGGCTTCTACCAGCGGCTCGGCTATGTCGCGAACGAGATGGCGGTCGCCGCGCTCGACGGCGTCGACCTGCGCTATCGGCGGATGTGGAAGACCGCCGCCTGACGGCGCTCAGCCTTCGCCCCCCACCGCGCGCACCACGCGCCGGACATCGGCCGGCGTGAAGGGCTTGGCCAGCACCGGCAGGCCGGTCTCGCGCAGCGCGATGTCGATCGCCGTGCTGATCCGATCGCCGGTGACGAACACCACGCGCCGCGCGAGCTCCGGCCGCGTCTCAGCCAGCCAGCGGTGCAGCGCCATGCCGTCCACACCGGGCATCCGCAGATCGGTCAGGATCAGATCGACCTCACGCTCGGCCAGCATCGTCTGCGCGCCGGCGCCGTCCGACGCGGTCTCGACCAGCATGCCGTCGGCGCGCAGGATCTCGGCGAGCACGGCGCCGACCTCGGGCTCGTCGTCGACGACAAGCGCGCGGCGCAGCCGGCGCGTCACGAGCGGGGGCCGCTCGGCATCCTCCGCTGCCCCCTCGGCCGCGGGGCGCCCTGGCGGCAGCACGATCCGGATCGTCGCGCCGCCGCCCGGCGTCTCCTCGAGCGTGATCGCGCCGCCATGCGCGGTGACGATGCCACGGCAGAGCGAGAGGCCGACCCCGGTGCCGACGCCCTCCGGCTTGGTCGTGAAGAACGGATCAAAGACGCGCTCGCGCACCTCCGCCGGGACACCGGGACCATTGTCGGCAACGGCCAGGACGATGCCGCCATCCTCGGTCGCGCGCGCGCTGATCGCCAACTGCCGCGGGTGTTCGCGCGTCATCAGCGCCTGATGCGCGTTGGTCAGCAGGTTGATCATCACCTGCACCAATTGGTCGGTGTCGGCCGAGATCGCCGGCAGGTCCGCGGGCAGGTCCCGCGTCACCTTCACGCCAGCGCTGCGCAGCGTGTAGCCCACCAGGTCGAAGGCGGCATCGACCACCTCGACGATGCGCAGCGGCTTGCGCTCGGGCGGGCGGCGCCGGGCAAGACCGAGGAAGGTCTGCACGATCCGCGCGCAGCGGTCGGCCGCATTGCGGATCTTCTGCGTCCGTGCGGCGAGCGACGGGTCGGAGCCCGCCATGTCCTCAAGCAGCGTCGCATGGGCGACCACGATCGAGAGCGGATTGTTCAGCTCGTGCGCGACGCCCGCCAGCAGCGAGCCGAGCGCGGAGAGCCGCTCCGACTGGCGCATCGCCTCGCGCTGCGTGCGCACCTCGCGCTCGGCCTCGCGCACCGCCGTCACGTCGGTGTAGGTCGAGAGCAGCCCGCCATCCGGCAGGCGGCGGCGGCGCACCTCGAAGGTCCGGCCATCCGGGCGATGTTCCTCGACCGTCTCGTTCCCGGTCGACATCAGTGCCGCGACGCGACGCGCGATCAGCGCCTCGCGATCGACGGCCGGGTCCTCGTGCGCGTAATACGCGCCATGAGCCAGCCGGTGGCGCACGTACTCGGCGAGCTTCGTGCCCGGCACGCCAAGCTCGGCCGGGTAGCCGTACATCCTGAGGAATCCCTCGTTCGCGAGCACGACGCGCCCTTCGGCATCGACGATGTTCACGCCCTCGGCGATGTGGCCGAGGATCGCCTCGAGCTGGGTGGTGCGGCGGGCGAGCTCCTCCTCGCGGCGCTTCAGGTCGGTGAAGTCGCGGACGATCGTGAAGTAGCCGCAGATCGCCCCGTCCGGTCCGGGCACCGGATGATAGACGCGCTCGACATAGCGGCGCCGCTCGCCCGGATAGCTGAGCCAGCCGAGCCAGCGCACCGTCTCGCCGGCAAGCGCACGGTCGCTCAGCACCCCGAGCTGCGCAGCCGCCGTCGCGCCGAGCACCTCGGTGACGGAACGGCCGACGATCGCCTCGATCGGCAGGCCGATGAACGAAGCATACTCGGGATTGACGTAGCGATGGATCCGGTCGCGGTCGAGGAAGGCGATGCGGGCCAGGGTCCGGTCGAGCACGCTGCGGAACAGCGTCTCGTTCATCTCCGGCAGCGCAGGCGCCGCCGCAGTGTCGTGCTCAGCCATCGTAGACGTAGCCGGCGCCCCGCACGGTGCGGATCAGCGTCGGCGCGGCTGCGTTGCGCTCGATCTTGCGGCGCAGACGCGTGATGCGCACGTCGATCGAGCGGTCGAACGGATCGCTGCCGCCGGGGTGGGCGATGTCGAGCAGCTGGGCGCGCGTCAGCACGCGTCCCGGCCGCTCGGCGAAGGCGAGCACGAGGTCGAACTCCATGGCGGTCAGGTCGATCGCCGCGCCCGCCTCATCGAGCACCTTGCGCGCCGCGACATCGACCGTGAGGGGACCGAGGGGGATGCGTTCCGCGGGCTTGGCCGGCAATGTCACCGCCGCCCGCGCCGCCTCGACCTTGCGATAGGTCGCGCGGACGCGCGCGAGCAGCTCGCGCAGATCGAACGGCTTGGCGACGTAGTCATCAGCGCCGATCTCGAGGCCGACGACGCGGTCCACCACCTCGCCGGCCGCGGTGACCATGATGATGCCGACGGTCTGGCCATGCGCGCCGCGCAGGAACCGCGCGAGCGACAATCCGTCCTCACCCGGCAGGCTGATGTCGAGCAGCGCGATGTCGGGCGGGCTCTCGCCGAGCGCGGCACGGAACGCCGGGCCGTCACCCACTGCGCGGACCGCGAAGCCGTGCTGGCTGAGATAATCGGAGACCGCCTCGCGCAGATCGGGTTCGTCGTCGACGACGATCACTCTGGGCTTGTCCGGCATCGTTCCGTTCCTGTTCAGGAATGCCGTGTAGCCGGGGCGCGGGCAGGGTTCAAGGCGATCCTGCGCGCCAAACGACAATTGCGCCAGGCTGACACAACGGCAACACGATCGCCGGCCGGCGGACACGGGAGAGATGCGCTTCCCCGGCAGGGTCCGGCCGATGATGGCGTGCCCCGAGCTGCGTCCGCGACCCGACATCGGCCTCACGGAGGGCGCGAATGCGCCGGCCGTCCGGCGGATGCTGGTGGAGGCCCGAACCTCCCGGGCACCGCACCCGCCCGATTGACCCGCCGGGGCGCCGGATGCCACGCTGCCGAAAAGGCCGGCGAAGTCCGGCCGCGACGGGACGCGACGACGGCAGGGAGGGCGGCGATGCGGCGATGGCCCGACGGCGACAACGGGGATGCGTCAGCGTGAAGGTCGCGGCGGTGCGGACGCACGTCGTATCGTGCAAGGTCGAGCGGCCGTTCACCTCGGCGCGCGGCTGGCTCTACACCACGCGCGCCTCGTGTCTCGTCGAGATCGAGACCGATGACGGCGTCATCGGCTGGGGCGAATGCTACGGCCCGGCCGCGGCGCTGAAGGCCGTCGTCGACACCATGCTCGCCCCGCGCGTGATCGGGCGCGATCCTTTCGATGTCGGCGTGATCTGGGAGGACCTCTACAACCGGGTGAAGGATTATGGCCTCACCGGCCTGTCGGTCGCCGGGATCTCGGGAATCGACATCGCGCTGTGGGACGTGATCGGCCGCGCGCTCGGCCAGCCGATCCACAAGCTGATCGGCGGCGCGCATCGCACCGAGCTGCTCGCCTATGCCACCGGCCTCTACTTCATCGACCCCGACCGGCTGGTCGAGGAGGCGGTGGAGGAGGCCAACGCGTACGCCGCGCAGGGCTTCCGCGCGATCAAGATGAAGATCGGCGTCGGCGACCCGAAGGCGGATGCGGCGCGCGTCGCCGCGGTGCGCAAGACGATCGGCGGCGGCATCCTGCTGGCAGTGGACGCCAACCATTGCTTCAGCGTGCCGAACGCGATCCGGCTCGGCCGGATGCTCGAGCCGCACGACATCCTCTGGTTCGAGGAGCCGATCAGCCCCGAGGACCGCAAGGGCTATGTCGAGGTGACGCGCGCGCTCGACATGGCGGTCGCGGGCGGCGAGAACGAGTTCACCCGCTGGGGCTTCCGCGACATCGTCGCCGACAAGGCGATGGATATCGTCCAGCCCGATCTCTGCGCCGCCGGCGGGTTCAGCGAATGCCTGAAGATCGCCGCGCTCGCCTCGGCGCATGGCGTGGAGTGCGTCCCGCACGCCTGGGGCAGCGCGATCGGCCTCGCCGCGACCGTGCAGTTCCTCGCCGCCCTGCCCGACCAGCCGCCGGCCTGGCGGCCGATCCCGCCGATGCTCGAGTTCGAGCAGACGCCCAACCCGCTGCGCGACCGTCTCGCCTTCGAGCCGATCCTCCAGCGCGACGGGATCGTGCGCGTGCCCGATCTGCCGGGCATCGGCATCGAGATCGACCGCGATGTGCTGACGAGCTTCAAGACCGCCTGAGGGAGGAGCGTCCGGGATGAGGATCGCCGCGGTGCAGGCATGGCCGGTGTCGTTTCCGGTGCCCGAGAACGAGCGCGTGTCGCTCGGCATCGGCACCGCGGTGAAGCGCGACGCCGTGGTGGTCAAGGTCGTCACCGAGGACGGGCTGATCGGCTGGGGCGAGAGCCATCACGGCCGTGCGCACGGCGCGATCGCGCATCTGATCAACACCACGCTGCGCGCGCTGATCCAGGGCATGGACGCGGCCGATTGCGTCGGCGTGTGGGCGCGCATCTACAAGTTCCAGCTCGGCAGCCACGGCATGGGTGCCGCGACCGCCATGGCGATGAGCGGGATCGACATGGCGCTCTGGGACATCCGCGGCAAGGCCGCCGGGATGCCGCTCTGCCGCCTGCTCGGCGGCGCGGTGAAGCCGGTGCCGGCCTACGCGGGCGGCGTCGCGCTCGGCTACCAGGACCCTGCCAGGCTGGTCGACGAGGTGCGGCCGCATGTCGAGGCGGGCTATCGCGCGGTGAAGCTGCGCGTCGGCGATACGCCCGCCCGCGACATCGCGCGGATCGAGGCGGTGCGGCGCGCATTCGGCGACGAGCTCGTGCTCCTGACGGACGCGAACACCGGCTACACGGTCGCCGATGCGCGCGCGGCGATGCCGGCGATGCAGCGGCTCGGTGTCGCCTGGCTCGAGGAGCCGTTCCCCGCGCATGACCATCGCAGCTATGCCGAGGCGAAGGCGTTTGCGCATGTGCCGCTGGCGGCCGGCGAGAACCACTACACGCGCTTCGAGTTCCACCGCCTGATCGAGGACCGCGTGCTGACGATCCTGCAGCCCGACCTCTCCAAGTGCGGCGGCGTTACCGAAACGATGCGCATCGCCCATATGGCGTCCGCCTGGAAGCTGCCGATCCATCCGCACAGCTCGATGACCGGGATCAACCAGGCCGCCTCGATCCATCTGCTCGCCGCGCTCGACAATGCCGGCTACTTCGAGGCGGACATCTCGCGCAACAACCTGTTCCGCGACCGCATGGTCGCGACCCCGTGGTCGATCCGCGCCGACGGCACCGTGCTGCCGCTCGACGCGCCCGGCATCGGCCTCGAGGTGGATGAGGCCTTCATCGCCGGCCATCCGGCGATCGAGGGTCCCGGCTACGTCTGACCCCAACACCGAAATCAGGGAGGAGAACAATGATCAGACGCGTCCTGCTTGCCGGCCTGCTCGCGGCGGGCCTCAGCGCGCCGGCCGCGGCCGCGTTCCCCGAGCGCGAGATCCGCTTCGTCTGCGGCTTCCCAGCGGGCGGGACCTGCGACCTCTTGAGCCGGCTGCTCGCCGAGCACCTGACGCCGATTTTCGGCCAGCGCGTGATCGTCGAGAACCGCACCGGCGCCTCGGGCATGATCGCCGCTGACTACGTCGCCAAGGCGCCGCCGGACGGGCACACGGTGGTGCTGGCGATCATGGCGATGCATGCGGTGCAGCCGGTGATGCCGGGGCTGCGCATGCCGTTCGACGTCGATCGCGACCTCACGCCGATCGCCAATGTCGCGAATGTCTACAACATCCTGGTCGCGAGCCCGCAGGCGCCGTTTCGGACGATCCCCGAACTCATCGCCTATGCGAAGCAGAACCCGGGCAAGCTGACCTACGCCTCGTCGGGCAACGGCACCAGCCAGCATCTCTCGGGCGAGCTGTTCAAGCAGCTCGCCGGCGTCGATCTGCTGCACGTGCCGTATCGCGGCGGCGCGCCGGCGATCGTCGACATCGTCGCCGGCCGCACCGACATGATGTTCGGCAACATGCCCGAGTTCCTCGGCCAGATCCGCGGCGGCGGGTTGCGCCCGGTCGCGTTCGGCGCGCCGCGCGCGAGCCCGCTGCTGCCCGGCCTGCCGCTGATCAGGGAGACCGTGCCCAATTTCGAGATCCGCAATTGGTTCGGCGTCGCCGGACCGGGCGGCATGCCGCAGGAGATCCTCGCACGCTGGAACGAGGCGCTGCGCAAGGTCGCCGAGCAGAAATCGTTCCAGGACCGGATGGCCGAGTCCGGCATGGAGATCATCGTCGGCAGCCCCGAGGAGTTCCGCGCCACCATCGCCGCCGACCGCGC
Source organism: uncultured Elioraea sp. (assembly GCA_964533585.1). Classification (GTDB taxonomy): domain Bacteria; phylum Pseudomonadota; class Alphaproteobacteria; order Acetobacterales; family Acetobacteraceae; genus Elioraea. Next base: position 7,232 of record CAZHMM010000152.1, read on the forward strand.
GCGCTGGGCGGAGGTGATCCAGAAGGCGGGCATCCGCGCCGACTGACCCGGCTGGGTGGAGGGGGTCGAGCGCCCCCCCACCCCACCGGGATGGCTCACTCCACCCGCGCGCCCGAGATCTGCACCGCCTCGCGCCACATCGGCCGCTCCCGCTCGGCCCGCGCGGCCGCCTCCTCGGGCGTGGACCAGGCCATGAAGGCGCCGGCGTCGAGGAAGCGCCTGCGCATCGCCTCCTCCTCGCTGATCGCCTTCAGCGCGGCGCTCATGCGCTGGATCGGCGCGTCCGGCGTGCCCGCTGGGAAGAAGAAGCTCTGCCAGGAGGTGACGACGAAGTCGGGCACGCCCGCCTCCGCCATGGTCGGCACGTCCGCCATGGTCGGCACGCGCTCGGCCGAGGTGACGGCGAGCGCGCGCATGCGGCCCTCGCGGATCACCGGCACGTAGCTCGTCAGGTTGTCGAGCGCGAAGTCGAGCTGTCCGCCCAGCATCACCGGGATTGCCTGTGCGGCGCCGCGGAACGGCACGTGCGTCCCCTGGATCCCGACCCGGGCGCAGAACAGCGCGCCGGAGAGGTGCGGCGTGGTGCCGACGCCCGGCGAGCCGTAGGTGATGCCGTCCGGCTTCGCCTTGGCCCAGGCGATGAAGTCCTGCAGCGTGCGCGAGGGATTGTGCTCGGCCGGCACCACGGCGGCGTTCGGCAGCTCCCACGCCACCCCGACCAGCTTCAGCGCATGCGGATCATAGGCGAGGCGGGCGTAGAGGAACTCGTTGATCGACAGATGCCCGACCGAGGCGATGCCGATCGTGTAGCCGTCGGGAGTCGATTTGGAAACCGCATCGACGCCGATATTGCCGCCCGCGCCGGGCCGGTTCTCGACCACGAACGTCTGGCCGAGCACGGCCTGCAGCCGTTCGGCGTAGAAGCGCACCAGCACGTCGGTCGAGCCGGCCGGCGGCCAGGGGACGATGATGCGCACCGTGCGCGCGGGCCAGGCCTGCGCGAGCGCCGGGCGCGCGAGCGGCGCGGCGGCCAGCGCCAGCGGCGCGGCGAGCAGATGACGGCGGTTCAGCATGAGCGATCCTCCCGAATGTCGCGTTGCGCGCCGGAGGATGGCCGACGCCGCGCGCGCGTGCAAACCGGGCGCGTCAGCCGGAGGGCGGCAGGCGCACCTGCATCGCGACCCAGGCGAGGAACTCGGCATCTCCTGCCACCGCGGGCAGTGCGATGATGCATGGCAGGTCGCAGGAGGAGAGCGCGCGCACGCGGCGCGCGAGTTCCGGGAAACGCGCCTCGGTGGTCTTGGCGATCAGCGCCTGCTCGGCGTCCTCGGCGATCGTACCCTCCCAGCGGTAGATCGCCGTGTGCGGTGGCGGCAGGTTCACGCAGGCGGCAAGCCCCTCCTCGACCAACGCGCGGCCGATTCGGCGTGCCTCCTCGGCGGTTGCCGCCGTGATGTAGACGAACAGAACCCGCTCGTCCTCCGCCATCGGCCCCTCCCTCAGGCGGCGAGCGCACCTCGGACCGCCGCCAATGCGGCCTCCGCCTTCGCCCCGTCCGGCCCGCCCGCCTGGGCCATGTCGGGCCGTCCGCCGCCGCCCTTGCCGCCGACCGCGGCGGCCGCGGCCTTCACCAGATCGACCGCCGAGAACCGCGCCGAGAGATCAGGCGTCACGCTGACCACGATCGAGGCCTTGCCGTCCATCGGCGAGACGAGCGCGACCACGCCCGAGCCGATGCCCTTGCGGATCTCGTCGGCCAGGCCCTTCAGGTCCTTGGCAGGCACCTCGACCACCCGCGCGGCAAGCTTCACGCCGCCCACCTCCTCGAACACCGGCGCCGCGCCGGCCCCGCCCGTGGCGAGCTTGCGGCGGAGATCACCAACCTCGCGCTCAAGCCGGCGGCGCTCCTCGATCAGCGCCTCGACGCGCGCGGCGGCCTCGGCCGGGGGCGCCTTCAGCGT
>CAZHMM010000153.1:0-9189 GCA_964533585.1 uncultured Elioraea sp.
CTGCCATCACCACAGCTCGCCGCCCGCTGAAATCGACTTCTTCACGGGCGACTAGACGGGCGTGTGGTTCACCGTCCCTCGCGCCTGCGCTTCATCGGCGACGAGGCGGCTCTTGGTTTCGAGGAACAGCACGCGGAACTGCTCCGTCCGCTCTCGGGCCAGGGCCGAGTTCAGGTAGGCCATGAGCCCGTCCCAGTTGTTCAGGACCGGTGCCTGCATCACCTCTGCCTGCTGGATGCGCAGGGCCGAGACTTGCACGAGTTTCAGCGCCGACACCGCATGCGGACCAAGCCCGCGCGTGGCGAGCAGCTCATTCTGCGGCGCCGCCAGCAACCGGGCAAAGCTGCCGAAACTTGATCAGCGCCTTCGCCAGCGGCTTCGTGTCACCCTTCGGCATTGCGAAGAATAGCAGCATCCCGAGCAGCTCGTAGTCGGCCAGCGCGTCGGGCCCGCGGGGCAGCAGCTTCTCCCGCATCCGCGCGCGATGCCCATAAGGGCCGGTGCTCGGAAACGGGACTGGCCCGACCTCGCGCTGATCCGCTGGCGCGCCCGCAGTCCCGCGGGAGGTGTAGCGCACCGCACCTGACCGAGGGTCAACGCCGGGCGCGGCGGCTGTCTCGTGAAAGCCAGAGCCGTGCTGACGCGCCTCGGCCTGCAAGCGGCTGCTCGACTTCCGCGAGATCGCCCACGATCGCCCATCATCCGCGCCCGAATGCGGCATGGTGCCAGCGGATCAGCGGTGCGGCCGCCGCCGCCGCCCAGGGGCGCAGCATCATGCAATGCGGTGCCTCCGCGAGCAGGAGGTGCGTGCCGCTCAGGAAGTCGGCGAGGGCGCGGTCCTGGCCGGGCGGGTGGCGTTGGTGGTCATCGAGGCCCGCTTCAACGACAAGTACGGGCAGCCTCGCGACGCTGGCGGGATGCACTGACAGCCGCAGCCCGTATCGCTCATTCAGGGCGCGTGGCGATTCTGGCGACAATGCTGCCAGATAGGCTGCGAGCCCGCTTGGCCGCGAGCCGCCCAGGAAGCGATCCACCACCACCGCCTCGGCCGGTGGCGGCCTCGGTGAATCCTCCGCTACCAGGGGTACGGCGGCCGCGCCCGGCAGGTTGCCCGGCGGCGAGGGCGCGATCAGCAGCAGCCCGGCGGCTTGCGGCACCCGCCTGACCGCCCGCAGCGCCACCAGCGCCCCGAGACTGTGGCCCAGCAGCACCACCGGCCCGCCGAGCGCCGCCGCAGCGACGGTGACGTCCTCGGCGTAGTCGTCGATCCCGGTGCGCGGATCAGGCGGAGCATCGCTGGTGCCCTTGCCGCGGCACTCGACCGCCGCCGCGGCGATGCCGCTGACGGTGAACGCTTCCAACCAATCAGCATAGCACCATGCACCATGGTAGCCGCCTGGAACGCAGAGGATGGCCGGGTCGGCCCCTGATCGGCGGAACAGCGCGGCGCGGCCGAGCGCGACACGCTCCGCGCCGGCAGGAACGAGGTCTGGCGGCGGGGCAATGCCGGCGCCGGGGTCGCATATCGGCTGCATGACCGCCATGCCCGGTCGTCAGGGAGGCGGCGGCGCGTTGAACATGCGGAGCCCGGCTCCGCCATAAGCCCGCGGCACTGGCCCGGGCACCACCACCGAACCCACGACCGGATCCTCGGTCCGCACCACGTCGCCGCGCGCCAGGAAATAGGGTTCGGTGCCAATCGTGCCGCCGTCATGCACCGGGCAGGCCGCGACGCCGAGCTCCGCGAGAAGGCCCCGCGCCGCGTCCCACGAAAGCGCGGCGAGGCGCGCGCCGAGCGCGGCGACGATCCCGGGCTCGTCGGCCGGGGTGCCGAGCCGTGCGGCCAGCGCGGGGGCCGCCGATGCCTCCAGCAGCAACGCGACCCATCTGCCATCGCCGCAGGGCAGCGGCACCACGCGGCGGCCGCGCGGCATGGGAACGCCCCAGCCATACGGATCGTTGCTGCCGGTGCGGCGCGGCGCTGTGCCGAGCAACTCGCGCAGCGCGAGCTGGCAATCGGCCATTCGGAACAGCGGCTCGTAGAGCGCGATGTCGATGCGCGATCCGCGCCCGCTGACCCGATCGCGGACATAGAGCGCGAGGCAGGCGGCGAAGGTGCCCATCAGCCCTGCCGAGGTGTCGGCGAGGCTGAAACCGATATGGAGCGGCGCCTCCTCGGGGTGGCCGGTCAGCGCCACGATGCCGCTGAACGCCTCGGCGATCTTGCCGAAGCCGGGGCGGCTCGCCTCGGGCCCCGTCTGGCCGAAGCCGGAGATGCTGAGCATGACGAGGCGCGGGTTGAGCGCGGAGAGACGGTCCCAGCCGAAGCCGAGCCGGTCCATCACGCCCGGCCGGTAGTTCTCCACCAGCACGTCGGCCGAGGCCAGCAGGTCGCGGAAGGCGGCACGGCCCTCCTCGGCCTTGAGGTCGAGCGCAATGCAGGTCTTGTTGCGCGCCGCCACGCCCCACCAAAGCGGCACACCCTCGACCCGCGGGCCCATCAGGCGCATCGGATCGCCGCCCTCCGGCCGCTCCACTTTGATGACTTCGGCGCCGAGTTCCGCCAGCAGGCTGCCGACGAAGGGACCGGCGAGGGCTATCCCCGCCTCTACCACGCGCACGCCGTGCAGCGGCAGCGATGGCGGGCCGGACAACGCGGTCATCGCCGCGCCCTCACGCCGGGACCGGCACGCCGAAGCGGTGCGCCTCGCGCAGCACCTCTTCGGCGATCGGCAGCATGGCGTAGTCCACCATCTGGCCGCGATAGGTCACCGCGCCGCTGCCGGCGGCCTCCGCCTCGCGCATCGCCTTCACGAGGCCGGCATAGTAGGCGACTTCTTCCGCGTCCGGGGTGAAGACCTCGTTGGCGATGGCGACGTGGCTCGGGTGGATCAGCACGCAGCCGGTGAAGCCGAGCGACTTGGCGCGCTGGGCCAGGCGGCGCACATGGTCGTGGTCGTCGAGCCGCGTGCCGATGATGCTGGCCATCGGGTAGAGGGCACCGGCGGCGCGGCTGTCCAGCACGAGCTTGGAGGCGAGGTAGAGCTGCTCGAGCCCCTCCATGGTCGGCCGGAAGCCTGCGGCGCGGGCGACGTCGCCGATGACGGGCCCGCCGACGACGGCCGCGATGCCCTTCACGCGCGCGCTGGCCGCTGCGAGATCGCGCGCCGCCCACAGGCCCTCCGCGGTTTCCGGCAGCACCATGATGGCAACGCTGCGCAGGGCCATCCCAGACCGTCCTTCGGCGTGGGAGAGCAGCACGTCGAGCTCTCGCATCTCCGCCGCGCTGCGCGACTTCGGCGGCATGATCCCGGCAAGCCCCGGAACGCAGATCTCCGGCACGTCATCACGCCCGCCAGCGTCGAGGGCGTTGATCCGGACGAAGGGCGCGATACCGGCCTCGTGTAGGAGGGCGATCGCTTCCCGCGCAGTGGCCCGGGCGGCCACCTTCTCGGACGGCGGCACCGCATCCTCAAGGTCGAGGACGACGCTGTCTGGCCCGAACCGCTTGGCCTTGCGCGCCCAGTCGAGCTTGTGTGCGGGCACGAAGAGCATGGATCGAAGCGGCCACATCAGTATGTCTCCTGCTCGGATCAGCTGTCCGGCGTGCCGCGGCTGCGGGACGCCCACACGAAGAGCACGGTGAGGATGGCGGCGGCCAACGCGGTCCATCCGACGAACTCGATTGGTGCAACGATGAAGAGCCGCGTGTCGATGGCGACGGCCCAGTAGCCGAGACACACGGCCAGCACGACCGCCCAGATCACGGCTTCCCGCCCGCGCGTGGTCATCGTCCCTCGCTCCCGGCCGCGCTGGGCACCGGTCGGCCCCGGCGCAACAGGATCGGGGCAAGGACCGCGACGGCCAGCACCAGCCCGGCCAGTTCCATGACGCGGTTGCTCCAGATCAGGCAGAGCGCGGCGACGGCGAGCATGGCGCGCTGCGGCCATTTCAGGTCACGCATCAGCCAACCTTCGACGGCGGCAGCGAGGAGAATGACGCCAGCGATGGCGGTGGTTGTTGCCATAGCTGTCGCTAAGGCGCTGCCGCGCATGAGGATCGAGGGGTCGTAGATGAAGATGAAGGGAATGACGAAGCCGGCCAGGGCGAGCTTCAGCGCCTGCATGCCGGTGCGGTTCAGGTCGGCGCCGGCAACGCTCGCGGCCGCATAGGCGGCGAGCGCGACCGGCGGTGTCACGTTGGCCAGGATGCCAAAGTAGAAGGCGAACATGTGGCTGGACAGCTCCGGCGCACCCATTCGGATCAACCCAGGCACGATCAGCACAGCGACGGTGAGATAGACCGCCGGCGTCGGCAAACCCATGCCGAGGATCAGCGCGATGAGCGCGGTCAGCACCAAAGCGACGGGCAGCACGCCCTGCGCGGCGACGATGACGAACCCGGCGAGCAGGTTCCCTGCGCCGGAGACCCAGACCGTGCCGACGAGGATGCCGGCCGCCGCGACCGCGGCGCCGACGGCGATGTTGTTGGCGAACGCGTCCACCACCGCCTCGAGATGCGTCAGGAGGGAGACGCGCGTCGTGTGGTGCAGGAGCGAGAGCACGAACAACGTGACGACGCCAATCATCGCCGCTCGCTGGGGCGAAGCGCCCATAAAGAAGGGCACGACGAGCGCCGCGACGGCCAAAAGCAGGTGCCCGCCGGAGCCGAGCGCTTCCCGCATGGTGGGCATTACACCCTCTGCCGGGGCGAGGTTGCGGCGGCGCGCGCGAAACTCGATCTGCGCGAAGACACCGAGGAAGTACAGGACCGCGGGGATGATCGCGGCGACCACGATCTCCCAGTAGGACACGCCGAGAAAGCCAGCCATCAGAAATGCGGCGGAGCCCATTACTGGCGGCATGATCTGCGCGCCGGAGGAGGCCGTAGCTTCCGTTGCTCCAGCGAATTCCGGCCGGAAGCCGGCGCGCTTCATCATTGGTATGGTGAAGCTGCCCGTACCGACGACGTTGCCAACGACAGTGCCCGAAGCGGTGCCGAGCATGGCGCTCGACATCACGGCAACATGTGCGGGCCCGCCAGGGCGGCGCCCAACCAGGGCTAGCGAGAACTTCTGGAAGAAGGCCAGGGCGTTTGTGCGCACCAGCATTGCACCGAAAATCAGGAAGAGCATCAGGTAGCTGGCTGCAACTCCGGTCGTGCTGCCGAACAGGCCCTGATCCTGCATGAACAGGATCTCCACCAGCGTCTGCCAGCGCACGTTGGGCGCCTGGAAGACGGAGGGAAACCACTCACCGAATAGAGCTTGGATGATGAAAAAGGTGACGATCAGGAGGATCGGCCACCCGAGGAAGCGGCGCGTCACTTCGAGCGTCGCGGCAATGTAGATGATTCCGTAGATGAGATCGGACTGCATCGGGAAGCCAATTCGTCTCGCGAAATCCTCGTAATCCACAAGGACATGCACCATCCCGGCGACGAGGACTGCGATCACCAGAAGGTCAGGTAGCAGTCCGGCCAGCCCGCGCCGGTGCCAGGGAACTCCTCGGGCCGACTTCACCAATAGCCCGAGCGAGACGATCCCGCAGACGAACACAATGCGCTGCAACTGCGCGGGCAGCGATCCGAAGGCTGCAGTCGCCAGCATCAGCACACCAAGGAAGAGGCTGACGAAAACGATGACAAAAGCAAGCGCCATCTGCAGCGCGCTGCCGCGCGCGAGCGCGCGGCTAAGGTGGTTCGCCACCCCATCGTCCGCCGTCAGGCGGGCGAGGTCTGCATCGATCGTCTCCGCCGTGACCACGTCGTGCGGCCGCTAGACGGTGTCGTCGCCGCGCGCCATGGTGGTGATCGGGATACCAGCCTCCTCGTAGAACCGCCGCGCGGCTGGATGCAGGGGAATGAACACTGTTGCTGCGGCTTTGTCGAGCAGCCGCTCGGCGCCGCGCCAGGTCGGTACGACCTCACCCCAGATTCCAGCATTCTGCGGGAGGTAGAGCTGACGGCAAATGGCAGAAACGACGTGGTCGGAAAGGCCTTGATCCACCACGTAGCCGAGTGACAGACGCACCCCCCTTACTGGCGTACGCTGCCAGTCGTAGGTGCCGGGCGGCATGGTATCGGGAGCGAAGGTCGGATAGGCTTGAAGCAGCGCTTGGACGACCGGCTCTTCCATATCCACCAGGCGCGGGCGGTGGTTCGCTGCGAACTGCGTGAGGATCGGCGACGGGTGATCGGCGGTCAGGAAGACGGCGTCCAACTGCCCGTCACCCAGCATGTCCATCTGCTGGTTCCAGTCGCCGGTCGCCACTAGGCCGCCATTGCGCCGGATCGCGTCGTAGGAGAGCCGGACTCCACCCAGCGCCACATTCACCATGGTCGAGGTAAGGCTGTCCGGCGTGCCGACTCCGATGCGGCGGTTGCGCAGGTCGGCCCAGGAACGGATTGGTGAGTTGTCACGCACGATGAAGCTCGGGCTCGCGGTGGGCCGCGTGAGGAAGCCGAGATAGTTTCCGAGGTAGCGCAGCCGGCGCATCGGTGGGCGATTGTTGAACGTGCGGGTACCCGTCCAGGCGTCAACCACGCTCTCGCCCACACCGTGGCCAATCTGCGCCTCACCGCTCTCAATGCGTGCAGGAACTGCGGTCGCAGTTCCCGGCAAGCGGCGGATGGCGACCGTGTGCGGCGTGAAGGCGCGCTTAATCGCTTCCTCCATGACGGTGAACGCAAGGTCGCTGGTGGAGCCAGCCGATCCGCGTCCGATGATTGTAATCGCCCGCGGCGGTTCCTGAGCGATACTTATCCGAGGCAGCGCGAGTCCCGCGCCAGCCATGGCGAGGAGTCCGCGCCGCCCCATCACAGGTGCCGAAATCTTCATTGCTAGCTTCCTCCCTTTCGCAAGTGTCAGGCCCAGATTGCGCCGCTGCGGCGCAAGTCTCCGATCTCCGCCAAGGCGAGACCGGCGGCGCGGAGCACCGCGTCCGTGTCCGCGCCGGGCGAGGGGCCGGGGCGGCGTATGCCGCCATGCACGCCCTCGATGCGCGGCAGCGCCGCCGGCATCGACCAGACGGTGCCTCCCGCGCCTGCCAAGTGAACCACGTTGCCGCGCGCTGCGATATGAGCGTTAGCGAGGATGTCGTCGGCGTCCTGGATCGGGCCGACCACCACGTCGTGCTCCCGCACCAGCCGCATCGCCTCCTCAGCGTCGTGCCGTGCCATCCATGCCGCGATCAAGGCGTCCAACTCGTCCATGTTGGACATGCGTGCCGCGGGCGTGGCGAAGCGTGGGTCATCGCGCAGAGTCTCGCCGCCCACCATGGCGAGCAGCCGGTCTGCCACCGAGGGCGTTGCCGCCGACACCGTCAGCAGCTTGCCGTCGCGGGTACGGAAAACGTTGCCGATATTGGAGTTCATCGGGAAGCGGTTACCGTTGCGGAGTTCCGGGACGCCACGGGACGCTGCGACCGGAACCTGCCATTCGTTCATCCGCATTAGCGCTTCGTGCGTCCCGATCTCGATCGGCGCGGGGTCGCGGTTCTGCATCTGCGCCGCGCGCAGTTCGGCGAGCGCACAGGTGGCGGCGAGCAGGCCCGCGCAACGGTCGGCCAAGGGGAACTCGGCGAGCACCGGCGCGCCGCCGGGCCAGCCGGTCAGCGCCATGATCCCAGCGGCGACGCCGCCGAATTCCGGCGCGATCCCCCATCCCCAGTCCGACGGGCGATCCGCCCCCGGCGGCGGCAGGTCGATGCAGAGCGGCGGTCGCTCGCGGGCCGCGAACGCTTGCCGCCAAGCTCCGCCCCGGGCATCGGGCCCGTCGCTGAGCACCGCATCCGCCGCGGCAGCGAGGGTGCGCAGAACCGGCTCTGCCTCGGGATGTGCGGGATCTATGGCTACGGATAGTTTGTTGCGGGCTGCCACAGCCCAATGGGCCTCGCGCAGCGGCTCCGCGACAAGGGTGCGTAGCGGCGTGCCGCCACGTGGTTCGCAGACGATCACGCGGGCGCCGAAATCGGCCAGCATTGTGCCAGCGAAGGCCGCTGCCGCGCCGGCCCCGATCTCGAGGATCGTCAACCCGCGCAAGTCCATGACGGTGCCCGCTTCCGACGGCACGCTCTTACCCTCCTGGCGTACATCGGACGCGGCTTGCTGCCGCGCCTCCTCCCTTGACGCGACGATGTAAGACCGGGATGGATAGATAAGACAATTAGAAAAAACGGAAACGTTGGCCAGGATCCGTGATCAATCTGACGCTGAACCAGCTCCTCTCCTTCGTCGCCGTTGCGGAGACGCGCAGCTTCCGCGAGGCGGCGCAGAGGCTGCATGTGTCGCCGCCCGCGATCAGCGCGCGCATCGCGCAACTAGAGGACGCGCTCGGCCTCCGGCTGCTGGAACGGACCACGCGGACCGTCTCGCTCACCGGCGGGGGCCAGCGGCTGCTCGCCGCGGCCGGGCGGAGCCTGCGCGACCTCGAGGCGATCACCGGGGAGTTGCGGCGCGAGGCCTCGTTAGAAGGCGGGCGCGTGGTGGTGGCCGCCTTGCCATCGCTGGCCGCGACGCTGCTGCCGCAGGCCATGTCGCGGTTCCGGCAAGCCCATCCCACCGTGCAACTCGTCATGCGGGACGTCTATACCGGACGCGCGCTCGAACTACTCAGCGATGGCGAAGCGGCGCTTGCGGTGCTCGCCGATAATCCCGAGCGGCCCGACTTCGTCTTCGAGCCGCTGCGGCAGGACGAATGCTTCGCTGTGCTGCCCCGCGAACACCGGCTAGGGTCGCGGCGCAGCCTCGCCCTTCGCGAGTTGATGAGCCAGCCGCTGCTGCTGCCCGCGGAGGGCACGGGCCTGCGGCGGACGGTGGAGGATGCGTTCCGCCGTGAGGGCTTGGCGCTGCGCCCGGCGCAGGAGGCATTGAACTTGGCCACTCTGCTCGGCCTCACCGAGGCGGGCTTCGGCATCACCTTCGTGCCGGGCATCTTCGCCAAGCGGCTCGACCTTTCCGCCCTGCGCATGGTCCCGCTGCGTCCGCAGCGGATCATGCGTGTGCTCGGGGTGGTGATGCGCCGCGACGGCTTCCTGCAGGCGCCTGCGGCGGCGCTGCTGGCGGTGCTGCGGCGTGAACTCGGCAGCGTGTCAGCGCAACCGCAACGGGCCCGCGGTTAAGTGCAGCGCCTGGAGTTGGAGTTGGAGTTGGAGTTGCCCCGCTTTCGTGGACGGTTTCGGGGTTTGGTGG
>CAZHMM010000154.1:0-9173 GCA_964533585.1 uncultured Elioraea sp.
TTAGGTTCGATCTGGTCGAGCATATCTCGCGCGATCCGAGCGTATTCCTTGAGAGGATCGTCTTGATCATCGTTGAGGTTCTGGACAGCCTGATCGAGCAGAGACTGCGCTTGTGACTCAAGCGTTCGCGCGCCAAGGAGACGGCCTTCACGAATGGCTTCGCCCTCAATTGCGTCCATGACCGCACGTAGCGCGATCTACGGAGTCTTCTGTCCAGGTCGGAGCTTCTGCGAGCGTGCTATCTCGCCTGCAACCTCTGTTGGCGGTGGGAGGCTGACGAGCATACGGCGACGCTCTGCTTGCTCACGCGCTTGGTACTCCGCATCTGACGCATGGCTGGCTGGGGGTGGCGTCTGCCGCCTACGAGACAGAGCCCATGCGACGCCAGCCACCACGGCGGCACCGATGCCGATCTGCCAAGCTTCCACCGATTGTCCCTCCGTGTGTCGCAGTCACGAGTTGACCGCCAACATCGTTGCTTTCTAAGAATAACGCGATCGCTGTCTCGTCACGGTTTCCTGTTTGCATTATGCTCACCGCACTCGCCCCCGCAGCAGGTGCTTCTGAATCTTGCCCGTCGAGGTCTTGGGAATCTCGGCGAACACCACGCTGCGCGGCACCTTGAAATGCGCGAGCCGCCCGCGCGCGAAGGCGATCAGCTCGTCTTCGGTCGCGCTCATCCCCGGCTTCAGCTCGACGAAGGCGCACGGCGTCTCGCCCCATTTCTCGTCGGGCTTCGCCACCACCGCCACCGCCGCGACCGCCGGGTGCGCGTAGAACACGTCCTCGACCTCGATCGAGGAGATGTTCTCGCCGCCCGAGATGATGATGTCCTTCGAGCGGTCCTTGAGCTGGATGTAGCCGTCGGGCTGCGTCACGGCGAGATCGCCGGTGTGGAACCAGCCGCCGGCGAAGGCCCTGGTCGTCGCCTCCGCGTCCTTAAGGTATCCCTTCATCACCACGTTGCCGCGCATCATCACTTCGCCGAGCGCCGCCCCATCCGCCGGCACCGGCGCCATCGTCGCGGGGTCCATCACCGCCAGTCCCTCCAGCGCGAGGTAACGCACGCCCTGGCGCGCCATCAGCGCTGCCTGCTCTGCCATCGGCCGCGCATTCCAGTCCTCATGCCATTCGTTCACCACCGCCGGTCCGTAGACCTCGGTCAGCCCGTAGACGTGACAGACATCGAACCCGGCCTCGCGCATCGCCCGCAGCACCGCCTCGGGCGGCGGCGCGGCGGCCACGAGGAAGGTCACGCTGCGCTCTAGCGCGCGCTTCTCCGCCTCGGGCGTGTTCAGCAACGTCGCCATCACGATCGGTGCGCCGCACATGTGGCTGACGCGCTCCTCCGCCATCAGCCGCCACATGTCGGGACCGCGCACCGCGCGCAGGCAGACATGCGTGCCGGCGAGCGCGGTGATGGTCCAGGGGAAGCACCAGCCGTTGCAGTGGAACATCGGCAACGTCCAGAGATAGACGGGATGGCGCGGTATCGAGGCCGACAGCACGTTGCCGACCGCGAGGAGCTGCGCCCCGCGATGGTGATAGACCACGCCCTTCGGCCGGCCGGTCGTGCCGGAGGTGTAGTTCAGCGTGATCGCATCCCACTCGTCGGCCGGCATCGGCCAGGCGAAGCCGGGATCACCGCCCTCCAGGAACGTTTCGTAGTCGATGCCCCCGAGCGTCTCGCCGCGCGCGGCCTCGGGCGTGGTGTCGTCGGCCACCTCGATCACCAGCGGCCGCGCCTGGGTCTGGGCGAAGGCGGCGCGCAGCAGGGGGATCAACTCACGCTCGACCAGGATCGCCTTGGCTTCGCCGTGCTCGAGGATATAGGCGATCGTGGCCGCGTCGAGACGGGTATTGATGGTGTTCAGCACTCCTCGCGTCATCGGCACGCCGAAATGCGCCTCCAGCATCGCCGGCACGTTCGGCAGCAGGGCGGCGACCACGTCGCCACGGCCGACGCCACGCACCGCCAGCGCATGCGCGAGCCGCACCGAACGGTCGCGGAACTCGCGGTAGCTCCGCCGGAGCGCGCCGTGCGCCACCGCGATGCGGTCCGGGAACACCGCGGCCGCGCGCTCGAGGAACAGGAGCGGCGTCAGCGGCTGGAAATTCGCCGGGTTGCGGGCAAGTGCGGGGTCGTCATTCGCGGCAGTCATCTGGTCCTCCCCTGATCGGTCGGGCAGAGCGTCACGCGAGCGGCGGGGCGGACGCAAGCAGGCGGTCGGTCTCGGTCTCGATCGCCGCTTCCAGCCGTGCGAGCATCGTCTCGCGGTCGAGCCCCGGTGGGATCGGCGGCAGCACCGCGACCGTGATCGTGCCGGCGTGCTTGTGGAAGGCGCGCCTGCCCCAGAAGCGCCCCGAATCCGTCGCGACCGGGATTACCTTCAGGCCGGAGCGCACATAGAGCGCGGCGACGCCCGGCTGGTAGGCGCGGCGTTCGCCCGGCAGCGTGCGGGTTCCCTCCGGGAAGATGACGATCTGGCGCGCCTCGGCCAGGGCCGCCTCGCCCGCGCGCATCAGGTGCCGGATCGCCGCGGGCCCGGCCGCGCGGTCCACCGCGATCATGCCGGCCGCCCGCGCGTACCAGCCATAGACCGGGATCCACAGCAGCTCGCGCTTCAGCACATAGGCCGGCCGCGGGAGGAGGGCGAGCCAGACGATCGTATCGAAGGCGGACTGGTGTTTCGCCGCGATCAGCGCTGGGCCCTCCTCGGGCAGGTGCTCTCGCCCGGTCACGCGCACCGAGATCCCGACCGTGATCCGCAGCAGCCAGAGCACGCGCTCGGCCCACCACGCCAGCAGCGCGAGCCGTCCGGCGCGGTCGAGCAGCGGCGCCAGCGGCAGACAGACGAGGGCCGCGACCGCGGTGAAGGCGAAGAACGCCAGATTGAACGCAGCGGAGCGCAGCAGCGTCACGAGACCCCCGGATCAGCCGGCGCCAGCCCGACGAGCGCGCCGAGCAGCTTGACATATTCGCCCGCTGCCAGGCGCAGCACGCCCGGCCGGAGCCACCAGCGCGCCTCGCGGAACGGTGCGGGCGTCACCGGATGGGCGATCAGTCGGGCCTCGGGCAGGGCGCGCCGCAGCATCAGCAGCGCGCGCGGCATGTGGTAGCCGGCCGTCACCACCACCAGAGCGCTGACGTCGTGCTCGCGCGCCCATTGCGCGGCCTCCTCGGCGTTGCCGCGCGTCGAGGCGGCGCGACGCCCGAGGGTGATGCGCCCGGCGAAGGCGCTGGGTTCGATCTCCGCCGGCCGCTCGAGTTCGGCGAGCGTGGCCGTCGGATGCACCCCGGAGACCAGCAGCCGCGCGGAGGGCTCGGCGGCGAGCAGCCGCAGGCCTTCCGCGATCCGTCCCGCGCCGCCGGTGAGGACGACGATTCCCGCACCCGGTGGCGCCGGGGGCGGGGTCGGCGGCTCGGTCGGCACGGAGGCGACGAAGACGATGAACCCCGCCACCAGCGCTGCGGGCGGCAGCACCGCAGCAGCAGCAAGACGCCAGAGGCGCCGGCGGGAAGCGGTGCGCTCGGTCATCAAGGGGGGCCTGCGCGACATCTCTCGACCCGGTCTCGCGGTCGAGTCGCCGGATCGGCGCACGCTGGCATGCCGCACCGCGTCGCCGCAAGGACGGGGCTTGCGCGGGGCTCGGGCGTCGGCGAAACCATTGCCTCCGCCGTGTCCCAGCCCTCCGGAGGATCGACCAGATGCCGCGGATCGCCTGCCCGAGCTGCGGCGCGCGTTACGACGTCGCCGCTGGCGTGATCGGTGCGGCGGGCAAGAACGTGCGCTGCGCACGCTGCGGCACTGTCTGGCTGGCCCGGCCCGAGCCTGCCGAGGGCGAGACGCTGCTGCCGCAATGGCCCGAGCCGCCGCCGCCGAAGGTGCGCGACGTCACGGACGACGAGCCGCCGTTGCCGCCGCGGCGGCGCGAGGCCGCTCCCGCCCCGCCGCCGATCACCGTGCCCGCCGAGGACGAGCCGGAGGCAGCCCCGCCGCGCGCGCGCCGGCGCGGGGCCGGCGCGACGATCGCCTGGGTGGTCACGCTGGTGCTGCTCGCGGGCGCGGGCTACGGCGCGGTGCGCTATCCGCACGCCGTGATCGATACCTGGCCGGCGAGCGCGCGGCTCTACGCGATGCTCGGCCTCGGTCCCTAGAGATCGCGCGCGGCGCCGCATCGTGCGCCCGCGCGCGGCGGGACTCGGCCTCGCCGCACGGCGTGGTATGGAGGTCGGGATGTCAGATGCCCGGATTCGCGACGCCCATGCCCGCCTGACGCGCCTGCTCGCGCAGAAGCGGCTGGTGCTCGGCGTGAATATCGGCCTGATGTCGCGCCCGGGCAGCCCGGTGTTCCGCCGCATCGAGAGCGCCCTGCCGATCGGCATCGGGCTGTTCGGCGTGATCAGCGCCACCATCCTCGGCGGCGTGATGCTCGGCATCCTCGCGCTGACGGCCGGCATCGCCGTGTGGTTCCTGGTGATCCTGCCGCGCATCAAGGACCAGGTGTATGCCCGCACCTACGCGTTCGTGACGTCTGCGCCCGAGTCCTTCCTGCAGGCCTGGGAGGCGACCGCGATCACGCTGCGCGCAGGTGAGGAGGAGTGCCGCCCACCCGGCGGCGACTGGATCGCGTTCGTGCGCGCGGCGCGCACGCGCGAAGAGGATGAGGAGGAGGGCCACCAGTGACCGGCGCGCTGCTCGTTTCGACCAAGCCGGCGACCATGGAGGTCTGGCGGCGCGAGTTGCTTGCCCTCGAGCCGTCGCTCGACATCCGCCTGTTCCCCGACACCGGGCCGGTCGAGGAGATCACCGCCGCCGTCACCTGGAACCATCCGCCTGACGATCTGTACCGTTATCCCAACCTTCGCCTGCTGATCAGTATGGGGGCCGGGGTCGACCACCTGTTCCGCCCGCCGGGCCCGCCGCCCGGCGTGGAGGTGGTGCGTCTGGTCGATCGGCTGCTCACCACGGCGATGAGCGAGTATGTGCTGCTCGCGGTGCTGCGCCACCACCGCCAGGCCGAGACCTACCGGGCCCAGCAGAAGGCGCGGATCTGGCATGAGCTGCCTGCACCGGACACCGAGAATACCCGCGTCGGCGTGCTCGGCCTCGGCACGCTCGGGGCGGATGCGGCACGCAAGCTGGCAGCGTTGGATTTCCAGGTCGCCGGGTGGAGTCGTACCCCGAAGCAGCTCGATGGGATCGAATCTTTCGTCGGCGACGCCGAAATGATCAGATTTCTTTCAAGAACCGATATTCTGGTCTGCCTGTTGCCACTGACAGCGGCGACCCGCGGCATCCTGAACGCACGCACCTTGGCGGCCCTGCCGAAGGGCGCCTATGTGATCAACGCGGCGCGCGGCGGACATGTGGTGGAGGACGATCTTCTCGCGGCGCTCGATTCGGGGCACCTCTCGGGCGCCACGCTCGATGTGTTCGAGGTGGAACCGCTGCCGGGCGAGCACCCGTTCTGGGGCCACCCGAAGGTGATCATGACGCCGCATGCCGCGAGCATCACCGTGCCGCGCAGCGTCGCCGGCCAGGTGGTGGAGAACCTTCAGCGGCTGGCGGCGGGCGAGGCGCTGCTGAATCGGGTGGACGTCTCGGTCGGTTACTGAGCGGCCGCGCGGCGCCGCCGCATCGACACGCAAAGGGGCGCGGCCAGGCGGCCGCGCCCCTTGCGTCGAGCGCCCGAAGACTCAGGCGTTCGCGGCGCGGCGCATGCTCCCTGAGCTCCGGCCGCCGGAGGCCTCGCCCATGATCTTGCGCAGCTCGCGCAGGAACGCCGAACCCTTGAGCGTCTGCTGCACGATCACGCTGCGACGGTCCATCGGATCGACCTTGCGGCGGGCGAGGTCAAGCTCGCCAAGCCGATCGAGCGCGCGGGTGATCGCGGGCTTGGAGACGTTCAACTCCGCGGCGAGGCCGCGCACCGTGTGCGGACCCTCCGTCAGGTAGACGGTCAGGAACACGCCGAGCTGGCGGGCCGAGAGGTCAGGGCCGTCGCGGCGCACCAGGGCCACGATCGTTTCGCGCAGCACCGAAAGGAGCTGCTCGGTTGCGTTGCTTGCTGCCATCGTTTTTCACCTTCCATTACGGCCGTGCCAATTCCCGGCGCCGGCGCAGGATCTGGATGTAGGCTCTTGCAACGAAAAAGCAAAGAGCAATTTTGCTGAAAGTTGCTTGGGCGAGATCATCCTGGCGTGACCGCGCGCTCGCGCGGTTGTTATGCCTGGGTCATTCACGCATCAGCGTGCCGAATCGCGCTGCGATCGCGTGATAGGCCGCACGAAGCCCCGTGGCCTCGCCGCCCTCCGGGCGTCCAGGACGTGGCGAATCGTTCCACGCATAGAGATCGAAATGCGTCCAGCATCGATCAGGCGACACGAAACGCTGAAGGAATAAGGCGGCCACGACTGCGCCAGCATGTGGCTTGGAGGCGACGTTCGCCAGATCGGCCACCTGGCTGTCCAGCCAGGAGGCATAGCCGGGCCAGAGCGGCAGGCGCCATACGGGGTCCTCGGCGGCGGTTCCGGCGCTGAGCAGTGCCGCGGCCATGGCATCGTCCTGCGCGAACAGGGCCACGAGATCCGGACCGAGGGCGACTCGGGCCGCACCGGTCAGGGTGGCGAAATCCATCAGCAGGGCGGGGGCATCCGCATCCGCCTCGGCCAGCAGATCGCACAGCACCAGCCGCCCTTCGGCATCCGTGTTGCCGATCTCCACGGTCAGCCCCTTGCGCGTGCGCACCACATCGAGCGGACGCATGGCATGCGCACCGACGCTGTTCTCGACCGCGCCGATCAGCACCCGCAGCCGCACCGGCAGGTCCACCTGCATCACCAGCCGCGCGACGCCAAGCGCGACGGCAGCGCCGCCCATGTCCTTCTTCATCCGCAACATAGCGCCGGCGGGCTTCAGGTCATAGCCGCCAGTATCGAAACAAACGCCCTTGCCGCAGAGCGTCACCAGCGGCGCCTCCAGCCCGGCGGTCGAACCTCTCCAGGTCAGGTCAGCGACCACCGGCGACCGGGCGCTGCCCCGCCCCACTGCCGCGACGGTGGGGTAGGCGCGCTCGAGCTCTTCGCCGGCGGTGAGGCGCACCTCGGCGCCGTGCTCCGCACCGAGCGCGACGACGACGTCCGCAAGTTCGCGCGGTCCCAGGATATTCGCCGGATGGTTGATCAGGTCGCGCGCGAACCAGACCGCGGCGGCTTCGCGCTGGGCGGCCTCGGTGCCGCGTGGGGGCACCAGCACGGCGTGTTCACGTCCGGGGCCCTTGAACCGCGTGTAGCGATAGGCCCCGAGACCCCAGCCGAGCACTGCCCGCGCCGGATCGGGCGCGCCTTCCAGCCGCCAGACGGTTCCGGCCGGCAGCGCGCTGGCGAGCCCGCCGAAGCTCCATGCGCTCGGCGCGCCGTCGCCAAGGCCAAGCACCGCGCCGCCGAGCCCGCCCTCGCCGGGCAGCAAGAGGAGTTCGCCCGATCGCGCCTTGAAGCCCGCCGCAGTGACGAATGCGCCGGCCTCATGCCCAGCCGTCCAATCGGCGAGCGCCGCCTGGGCGACGACATGCAGGGGCAGTGCGGCGGCGCCGGGTTCGGCAAAGCAGGGCAGCATGCGGCGACCTCTTTCCGGGAGAGCGGGCAGGACGTTCCGGCACAACAACGGCACCAGAGTGGACCGGCGGCGCGACGGGTTCAACCCCGGCCCGGTCAGGCTGATGTTGCCGATGGCGCATGGCATGACGCGCCGGGTCGCGCTAAGCCTCATTCCGTATGCGCGCATCAAGCCCATCGCAAACCCTCGATCGCGGCCGGTCGGCAGCCGACCGCGCCGCCGCGTGGCGGCGCGCGGCGCTGCTGCTTGCGCTTGCTGCGCTGTTCTGGGCCGGCAATTTCGTGCTCGGCCGCGCGGTGCGGGGGGAGGTGCCGCCGGTCGGCCTCGCGTTCTGGCGCTGGCTGGTCGCGGCCGCGGTGCTGCTGCCGTTCACCTGGCGCGAGATCCTGGTCCGCTTCGGCGCGGTCCGCCGCCATGTCTGGCTGCTCGCCGCACTCGGACTGACCGGTGTCGGCACGTTCAACACGCTCTCCTACATTGCGCTCACCGGCACCGAGGCGATCAACGCCATGCTGGTGATCAGCCTCACCCCGCTGGCGATCTTCGTCGCCGCCTTCCTGATCGACCGCGAGCGGCCTGACGGCCGGCGGCTGGTCGCGCTCGCGGTCTCGCTCGCGGGCGTCGCCATCATCGCGGCGCGCGGCGATCCGGGCGCGCTGCTCGGCCTGCGCCTCAACCCCTCCGACGGCATCATCCTGCTCGCGGTGTTCGGTTGGGGCATCTACTCGGTGCTGCTGCGGCGCATCCCGCCCGGCACCTTCTCGCCGCTCGCGCTGCTGACGATCACCGTGCTGTTCGGTCTGGCCGCGCTGCTGCCGTCCTGGCTCGCCGAGGTCGCGCTGACCGGGGCGATGCCGCGGGCCGATCTGACGACAGCGCTCGCCGTGCTCTATGCCGCGCTCGCGGCCTCGATCGGCGCCTATCTGTGCTGGAACGGCGGTGTGGCGCTGATCGGCGCCGCCGCCTCGGGGCCGTTCCTGCACCTGCAGCCGGTGTTCGGCACGGTGCTGGCGATGCTGCTGCTCGGCGAGGTGCCGCAGCCGTTCCACGGCGCGGGGTTCGCGCTGGTGCTCGCGGGCGTGGCGCTGGCCGGCCGGGCGCCGGCGCGGCGATGAAGCGGCCGCCCTCGCCGGTCCATGGGATCGGCTTCATGCTGCTCGCGACCGCGCTGTTCGCGGGCATGACCGCCTGCAACAAGGCGGTGCTGGTCTCCGGCCTGCCGCTGCCGATCCTGATGCTGTCGCGCGCGCTCTTGACCATGCTGCTGCTGGCGCCCTGGCTGGTGCGCAAGGGCGCGCCGTCGCTCGCGACGCGGCGGATCTGGCTGCATCTGGGCCGCGGGCTCGCGGGCGTGATGGCGATGGGGCTTTCGATCGCCGCGCTGGCCCTGATCCCGCTCGCCGACGTGATCGCGCTCGGCCAGGCCCGGCCGCTCTGGCTGCTGGTGATCGCGGTCGCGCTGCTGGGCGAGACGGTGGGCTGGCGCCGCCCGCTCGCCGCCGCGATCGGCTTCGCCGGCGTGATGGTGATCATGCTGGCCGACCGGCCCGTCGG
>CAZHMM010000155.1:0-9135 GCA_964533585.1 uncultured Elioraea sp.
CCTCGCCCGGCAGGCCGGCGAGCCGCTCGATCGCCGGAACGAGGAACAGCAGCCCGCAGACGAGCGCCGAGACCGGGTTGCCCGGCAGGCCGAGCAGCGGGGTGGCGCCGACCCGGCCGAACATGAACGGCTTGCCTGGCCGCATGGCGATCTTCCAGAACGCAAGCTCCAGCCCGGAAGGCGCGAGCGCCTCGCGCACCAGGTCATGCGCCCCGACCGAGGCCCCGCCCGAGGTGACGATCAGGTCAGAGCCCGCGGCGCCGCGCGCCGCTTCGGCGATCGTGTCGAGATCGTCCGGCGCGATGCCGAGATCGACCGGCTCGCCGCCGCACGCGCGCACCATCGCGGCCAGGGCAAGACTGTTGGACGAGATCACGCCGCCCTCGGGCACGGGCTCGCCGGGGCGGGCGACCTCGTCGCCGGTGGACAGGATCGCCACGCGCGGGCGGCGATGCACCGCGAGCCAGGGCCGGTCGGCCGAGGCGGCGATGCCGATGTCGCGCGCGGTGAGCCGTCGGCCGGGGCTCAGCAGCGTCGCACTGGCGGCGAAGTCGCCGGCGCGACGACGGATGTGCTGGCCCGGGCGCGGAACGAACCGGATCTCGACCGTCGCCGCACCCTCGGTGCCGTCATGGTCGGTGTCCTCCTGGATGATCACCGCATCCGCGCCGTCGGGAATGACGCTGCCGGTGAACAGCCGCACCGCCTCGCCGGGACCGACCGTGCCGGCGAAGGGATGGCCGGCCGGGGCGCTGCCGATCACCCTGAGCCGCACCGGGATGGTCGCGCAGTCGGCGCCGCGCACCGCGAACCCGTCCATCGCCGAGACGTCGTTGAGCGGCTTGTCGTGCCGCGCGGTGACCGGAGCGGCCAGCACGCGGCCCCAGGCCTCGCCGATGCCGACCCACTCCGTGCCGACGGGCGTCAGCGCGGCGAGGATCCGCGCGCGCGCCTCCTCGACCGACAGCATCAGGCCGCCTCGAAGGTGCCGGACGTGCCGCCCGCCTTGTGGGTCAGCCGCACCGCCTCGATGCGCATCCCGCGGTCGATCGCCTTGACCATGTCGTAGAGCGTCAGCGCCGCGACCGAGACGGCGGTCAGCGCCTCCATCTCCACCCCGGTCTGGCCGGCGGTCTTCACCGTGGCCTCGATCTCGACCGCGTGCTCGGCGGCGTTCGCGGTCAGTGCGACCTTGACCGAGGTGAGGGGCAGGGGATGGCAGAGCGGGATCAGCTCCGAGGTGCGCTTGGCCGCCATGATGCCGGCAAGCTGCGCGACCGCGAGCGCGTCGCCCTTCTTGATCGCGCCGCCGGCGATTGCGGCGAGCGTCTCCGGCGCCATCACCACGCGGCCCTTCGCGGTGGCGCTCCGTTCGGTGACCTGCTTGGCCGAGACATCGACCATCACCGCGTTGCCCTGGGCGTCGAAATGCGTCAGCCCGCTCATGCCAGCAGTGCCTTCGTTGCCGCCGTCACGTCCGGCTCGCGCATCAGGCTCTCGCCGACCAGCAGCGCGCGGGCGCCGGCGGCATTCATGCGCGCGACGTCGGCCGGCGTGCGGATGCCGCTCTCGGCGACCAGGAATTTCTCGCCGCCCGCCCGCGCGGCAAGCCGCTCCGTCGTCGCAAGATCGGTCTTCAATGTCTTGAGATTGCGGTTGTTGATCCCGAGCAGAGGCGCGTGCAGCTTCAGCGCCCGGTCAAGCTCCGCCTCGTCATGCACCTCGACCAGCACGTCCATCCCCAGCGCCTCGGCCTCAGCCTCCAGGGCGGCGGCCTCGGCGTCGGACAGGCAGGCCATGATCAGCAGGATGCAGTCGGCACCCATTGCGCGCGCTTCCAGCACCATCCAGGGATCGAGCATGAAGTCCTTGCGCAGCACCGGCAGATCGACCGCCGCGCGCGCGGCGATCAGGTACTCGGGCGCACCCTGGAAGAACGGCGCATCGGTCAGCACCGAGAGGCAGTGCGCGCCGCCGTCGCGATAGGCGCGCGCGAGGGCAGGCGGGTGGAAGTCGGAGCGGATCAGCCCGGCCGAGGGCGAGGCCTTCTTGATCTCGGCGATCAGCCCCATCCGCCCGGACTCGGACGCGCGGCGGAGTGCCGCGAGGAAGCCGCGCGGGGCGGGCGCTGCCTCGGCCGCGCGACGCAGCGCCGCCTCGGGCTGCGCCGTCTTGCGCGCGGCGACGTCCTCGCGCGTGCGCGCGCAGATCCGCGCCAGCGCATCCGGCATCGCCGTCACGCGTGCGCCTCCGGCCGGGTGATCGCGATCAGCGCCTCGAGCGCGGCCAGCGCGGCGCCGCTGTCGATCGACGTCGCGGCCAGCGCCGCCCCTTCCTTGAGATCGCCGGCGCGGCCGGCGACGATCAGCGCGGCCGCGGCGTTCAGCAGCACGGCGTCGCGATACGGCCCGCCGATGCCGCGCAGCACGTCGCGCAGCGCCTCGGCGTTCTCGGCCGCATCGCCTCCCTTCAGCGCGGCCGGACTCGCGAGCTTAAGGCCGGCATCCGCGGGCTGCACCGTGAACTCGCGCACGCGGCCCTCGTGCCACTCGGCGACGTGGCTCTCGCCCGTCACGGTAAGCTCGTCGAGCCCATCCGAGCCGTGCACCACCCAGGCGCGCTCGGCGCCGAGCCGGCCCAGCGTCTCGGCGAGCGGCGCCACCCAGCGCCGCGCGAACACGCCGACCAGCTGGCGCTTCACCCGGGCCGGGTTCGCGAGCGGTCCGAGCAGGTTGAAGATCGTCCGCACGCCGAGTTCGACGCGCGGGCCAGCGACGTGCCGCATCGCCGCGTGATGGCGCGGCGCCATCAGGAACGCCACGCGCACCTGCTTCAGCGCCTCCTCCAGCACCGGGAACGGCGCATCGATCGTCACGCCGAGCGCGCTCAGCACGTCGGCGCCGCCAGAGCGTGAGGAGATCGCGCGGTTGCCATGCTTGGCGACCGCCACGCCGCAACCCGCGATCACGAAGGCGACGGTGGTGGAGATGTTCACCGTGCCCTGGGCGTCGCCGCCGGTGCCGCAGACATCGATCGCGCCGCGAGGCGCCTCGATCGCGCTCATCCGCGCGCGCATCACCCGCGCCGCACCGGTGATCTCGTCCACCGTCTCGCCGCGCACGCGCAGTGCCATCAGCAGGCCCGCGATCTGCGCCGGCGTGGCCTCGCCCGCCATCAGCATGTCGAACGCAGCCTCGGCTTCCGCCTCGCTCAGCGCCTCGCCCTCGGCGAGCCGCGCGATCACCGGCCTCAGCGTGGGCGGTGGTGTGCCATCGCTCATGCCGGCTCCGGCACGCGGTTCAGCTTGCGCGCGATCGCGAGGAAGTTGCCGAGGATCTGATGGCCGTGCTCGGAGGCGATGCTCTCCGGGTGGAACTGCACGCCGAAGATCGGCAGCGTGCGGTGGCGCATCCCCATGATGATCCCGGCCTCGTTCACCGCGGTGGTTTCCAGCGCGTCGGGCAGGGTGTCGCGATCGACGATCAGGCTGTGGTAGCGCGTGGCGCGGAACGGGCTCGGCACGGTCTCGAAGATGTCGGTGCCGCCGTGGCTCACGCTGTCCACCTTGCCGTGCCACGGCGCCGGGGCCCGCACCACCTTGCCGCCGAAGGCCTGGCCGATCGCCTGGTGGCCGAGGCACACACCGAGCAGCGGCAGCCTTGCCTCGGCGGTCGCCGCGATCAGGTCGAGGCAGATGCCCGCCCTGTCGGGATCGCACGGGCCGGGGCTCAGCACGATCGCCTCAGGGCCGCGCGCGAGCGCCTCCACGACGGTGATCGCGTCGTTGCGCACCACCTCCGTCTCCGCCCCCAGGTCGCCCAGGAAGTGGAAGAGATTGAAGGTGAAGCTGTCGTAGTTGTCGATGAGCAGAAGCATGGCGGGGCGGAGGATGGGCCGCGCGTGCGCGGCGGGTCAACGGGGCGCGGCGCATCCCCCCTCCTTGATCCCCCCGGGGGGGATGCGATGATGGCGGCATGGACACGACCCTGCCACGCCTGACCCTGAAGGTGTCGGGCCTCTCCTGCGCCTCCTGCGCGAGCCGGGTCGAGCGCGCCGCTGCGGGCGTGCCAGGCGTGGCGACGGCGACCGTCAACCTCGCCGCCGAAACCGCCGAGGTCGCCTACGATCCGGGTCAGACGGACGCCGCGCACATCGCCGAGGCGATCGTCGCGGCGGGCTACGGCGTGCCCGACGAGCGGGTGGTGCTGAGCATCGGCGGCATGTCCTGCACCTCCTGCCAGGGCCGGGTCGAGCGCGCGCTCGCGTCCGTGCCGGGCGTGCTGGGCGTGACGGTGAACCTCGCGACCAATACGGCCGAGGTGCGGGTCGCGCGCGGTGCCGCGGATGCCGACCTGCTGATCGCCGCGGTCGCCGCCGCCGGCTACAGCGCCGCCGCGCAGGGAAGCGCGCCTGCGCAACGGTTCGATGCCGGCACGGCCGTGTTGGTAGTGTGCGCCGTGCTGACGGCGCCGTTCCTGGTGGACATGGCGTTCCATCTCGCCGGCCACCACCTGCTGCCGGCCTGGCTGCAACTGGCGCTCGCGGCACCCGTGCAGGCGGTCGGCGGGGCGCGGTTCTACCGTGCGGCCTGGGCCGGCTTGCGCGCGCGCGCCGGCAACATGGACCAGCTCGTCGCCCTCGGCACCAGCTCGGCCTTCGCGCTGTCGCTCTGGCATCTGGTCGCCGGCGGCCCGCTCTACTTCGAGGCGGCAGCGGTGATCATCACGCTGGTGCATCTCGGCAAGTGGCTGGAGGCGCGCGCCAAGCGCGGCACCTCGGAGGCGATCGAGGCGCTGCGGCGGCTGCGGCCTGAGACGGCGTCGCGGATCGGCGCCGACGGCACCGAGCAGCGCGTCCCCGCTTCCCTGCTCCGCCCCGGCGATCGCGTGCGCGTCCGCCCGGGCGAGTCCTTCCCGGCCGACGGCCTGATCGAGGCGGGCGAGACCGAGGCCGACGAGGCGATGATCACCGGCGAGAGCCGCCCCGTGCCGAAATCGCCCGGCGACCCCGTCACGGCCGGGGCGGTGAACGGCGCGGGGCTCGTCACCGTCCGCGTCACCGCCGCCGGCGAGGGCACGGTGCTCGCGCGCATCATGCGGCTGGTGCAGTCGGCGCAGGCGTCGAAGGCGCCGGTGCAGGCGCTGGTCGACCGCGTCTCGGCCGTGTTCGTGCCGGTGGTGCTGGTGATCGCGCTCGCGACCCTGGTGGCCTGGCTGCTCGCCGGCGCCGGCCACGAGACCGCGATCGTCAATGCGGTCTCGGTGCTGGTGATCGCCTGTCCCTGCGCGCTCGGGCTCGCCACGCCGGCGGCGCTGGTCGCCGGCACCGGCGCGGCCGCCCGGCGCGGCGTGCTGATCCGCGATGCGGCTTCGCTTGAGCGCGCGCGCGGGCTCGACACCGTGGTGTTCGACAAGACCGGCACGCTGACCGAGGGGCGGCACGCGGTCGTTGCGGTCACCGGCGAGGAGGACACGCTGCGCCTCGCCGCCGCCTTGCAGCAGGGCAGCGAGCATCCGCTCGCGCATGGCGTGCTGCGCGCGGCCGAGGCGGCCGGCCTCGCCCTGCCGTCGGTCGACGGGTTCCGGGCCGTGCCGGGGCAGGGGGTGCTGGGCAGCGTCGAGGGCCGCGCGCTCGCGCTCGGCAACCGGCGCCTGATGGCCGGGACCGGCGCCGATCCCGCACCCTTCGCCGCGTTCGCCGCCGAGCACGAGGCGCGCGGGGCGACCGCGGTCTATCTCGCCGAGGGCGGGCGCGTGCTTGGCGCGCTTGCGCTCGCCGACACGCTGCGGCCCGGGGCGGCCGAGGCGGTGGCGGAGACGCGCGCGCTCGGCCTGCTGCCGGTGCTGCTGACGGGCGACGCTGCCGCACCCGCGCGCACGGTCGCCGCGGCGGTCGGCATCGACCGGGTCGAGGCCGAGGTCAGCCCCGAGCACAAGGCCCAGCGCGTCGTCGCGCTGAAGGCCGAGGGCCGCACCGTGGCGATGGTCGGTGACGGGGTGAACGACGCGCCGGCGCTCGCCGCCGCCGATCTCGGCATCGCCGTCGGCGGCGGGGCGGATGCGGCGCTGAAGACCGCCGGCATCGCGCTGATGCGGAGCGACCCGCGCTTGGTGCCCGAAGCGATCGGGATCGCACGGGCGACCTTGCGCAAGATCCGCGAGAACCTGGTGTTTGCCTTCGCCTACAACACGGCCGCGATCCCGCTCGCTGCCCTGGGCTTCCTCTCGCCCGTGATCGCCGGGGCGGCGATGGCGCTCTCCTCCGTCTCGGTCGTGACGAACGCGCTGCTGCTTCGCCGCCTCGGACGCGCTAAACGGAGGGCATGAGGAAGGCGACGCCCCGTCGTTCAACCGCGCGCCGTCGCGCCCGGCCCGGGCGGATCGCACGCATCACCGCGGCACTCGGGCAGGGCGGACGGCGGCTCGCGCTGCTGCTGCTGCTCGGCGCGGCGCTTGCGTATCCGGGCGCCTTCCTGGCCGACGCGCTGCTCGGCGCGATCTTTGCCGCGGTGCCCTGAGCCGGGGGGCTGCACCGCGGCGCGCGCTCTGCCAGGATCGGCCACCGACAGCGACGGAGGCAGCGATGGCGACCAGGACGACGCGGCGCGCGGCACGGGACGACGGCGATCCCGTCGGCGCCTTCATGCCCGGCCCGCGCGTGACCATCGCGGGTGCGGCCTCCGGCCCGCTCGCCGGCCTCACCTTCGGGCTCAAGGACCTGTTCGATGTCGCCGGCCACGTCTCGACCTTCGGCAACCCGGATTGGGCGCGCACCCATCCGCCAGCCTCGATCACCGCGCCCTGCGTCACCATGCTGGTCGAGGCCGGCGCCTCGATGGTCGGCAAGACCAAGACAGTCGAACTCGCCGCCGGGCTGACCGGCGAGAACCTCTGGTACGGCACGCCGACCAACCCGGTCTGTCCCGACCGTTATCCGGGCGGCTCGTCCTGCGGTTCGGCGGCGGGGCTGGCGGCCGGGCTGTTCGATTTCGCGCTTGGCTCGGATACGGCGGGCTCGGTGCGCATCCCGGCGAGCTATTGCGGCGTGTTCGGCATCCGGCCCACTTGGGGTGCCGTGCATCCGTGCGGCGTGCTGCCGCTGGGCCCCTCCTTCGACACGGTCGGCTGGTTCGCGCGCGATGCGGGCCTGCTGCGCCGGGTCGGTGCGGTGCTGCTGCCGCCCGACGGCGAGGGCGCGCTCGGCCCGCTGCTGAAGGTCGAGGAGGCGTGGATGAACGCCGACCCGGCGGTCGCGAACGCGCTCACCCCCGCGCTCGAGCGGCTGGAGGCGCGGTTCGGCCGCGCCGCCCAGGTCGAGGTCGCGGTCGAGGGACTGCACACCTTCTTCGACGCCTTCCGCGCCTGCAACAACGAGGAGAACCTCTCCGCGCTCGGCCCCTGGGTGTTCAGCGCCAAGCCGAAGCTCTCGCCCACGGTGCAGGGACGGTTCGACCAGGCGCCGCACCAGCCGCCCGCCAAGACCGCCTGGGGGCGGCACATCCGCGTGGTGGCCGGCGCGCGCATCCGCGCCCTGCTCGCCGGCGGCGGCGTGCTGGTGTTCCCGACCTCGCCGGTGCCGGCGCCGCTGCTCGCCTCCTCGACCGAGGAGATCATGGCGATCCGCGAGCAGACGATCGGCGTCACCTCGATCAGCGGCTTCTCGGGCACGCCCGAGGTCACGATCCCGGCCGCACGGGTGAACGGCGCGCCGGTCGGGCTCAGCCTGCTCGCGGCACCCGGGCGGGATCGCGCGCTGCTCGCGTTCGCCGAGGCGGCCGCCGAGGCGCTCGGCCTCGGCGAGACGGGCTGAGACGACATATCCGTTGCATGTCGTTATCAAAATGCGTAGCGTTCAAAGTTCAGGTCGGGAGAGAGAGGCGATGCGGATACGGGTCCTGGTCCGCGGGGCGCTTGCGGCGGGGCTCCTTGCGCTTGCCGCGTGCACCGATCTTTCGGCGGTGCGCGACTTCTCGCGCCTTTCGGCCGGCACGGCCGACTACCGCGTGCTGGTCGATCACTATGGCACCTTCGGCGAGCGGCTCGCCTATTACCGCGAGCGCCCGGTCGATGTCGGCGACCGGGCGGCACAGCGTGAGGGTCTGCTCGCGCTGCACACGGCGCTGGCAGGCTACATGACCGCGCTCGGCGATCTCGCCGACGACACCGTCGTCTCGGTTTCCACCGCCCCGCTCGCCGAGGCCGCGCAGAAGGCGGCGCTGTTCGACGCGGCGATGCGGCCGCAGGTCGAGGCACTCGGCAACGTCGTGGCGCGTGCGGTGACCGCGGGCTGGCGACAGCGCGAGCTTGGACGGGTGATCGAGGCCGGCAACGCGCCGGTGCAGGACATCACCGCGCGCCTCATCGCCTTTGCCCAGGCGCAGGGCGACGACGACGCGCAGGAGCGTCTGGCCGTCCGCACCACCTATGGCCGCATCCTGGAGAACCCCCGCAGCGACCCTGCGGCGCGCCGGCTGGTGTTCGAGCGGCGCGAGGAGCGGCTCGCCGAGCTCGATGCACGCGCGGGCATGCGCAATACCTTCATCGCGGCGATGCGCAAGATCGCCGAAGGCCACCAGGCGCTGCATGACGGGCGCGATCGCCTTTCGACCAACGAGGTCCAGCGCCAGATCCGAGCGGTCAACAATGATCTGCGCACGATCGGACGGGCGCTGCAGGCCGCGATCTTCTGAGGGGACACGCCATGCCGGAGCTGACCGACGGGTTCGAGATCGCGCGTGAGATCACCGAGGCCGCCAAGGCTGTCTCGGACCGGATGCTCGCGGACTACGCCAGCCTGAGCAAGGACGAGGAGCGCGCGCTCGACGATCTGTTCTGGGACCTGCAGAGTCAGGCGGCGCGCATCCGCACCCTCGCGGTCGGCACGCTGCTCGCCGAGGCGGAGACCAGCATCGAGGCGATCAACCGGGAAACGAAACGCGCGCGGAAGGCGATCAAGGACATCGGCAAGGTGCGCCAGGCGATCGCGGTCGGCGCGGCGCTGCTGACAGTGGCCTCGGCGATCGCGACCAAGAACGCCGCCGGCCTCAAGCCCGCCTTCAACACGCTGAAGGACGTGCTGAAGGAGCCTGCCAAGGATCTCGGCAAGTCGATCGTGAAGACGGTGAAGGGGTAGCTA
>CAZHMM010000156.1:0-9117 GCA_964533585.1 uncultured Elioraea sp.
TCGAAGAACTCGGTATTGCGGATCGCCATCGCGACATGGAGGTTGGCGACGTTGTTCAGCGAGTTGCCGCCGTGGTGGATCTCGAGGTTCATGCGGAACGATTCCGCCAGATGCGCGGCCTTCATCAGCGTCGTGATGCCGCCCTTCACCGCCACATCGCCGCGCAGGTAGTCGGTCGCGCGGGCGAGGATCCAAGGCGCGTAGGCATCGAGCCCGGTGATCGGATACTCGGTCGCCATCAGCGGAATATTCAGGTGCTGCTTCAGCTTGGCCGTGTTGTAGATGTCCTGGTCCGAGAGCGGATCCTCGTACCAGTAGTACCCCAGCGCCTCGACCGCACGGCCGACGCGCAGCGCATCCGGGAAGTCGTAGCTCCAGGTCGCGTCCAGCATCAGCGTGTAGTCGTCGCCCACCGCGCGCCGCACGGCCTCGCACACGGCGATGTCGTCGCGCCAGCGCGCGGGAGGGTGGATCTTGTAGGCCGCCCAGTTGTTCGCCTTGAAGCTCTGCGCCTCCTCGGCGTAAGCCGCGGGCGAGGCCAGCACGGCCGAGGAGGCGTAGGCCGGCAGGCTCGCGCGGAACGTTCCGAGCAGCCGATGGATCGGCTGGCCCACCGCCTTGCCGGCGATGTCCCAGAGCGCGATGTCGGCGGCGCCGATCGTGCGCACCCCCGCACTGCGCTGGCGCCGCCACAGGTCGCGGTTCAGCAGCTCGCGCTCCAGCGGGTTCCGCCCCAGCAGGAGCGGCTTGAGATGCGTGATCAGGGCCTGGCCGTCGCCCGTTGCCGGGTTCATCGCCGAGCCGAGGAAGGCATGGCCGGTGATGCCCTGGTCGGTCTCGACCGCGAGCAGGCCGAGGGCGGAGGAGCCCGAGAACTTCCCCGTATGCGCGCCGTACACGGTCGGCGGGATGCCGTCCCAGGCGAACAGGGTCAGCGTGACGTCGGTGATGCGCATGCGGTCTCCTCCCTCGGCAGGCCGGCCAGGGTTGCCGGTTTGCGCCCGTCGCGCTAGGTCCGCACGTCCCCTGCTCCGGAGTTCCCCGATGACCGAGACCGCCATCGCCGACATCGTCGCGCGCGAGATCCTCGATTCCCGCGGCAACCCGACCGTCGAGGTGGATGTCGTGCTCGACGGGGGCGCGATGGGCCGCGCGGCCGTGCCCTCGGGCGCCTCGACCGGCGCGCACGAGGCGATCGAGCTGCGCGACGGCGACAAGGCGCGCTTCGGCGGCAAGGGGGTGCGCAAGGCGATCGACGCGGTCGAGGGCGAGATCTTCGATGCGCTCTCGGGGCTCGATGCGACCGAGCAGGTGAAGATCGACGAGCTGATGATCGATCTGGACGGCACGCCGAACAAGTCGCGCCTCGGGGCGAACGCGATCCTCGGCGTCAGCCTCGCGGTCGCCAAGGCGGCGGCCACGGCGCTCGGGATGCCGCTCTACCGTTATGTCGGCGGGACGATGGCGCGCACCCTGCCGGTGCCGCAGATGAACGTGATCAACGGCGGCGCGCATGCCGACAACCCGATCGACATTCAGGAATTCATGATCATGCCGGTCGGCGCCGGCACGCTGGCGGAA
This sequence comes from uncultured Elioraea sp., assembly GCA_964533585.1. Classification (GTDB taxonomy): domain Bacteria; phylum Pseudomonadota; class Alphaproteobacteria; order Acetobacterales; family Acetobacteraceae; genus Elioraea. The sequence continues at coordinate 1,582 of CAZHMM010000156.1, forward strand.
GCCGTGCGGATCGGCTCGGAGGTGTTCGCCACCCTGAAGAAGGAGCTCTCGGCGGCGGGCCACGCCACCAATGTCGGCGACGAGGGCGGCTTCGCGCCGAACCTGAAATCGGCCGACGAGGCGCTCGGCTTCCTCGCGCGCGCGATCGAAAAGGCGGGCTACCGCGCGGGCGAGGACGTGGTGTTCGCGCTCGATTGCGCCGCGAGCGAGTTCTTCAAGGACGGCAAGTACGTGATGGAGGGCGAGGGCAAGACCTTCGACGCCGGCGGCATGGCGGACTACCTCGCTGCCCTCTGCGCCAAGTACCCGATCGTCTCCATCGAGGATGGCTGCGCCGAGGATGACTGGGAGGGCTGGGCGCATCTGACGAGGACGCTCGGCGCGAAGGTGCAGCTCGTGGGCGACGATCTGTTCGTCACCAACACCGATCGGCTCGCCCAGGGGATCGAGAAGGGCAGCGCCAACGCGATCCTGATCAAGGTGAACCAGATCGGCACGCTGACCGAGACGCTCGCCGCCGTGGAGATGGCGCACCGCGCCAACTGGCGCTCGGTGATGAGCCACCGCTCGGGCGAGACCGAGGACGCGACGATCGCCGATCTCGCGGTCGCCACCAATTGCGGGCAGATCAAGACCGGCTCGCTGTCGCGCTCGGACCGCACGGCGAAATACAACCAGCTCGTGCGGATCGAGGCGATGCTCGGCGAGGCCGCGCGCTACGGCGGTCGGCGCGCGGTGATGCGCGGCTGATCGAAATCGGCGCTTGCGCCGACGCGGCGGGAGGTGATTCTCTCGTTCGGATGTCCATCGCCGCCGAACTGAAGCGTCGCGCGCTCGCCGCCGTGCCGCCCGTGCTGGGGCTGGCGCTCGTTGGATTCTTCGCCTGGCACACGCTGCACGGCAGCCGCGGCCTGATCGCGCTCGGCGCGATCCAGGAGCAGATCACGCTGGCCGAGGCCGAGTTCGCGCGGCTTGAGGTCGAGCGGGTGCGCATGGAGCGCAAGGTCGATGCGCTCAGGGTCGAGCATCTCGACGGCGATGCGCTGGACGAGCGGGCGCGGCTGATGCTGAACATGGCCCGGCCGGACGATATCGTGCTGCCCTACGGCACGAACGACCGGCTCTACTGAGCCGCTGCCCGGCCGCGTGCGCCGGCGGGTGAGGCGACGATCACGACCAGCGAGACCGTGAACCCGGCAAGCGCGAGCGCGACCGTCGCCTCGATGCCGCCCGTCGCACTCAGCGCTGCGCTGGCGAGCGCGCCGAGGGGGCGGACGCCGAACACGCTGACCTGCATCACGGCTGCGACCTGGCCACGCTGATCGGCCCGCGTGAGCGATTGCAGCAGGCTGGTCCGTGCGACCATCCACAGCATCGGCCCGAAGCCGAGCAGGAACTGCCCCGTCGCGAGGGCCGCCGCGCCCGGCGCGAAGGCGATCAGCCCGGCACCCAGGATCGAGGAGGCGGGTCCGAACGCCAGCACCGCACCGGCCGCGGCCCGCGCCAGCACATGCGGCGCCGCGAGCGCGCCCAGGATCAGCCCCGCGCCGTAGCAGGCGAGCACCGTGCCGATTGTCGTCGGCGCGAGCCCCTGAGCCGCGGCCAGCGGCACGAACGCGCCGGCCAGCGCGAAGAAGGCGAAGTTCCAGGCGATGGCGCAGCCGGCGACCGCACGCAACCGTCGCTCCTGCCACACGGTTGCGGCTGCGTCGCGCAACCCTGAGGGGGCGCTGGGGGCTTGCCGTGCATCGTCATCGGGCAGGCCGCGCACGCCGGGAATCACCAGCAGCACAAGCAGCGCGGCGGCGGCGAATGGCAGCCCAGCGTCGAGACCGACCAGCAGCCCGGCCGCGATCGGCGCCCCGAGGCTCGCTGCCGCCCGGGCGAGCTCGATCCGCGCGTTCGCACGCGCGAGCGGCGGCGGGGCAAGGCGCGGCACGGCGGCAACGGCAGCGATCGCGACCGTTGCCGCCGCACCTGCGACCGCGACCCCGGCCAGCGCCATCGCCCCGGTCGCGCCGAGTGAGGCGGAAGCGGTGCCGACCGCAAGTCCCGCGAGCGAGAATGCGAGGGCACGCCTGACAAGGCTGCCGGTCGCGAGCCGATCCGCCCAGCGCCCGGCGGGCAGCGAGACGAGCAGCCAGGACGAGGACTGCACCCCCATTAGGACGCCGACCATGCCGGGGCCGTGACCGAGCAGCACGGCGATCAGGGGCACGGCGGCGAAGACGATCTGGTCCGCCGCATGGGCGGCGAACGCGGCGGCGGTGAGTCGCTGCAAGGCAGCAGGATCGGGACGGGACACGCGCGCCAGCCTGGCGCGGCGCGAAGCGCGCGGCGTGCCGGCGATTGCGCTCGAAGCGGCGCCAGAGGGCGGGTTCCGCATCCCTGGAAACCGCTCCAGGGTTCGCTTGCGCGCCTCGTCACCCGGTCAGGTCAAGCCACCGGATCGGGACCTGCTGCTAGAGCGCCAGCGCCTCGATCGGCCAGGAGGCGAGGGCGCCGAGTCGCGCGGTCTTCTTCGTCTGGTGACGGTCCATCCGGCGCAGCACGTCGGCCATCACTGCGACCGCCTCGGCGAGGTGCGGGCCCTTGTTCAGCATCACGCACTCGGCGCGCTGGGCCATCGCCGCGTCGGTGGTTTCCGCACGGCTCGGCCGTCCCTCCGCGATCAGCCCGGCAAACACCTCGGTCGCCCACACGACCGGGACATGCGCCGCCTCGCAGAGCCAGAGGATCTCCTCCTGGATCTCCGAGAGGCGCGGGAAACCGATCTCCACGGCAAGGTCGCCGCGCGCGATCATGACCCCGAGCGGGCGCTCACCGGCGCCTTGCACGATCAGCCGCGGCAGGTTGCGGACCGCGAGCGGGGTCTCGATCTTGAGGATGATCGGCATCCTCGGCAGGCCGGGGCGCCGTGCATCCAGTTCGCGAGCGAGCGACGCGACCTCCTCGGGCTGCCGCACGAAGGAGAATCCGACCGAGTCGGCGAGCCGTGCCACTGCGTCGAGATCCTGGAGGTCCTTGCCGGTCAGCGGTGGGAGCGGAAGCGCGATGCCAGGCAGGTTCACGCCCTTCCCGGGCTTGAGCCGCATCCCCTTCTCGCGCGTCTGGGTCGCCTCGAGCAGCACGCGGTGCTCGCCGGCCTCGATCACCGTGGCGCCGAGCTTGCCGTCATTGATCCAGACCGCCCCACCCGGCTCCAGCAGGCCCAGCACCTCCGACGGCACGAGCGTCGCCCAGGGCGGGTCGCCGGCATGCGCGAAGGCCTCATCCGCGAGCAGCAGGAAGCGCGCGCCCCGGCCGATCCGGTCCTGATCCTGGCCCACCAGGCCGAGCCGCAGCTTCGGCCCGGCGATGTCCATCAGCACCCGGCAGTCTCGTCCGGCCGCCGCGGCGGCGGCCCGCGTCCGGGCGACCATCGCCTCCCAGACCGCGGGGCCATCATGGGCGCAGTTGATGCGCGCGCAATCCATGCCCGCCGCGATCAGATCCGGCAGGAGGTCAGGATCGGTCGCCGCTGCGGTCGGCAGGGTCGCCATGATGCGGGTGGAGGGACCGTGGTCGCGCGCGCCGAACAGCATGTCGCGCCACCCTCCGATCGGATCCGCCGGGGCCAGGCTCGGCACGGGTGGGCAGGGACCGGCGCCCGCGAGGCAGGCAAGCGCACCACGCACGGCGTCGAGCGTCTCGCCGACATGCGCCTCGCAGCGCCCGAGCGAGGAGAGGCCGTAGGCCGCCAGCGCAGCCTGGAGCGCGGTCAGGTCATGGCGGCGCAAGGCGAGATAGCGCGCCAGGTTACGCGCCGAGGGGCGGTAGGCCGGGTCGGGCAGCGCCGGCGCCCAGCCGTCGAGGATCGCGCTGGATGCCATCTCGACCGCGGCGATGCAGCGGTCGAGCTCGACCAGCAGCGCGCTGGGCGCCGGCACGGCGGCGGCGGGCAGAGCGGTGCGCGAGGCGGATGCCATTTGCGGCTCCGGCGGTGGAGGGGCCCGTCCGGATAGCCTCGGCATTCCGTGGCGCACAGGCATGGGAGCGTGATGATTCGATGACGGGCTCCGCCTGCGGCGAGGCGATCCGTGCCAGAGTTGGGCGCCAGGACGGGTGGCCGCTGTCGGGAGTAGGCATGACGTTCTGTCTCGGGCTGGTTGATCTGCGCGTGCCCTCGCCGCATTCGAAGCAGGGCCGGTTCGATGCCGTCGCCGCCTGGCGCGCGCAACGGCGACGCATCTGGCTGACGCGCTGCCGCATCACCCTGACGGCCGACACGGCCGAGGATCAGCCCGGCATCGTCGCGCGGGTGCGGGGCGCGCTCTCGGCCCATCGCCGGGGCGCGGAGTCGGCCGAGCTCGACATCGTCTGCCACGGCATGGCGTTCGGCTATTCGGGGGCGCAGGACGCGGCGCCGGTCTCCGACCCTCACGGCATTTCGGGGCTCGGCTATGCGCTCCAGCTCGGCACCGGGCTCGGCATCCCGACGCTGCACCACTGGGCGCCGTTGCAGAACGCGTTCCGCCGCATCCGGCTCTATGCGTGCGGCGAGCGCAACCCGTCGCTCGACCGCGCCTATCTCCACAGCGTCGCGCGCGCGCAGTTCTGCCGCCGGCTCGCCGAGCTGCTGGTCGCGGAGGTGGTGAGCAGCGCCGCGACCTGCGTCTTCTCCGTGCGGCCAGACCCGACCCCCGACCCGAGCATCGCGGTGGACGGATGGGACGGCAGCGCGCCCGTGACCGTGTTCCTGCCGGGCGGCGGCACGCGCGCCCTGCCGCGGGGCGATCGGCTGGGGCGCTGACCGCGCCCGACCTGCGCAGCTTTCGCGCCGTATGCGGGCCGGCGAGGGACGCTCTGTTGCGTCCCAGGGCCTTGCCGGGCAACAGTTTCCCCTGTCTTGCTAAGCCCATGCGCGCCCTTTAGGTGCAGGCACGACCGAACCGATCCGACGGGGGGAACGAGGATGGCAACCGCCAATACCGCCCAGAGCAAGAAGGGCAGGGCCGCGAAGCCCCTGGCGATGACACGCGAGGAACTGCTCAGGGCGTTCCGCGAGATGCTGCTGATCCGCCGCTTCGAGGAGAAGGCCGGCCAGCTCTACGGCATGGGGCTGATCGGCGGATTCTGCCACCTCTATATCGGCCAGGAGGCCGTGGTGGTCGGCATGCAGTCCGTGCTGAAGCCCGGCGACCAGGTGATCACCTCCTACCGCGACCACGGCCACATGCTGGCCTGCGGCATGGACGCGCGCGGCGTGATGGCGGAACTGACGGGGCGCATCGGCGGCTACTCGAAGGGCAAGGGCGGCTCGATGCACATGTTCTCGACCGAGAAGGGCTTCTACGGCGGGCACGGCATCGTCGGCGCGCAGGTGAGCCTCGGCGCCGGTCTCGCCTTCGCCAACTGGTACCGCGAGAACGACAATGTGTGCCTGACCTATTTCGGCGAGGGCGCGGCCAACCAGGGCCAGGTCTATGAGAGCTTCAACCTCGCCGCGCTGTGGAAGCTTCCCTGCGTCTTCATCATCGAGAACAACCGCTATTCGATGGGCACGTCGCAGGAGCGCGCGACCACCTCGAAGGACCTGTCGCAGAAGGGTGCGCCGTGGGGCATCCCGGGGATGCAGGTGGACGGGATGGATGTGTTGAAGGTGCGCGAGGCGGCCGAGGAGGTCGTCGCGCACTGCCGCGCCGGCAAGGGCCCGTATCTGATGGAGATCCTCACCTACCGCTACCGGGGACACTCGATGTCCGATCCGGCAAAGTACCGCACCCGCGATGAGGTGCAGAAGATGCGCGAGACGCGCGACCCGATCGAGACCGCGCGCAAGGTGCTGGTCGAGACGCTCGGGGTCGGCGAGAACGAGCTGAAGGCCATCGAGGACGAGGTGCGCGGGATCGTGCAGGACGCGGCGGACTTCGCGCAGCAAAGCCCTGAGCCGCCGGAGAGCGAGCTCTGGACCGATGTGCTGACCGAGGCGGCCTGAGCGGGGAGCGCGACCATGGCGACGAACATCCTGATGCCCGCGCTCAGCCCGACCATGACCGAGGGCAAGCTCGCGAAGTGGCTCAAGAAGGAGGGTGAGACGATCAAGGCCGGCGAGGTGATCGCCGAGATCGAGACCGACAAGGCGACCATGGAGGTTGAGGCGGTCGACGAAGGGAAGCTGACGAAGATCGTCGTGCCCGAGGGCACCGAGGGCGTGCAGGTGAACTCGGTGATCGCGGTGCTGAACGGCGATGGCTCGGCAGCCGCGCCGGCGCCCAAGCCGGCCGAGGTGAAGGCACCCGAGAAGGCACCGGAGCCGGCGAAGGTGTCCGAGCCCGCCAAGCCGCCGCAGCCTGCGAAGCCCGCCGATGATGCACTGACGATGGACTGGGGCCCTGCCAAGCCGATCACCGTGCGCGAGGCGCTGCGCGACGCGATGGCGCTGGAGATGCGGCGCGACGGCGACGTGTTCCTGATGGGCGAGGAGGTCGGCCAGTACCAGGGCGCCTACAAGATCTCCCAGGGCCTGCTCGACGAGTTCGGGCCGAAGCGGGTGATCGACACGCCGATCACCGAGCACGGGTTCACGGGCCTCGCGGTCGGCGCGGCCTTCGCCGGGCTGAAGCCGATCGTCGAGTTCATGACCTTCAACTTCTCGATGCAGGCGATCGACCAGATCATCAACTCGGCGGCCAAGACAAACTACATGTCGGGCGGCCAGGTGCGCTGCCCGATCGTGTTCCGCGGGCCCAACGGGGCGGCCGCGCGCGTCGCCGCCCAGCACAGCCAGTGCTTCGCCTCGTGGTACGCGCATTGCCCGGGGCTGAAGGTGATCGCCCCCTGGTCGTCCGAGGACGCGAAGGGCCTGCTGCGCGCCGCGATCCGCGATCCGAACCCGGTGATCTTCCTCGAGAACGAGGTGGTGTACGGCCAGACCTTCCCGTGCCCGGTCTCGGAGGACTTCATCCTGCCGATCGGCAAGGCGAAGGTGGAGCGCGCGGGCGAGCACGTCACGATCGTCGCGTTCTCGATCTGCGTCGGCTACGCGATGGCGGCCGCCGAGAAGCTCGCCGAGGAGGGGATCAGCGCGGAGGTGATCAACCTGCGCACGCTGCGTCCGCTCGACATCGACACGATCGTCGCGTCCGTGAAGAAGACCAACCGCCTCGTCTCGGTCGAGGAGGGCTGGCCCTTCGCCGGCATCGGCTCGGAGATCGCGGCGGTCGCGATGGAGCACTGCTTCGACTGGCTCGATGCGCCGATGGTGCGCGTGCACGGCGCGGACGTGCCCATGCCCTATGCCGCCAATCTCGAGAAGCTCGCGCTGCCCTCGGTCGCGCAGGTGGTCGAGGCGGCGAAGCGCGTGACGTATCGCTGAGGTCGGGGGAGAGAGACGGACGATGGGCACGCAGATCCTGATGCCGGCGCTGAGCCCGACCATGACCGAGGGCACGCTCGCGCGCTGGCTGAAGAAGGAAGGCGACACGATCAAGGCGGGCGACGTGATCGCCGAGATCGAGACCGACAAGGCGACCATGGAGGTCGAGGCGGTCGACG
>CAZHMM010000157.1:0-9115 GCA_964533585.1 uncultured Elioraea sp.
CCGAGGCCGAGTCGGCGCGCGCCGGCTTAGACGCGCGCCTCGCCCAGCGCCAGCTGGCTGCCCCCGTGCCTGCCAATGCGCTCGCGCTCGATGCGGGGCCCGTGCTGCTCGAGACGCTGCCGATCCATCCCGACCTGCGCAAGGGCGAGCGCGTCTCGATCCTCGGCGGGCTCCGGATGCACATCGTCGCCGCACAGCAGGAGATGGAGCGGCATTTCGCGGCCGCCCCGCTCGCCGCAGCCTTGACCGCGGGGACGGCGTGACCGCGCCGGGGCTCGCGCTGTTCACCGGGCGTGTCACTGCCGCGATGCGCCCGGTGCCGCCGCTGCTCTCGCCAGCCACGCCGATCGCCGAGGCGATCGGGGCGATGAGCGCGGCCGACGAAAGCTCGGTCGTGGTTGTGGACGAGGCGGGGCGCGCGGTCGGCATCCTCACCGAGCGCGACGTGCTGCGCCGCGTCGCCTTCCGCCTGCCCGGCGACGCGCCGCTCGCGGCGGCGATGAGCGCGCCGGTGCGCTGCGTGCCGCAGGACGAGCACCTCTATCGCGCCGTCGGGCTGATGCGCGCGCACGGCCTGCGCCACCTGCTGGTGGTGGATGGCGAGGGGCGGCCGCTCGGCATGCTGCGCCGCTTCGAGACCTACGCCGCGGCCTCGGCGCGGCTGCTCGGCGCGGTCGAGACGCTGGCGCGCGGCGAGGACGAGGCAGGCTTCGCGGCGACGCGCGCCGCCCAGGCCGGGCTCGCGCGCACCCTGCTCGACGAGGGACTGCCGGCCGCCGAGGTGATCGGCGTGGTCTCGGAGATCAATCTCGACATCCATCGCTGGGTGGTCGAGCGCGCGCTCGCGGTGGCCGGAGCGCCGCCGGTGCCGTTCACGCTGCTGGTGATGGGCTCGGCCGGGCGAGGCGAGAGTCAGCTCGCAACAGACCAGGACAACGGCTTGATCTTGCAGGATTACCCGGACGCGCGGCATGGCGAGGTGGACGCCTGGTTCATCCCCTTCGCTGAGGACCTCAACGCGCGCCTGGAAGCGGCCGGCTTCCCGCTCTGCAAGGGCCACGTGATGGCGCGCAACCCGGTCTGGCGCAAGACGCTCGCGCAGTGGAAGGCGCAGATCACGCTGTGGGCCGAGCGGCGCAGCCCGGTGGCACTGCTGTTCGGCGATATCGCGTTCGATTTCAAGCCAGTGTGGGGCGACCCTGAGTCGGCGGGCGAGCTGCGCGGCCACCTGATGCGCACCCTTGCCGCCCACCCGGCCTTCCTCGGCGCGCTCTCGGCGGAGGACGCGAAGATGACGGTCGGCCTCAGCTTCTGGGGCGGCTTCCGCGACGACGAGCCCGACCGGCCGGGCGTGCGCACCGACCTCAAACGCTCCGGGCTGATGCCGCTCGTCTCGGCGACGCGGCTGCTCGCGCTCCGACACGGCGTGACTGAGACGGGGACGCGCGCGCGCCTCGCTGCCCTCGCTGCGCTCGGCCCGGTCGCGCGCGCCGAGGCCGAGGGGTTGGCCGAGGCGTTCGAGCGCCTTGCCGGCGCGCTCCTGCGTCAGCAGCTCGACGACGTGGCCGCCGGCCGGCCGCCCGGCACGCTGGTCGAGCTGCCGGCACTGCCCAAGCCCGAGCAGGCGGCGATCCGCGCGGCGATGAAGCGCGTCGCCTCGTTCCAGAAGGGGGTAGAGTCGTCGTTCGGCGGCGGCGTGTGGTGACGCGACGCGCGCGGCGCCGCTGGGGCGGCCGCGCGCGATCGCGCTCAGTCGCGCCGGAGCGCGTAGCGGCCCGACCCCGCCATCGCCAGCGTGACCAGCAGCCCAGCGACCGCGAGGTTCTTCAGCGCGACGCCCATCTGCGCCGCCTGCTGCGCCTCGGGAAAGGTCCACCAGGCATGCGCGATCCAGATCGTGCCGAGCGTGAACAGCGCCAGCGCCCAGGCGGCCCAGCGGGTCAGCACGCCGAGCACGAGCAGGATCGGCGCGATGAGCTCGATCGCGACCGCGATCGCGGCGGCGACCTCGGGCAGGGGGATGCCCTTGGCCGCGAGCAGCCCGGTGATGCCGGCCCCCGGCGGCCAGCCGAGCTTGTTCCAGCCGGCGAGCAGGAACATCGGCGCGACGGCGAGCCGTCCGATCAGCAGTCCGAGGTCGCTCATGTCGGGCCCTCCTTTTCCTCGGTTCGGAACTCGGCGGGGAGCGTGATCTCGAGCAGTTCCAGATCGTCGCTGTGCGCCACCTCGCGGTGACGGATCCCCGGCGGCTGATGCACCATCGAGCCGGCGGTGAGCAGCACCTCGCCCGCGCCCTCGTACTCGAATCGGACCCAGCCCTTCAGGACATAGACCATCTGGAAGTGCAGGTCGTGGGTGTGCCACACGGGATGCGCGCCGGCGCCCGGAACCGCACGGATGACGTGTGCGCCGACCTTGCCGCCGGTGACATGGCGGATGCCGAGATCGCGATAGGCGAAGAAGGCGCGCAACCCGGTGGTGAAGATCGCGTCGGCGGCGTGGCTCACCACCACCGGCAGGGTCCGCGCCGCCGTCACGACACGCCCACGGCGATGTGGGTGGCGTAGCCGGGCCGCGCGAGCAGGCGCTGGTGGTAGGCGGCGAGGGCGGGGAAGTCGGGCCGGTCGATCGGCATGTTCAGGTAGCGGTAGACGATGCAGCCGATCGGGATGTCGGCGAGCGTGAACGCCTCACCGGCGATCCAGGGCCGGCGCGCGAGTTCCGCCTCCAGCAGCCCGAAGGTTTCGGCCGCGCGTGCCACCCCCTTGCGGATCACCGCCTCGTCGCGCTTCTCGGGCGGCGTGCGGTACATCTGCACGAAGGCCGGGCCGAGCCCCGACTGGCCGGTGGTCTGCTGCCAGTCCATCCACTGATCGGCGGCGGCGCGGGCGCGGATATCCTCCGGCCAGGCGGCGGAGCCGCCGCCGTAGGCGGCGCCGAGATAGCGCAGGATCGCGTTGCTCTCCCAGACGATGAACCCGTCCGCCTCCTCGAGCACCGGGATCAGCGCGTTGGGGTTCTTGGCGAGGAACTCGGGCGTCCTGAGCCCGCCGAATTTGCCGCCGAGATCGATGCGCTCATAGGTCACGTCGAGTTCGGCGCAGCCCCACAGCACCTTCATCACGTTGATCGAATTGGCCCGCCCCCAGATCCGCCGCATCGCGCTCCTCCCCGCGAGTTGTCCCTCGCGCAGCATGGCCGTGCGCGCCGGGGGCGTCCAGGCTGGCGGCGCGCGTGGTAGAGGGCGTCATGTCGCGTGCTCTGCTGCTCGGCCCGCTTGCCGCCGCCGCCGCCCTGGCGGTCGCCTATGCCTCGCAGCACTGGGGCGGGCTGCCGCCCTGTCCGCTCTGCATCTGGCAGCGCTGGCCGTACTGGGCGGCGATCGGCCTTGGCCTGGTCGGACTCGCGCTGCCGCGACGCCTTACCCCCGCGGCGCTGGCGGCGATCGCGCTGCTGTTCCTCGGCAATGCCGGGATCGCGGCCATGCATGCCGGCGTCGAATGGGGGTTCTGGCCGAGCCCGGTGCCGGAATGCGTGGTCGAGGCCGGCGCGCCGGCGGGTTCGGTGGACGATCTGTTGCGCGCGCTGCGGCCGTTGCCGGCCATCCCCTGCGACGAGGCGGCGATCCGCGTGCTTGGGCTGTCGATGGCGGGGTGGAACGCGGTCTACGCGCTGGCGGTGGGCGCGGTGCTCGCGGCCGCGGCGTGGCGATCCTGGCGGATGGAATGAGGGCGCGCTTGGGTCCGCGCGCCTGACCTTCCATACTCGCGGGCAGGCTGCCGGCACCGCCCGCGCCGCCGGGAGGGAGGATGAGGACCTACCGCAAGCACGCGGTGGCCTATGTCGCGCCGCTCGCCGTGATCGTCTTCTGGATCGGGCTCTATCTCGCGATCGACTCGGAGCCGTTCTATCGCCGCCTTGTCGCCGAGGGGCTCGGCGGGTTCGATCCGCTGCTCGCGCTGACGCTCGTCGTGCTGATCCCGATCGAGCTCCACCGCATGTTGGTCGCGCGCAGTGCGACGCTGACCGTGGACGAGACCGGTGTGCGCTACCGCGCCGGCGTGCTGTCGTGGCGCAGGAGCGCCTATCACTGGCTGCCCGAGCAGATCTTCACCGCGACCGCCGATGAGCGCGGCTTCTTCCGCTGGGCGCTCGGCTACGGCTCGGTTGCGCTGCTCGGCAAGGAGGGCACGACACGCGAGGTGTCGTTCGAACGCATGCGACACCCGCGCGACTGTGCGGCCGCAATCAATGCGATCCTGCCGCGCGCGTGAGGCGCCGCTCGGCGGCGGGGCCGGGGGAGGACCCCGCCGCCTCCCGCGCGCGGCGCGTCAGTCCAGACGCGGCCGCGCTTCGGGATTGCGCCAGGGCGGATCGCCCAGGTTCACATCCTCCGGTTCGGTGAGCGAGGAACCCAGCGCGCCTGCGCCCGCGCCGACCACGCCGCCGACCAGCGCGCCCGGCGGTCCGGCGAGCGCGCCGATTCCCGCACCGGTCGCCGCGCCGGCCGCCGTGCCGCCCTCGACGCGGCCCTGCGGATCGCTGCCGCAGGCCGCAAGCCCCAGGGTTGCCGCGGCCAGGATCATCAGAACGCTTCGTGGCATGTGCCGTCCTCCGCAATGTCGTGCGGATGGAACGTCGCCGGGCGGTCGGCGGTTCCCGGGCGTCAGGGGGCCGGCCAGTCGGGGCGGTCGAAGCGTTGGATTTCGAGCGTGTAGCCGGCCGGGTCGCGGAAGAAGAAGTGGTAGACGCGGTACTGCGCCGACAGCGTGGGCGCGGCAGGAATGTCCACGCCCTTGGCGCGCAGATGCGCGTACCAGCCGTCCACGTCCTCGGCGACGAAGGTGAACACCACGCCGCCGACCACGCGCGGATTGTCGGTCACGCGCGGGGCGCGGGCGCGGCAGACGCCGAGAAAGGCCGTCGGCCCCTCGGTCGCGGCGTAGATGCGGCACGTACCCTGGTCCTGCACGAGAGGCAGGCCGAGCACGTCCTCGTAGAACCGCCATGAGGGCTCGGGCGGGTCGGCGTAGAGGAAGGTGACGGCCTGGCCGATCGGCGGGCGAGGGGGCGTGTTCATGCCGTGACGATCCCTCGCGCGCGACCTCGCCGCAAGCGGGACCGGCTTTGGTCGTTGCGATGGTGCGCGGTCGCACGATAGCGTCCGCCCCAAGGCAGCGTCCGGATGCTGCGACCGGGCCACCCGACGCAACACGCGGATGCTGTCGCGGCGAGCAGGAGTTCGACCTATGCCGAAGGGAATGCGGCAACTCGGCATCACCAACGCCGGCTGGGGTGTCTGCGGCTTCACGAGCACGTTCTACGCCATGTATCTCCTGAACGATCAGGCGCGCGGGCAACTGATCAATGCCACCAATGCCTTCCGGGTGCTTGCCGAGATCAAGACCTATCTGACGATCCTGAAGGCCGAGGGAAAACAGGACCTGATCAAGGGGATCGAAGAATTCACGCAGACCTTCGAAGGGTTCGAGGACTTCACCGTCGACAAATACATCCTGCACGTGAACTCGGCCGTGACGAAGACGGAGGAGCAGATCAAGAAGGATGACAAGTACGGCATTGCGCTGCCACCGGACGTGGTGGCGGATTACGTGACTCGGATCTGGGGCTATGACGCCAAGGTCAAGGCGGTCAAGAACAACAAGGTCGGCGTCACGAACTGCATCATCGGAGTGACGAGCAAGGACCCGAAGATGAAGCTGTTTGACGGGCTGGAGCACTACATGTTCAAGCGCGGCGGCTACATCTACAGCTGGGGCGAACGGTTCAACAGCGTGCAGGAAGCGGCCGACCATGGTGCCGGCGGCGCCAAGTGGAAGGTCTGCCGGCTGATCGAGATCAAGCCCAAATAGCCGCACCGCTTGGCGCCTGCCGTAGCGGACACCCGCCTTGACACGTCGTCCGGGCCGTGGCCGTTCGCCTCCACGCAGATATTTCCGAGCCCGCGCCTGACGCGCCCGAGGACCCCGTGACCGACGCCCCCGAGACGCTGCCCCCCGAGCGGGCCACCCAGCTCGCCGCCGAGTTCGGCCTGAAGCCCGACGAGCGTGACCGGGTGCTGGCGATCCTCGGCCGCCAACCCTCCCTCACCGAGCTCGGCATCTTCTCGGTGATGTGGTCCGAGCACTGCTCGTACAAGTCCTCCCGCGTCTGGCTGCGCGAGCTGCCAACCAAAGCGCCGTGGGTGATCCACGGCCCGGGCGAGAACGCGGGCGTGGTGGCGATCGGCGACGGGCTCGCCGCCGTGTTCAAGATGGAGAGCCACAACCATCCCTCCTTCATCGAGCCCTATCAGGGCGCGGCGACGGGCGTGGGCGGCATCCTGCGCGACGTGTTCACCATGGGCGCGCGCCCCATCGCCAACCTGAACGCGCTCCGCTTCGGCTCGGCCGACAACCCGCGCACGAAGCGCATCCTTGACGGCGTGGTGCGCGGCATCGGCGGCTACGGCAACTGCGTCGGCGTGCCGACCGTCGGCGGCGAGGTGAATTTCCATCCCGCCTATGACGGCAACCCGCTGGTCAACGCCATGACGGTCGGCATCGCGCCGGCGGACCGCATCTTCCTCTCGGCCGCGGCCGGCGTCGGCAACCCGGTGGTCTATGTCGGCTCCAAGACTGGGCGCGACGGCATCCATGGCGCGACCATGGCCTCGGCCGAATTCGGCGCCGACGAGGGCGACGAGAAGCGCCCCACCGTGCAGGTCGGCGATCCGTTCACCGAGAAGCTGCTGATCGAGGCCTGCATGGAGCTGATGGCGACGGATGCGATCGTCGCCATCCAGGACATGGGTGCCGCGGGCCTGACCTCGTCCTCGGTCGAGATGGCGGGCAAGGGCGGGGTCGGGATCGAACTGAATCTCGACGCCGTGCCGCAGCGCGAAACCGGGATGACCGCCTACGAGATGATGCTGTCGGAGAGCCAGGAGCGGATGCTGATGATCCTCCGCCCCGGCGCGGAGGCGGCGGCGCGCGCGATCTTCGAGAAGTGGGAGCTCGACTTCGCGGTGATCGGACACCTGACGGAGACCGGGCGCATCGTCATCCGCCATCAGGGACGGGTGGAGGCCGACATTCCGTTGGCACCCCTGTCCGACCAGGCGCCGCTTTACCGCCGCCCGACCGAGGAGACGCCGAAGCCCGCGCTGCTCGACCCGGCGACGGTGCCCGACCCGGTCGGGCTGGAGGCGGCACTGGTTACGCTGATCGGATGCCCCGATCTCTGCTCGCGCGCCTGGATCTGGGATCAGTACGACTCGACGGTGGGCGGACAGACGGTGAAGCGGCCCGGCGGGGCCGACGCCGCGGTGGTGAAGCTCGAAGGGCTCAAGCGCGCGCTCGCGCTCACCGCCGACTGCACGCCGCGCTACTGCCAGGCCGACCCGGAGGCGGGGGGCGCGCAGGCGGTCGCCGAGGCGTGGCGCAACCTCACCGCCGTGGGCGCGCGGCCGCTCGCCATCACCGACAACATGAACTTCGGCAATCCCGAGCGGCCGCGCATCATGGGCCAGTTCGCCGCCGCGGTGCGCGGCATGGCGGCCGCCTGCCGTGCGCTCGACTTCCCGGTCGTGTCCGGCAACGTCTCGCTCTACAACGAAACCGACGGGCGCGCGATCCTGCCCACCCCGGCGATCGGCGGCGTCGGCGTGCTCGAGGACGCGGCCCAGGCGGTGGGGCTCGCCCTCGCGCCCGGGCTCGACCTGGTGCTGATCGGCGCGACTTCCGGCCATCTCGGCCAGTCGCTCTGGCTGCGTGAGATCGCGCGGCGCGAGGAGGGGGCGCCGCCGCCGGTCGATCTCGCGGACGAGCGGCGCAACGGCGACTTCGTCCGTCGCGCGATCCTGGCGGGCCGCGTGCGCGCGTGCCACGACGTTTCGGATGGGGGCCTGCTCATCGCTGTCGCCGAGATGGCGATCGCCGGCGGCGTCGGCGCGTCGCTGCTGGCCGCGCCCGACTCGATCCCGGCGCACGCCTTCTGGTTCGGCGAGGATCAGGGGCGCTACGTGCTCGCGGTGCCGGACGGGCGGGCGCTGGTCGCCGAGGCGTCTGCCGCGGGCGTGCCCGCGACGCTGCTCGGCCGCGCGGAGGGGGCGGGTTTGACACTGACGGGGGCGTTCTCCATATCGGTCGAGCGGCTGAGGCAGGTCCACGCATCGTGGCTGCCGGCCTACATGGCGTAGGGGACGGACCGGCGATGCCGATGTCGGCGGCGGAGATCGAGGCGCTGATCAAGGCGGGACTGCCGGACGCGCAGGTGACGGTCGAGGATCTGCGCGGCGACGGCGACCACTACGCCGCCACCGTCGTCTCGGCCGCCTTCAAGGGCAAGAGCCGCGTGCAGCAGCACCAGATGGTCTATGCCGCGCTGCAGGGCCGGATGGGCGGTGCGCTGCATGCGCTCGCCTTGCAGACCAGCCCGCCGCAGGACTGATCACCACACGGGACCAGGAACCGAACCGATGTCGAACCCCGTCTTCGAGCGCATCCAGGCCGACATCACCGACAACCCGGTGGTGCTGTTCATGAAGGGCACGCCGATGTTCCCGCAATGCGGGTTCTCGGCGCGGGTGGTGCAGATCCTCATGCACATGGGCGTCAAGTTCAAAGGCGTGAACGTGCTGGAGGACCCCGGCATCCGCGAGGGGATCAAGCAGTTCACCAACTGGCCGACGATCCCGCAGCTCTATGTGAAGGGCGAGTTCGTCGGCGGCTGCGACATCGTCACCGAGATGTTCCAGTCGGGCGAGCTCGCGGGGCTGCTGACCGAGAAGGGCGTCGAGCACAAGCCTGTGGCGGCGTAGGCCGCATCGCCTCACCCAAAGCGGTATTCCACGGAGGCCATAAGGGCCATTCGGAGCATTTTGGCCGTGCGCTTGGCCCGTCGCGGTGTCGATAGTAGCGTTAGCGTACCAAGTGTTCTTCGATGAGTTGGCGAGTGAGTCTGATCGCGGGCTCTACGTCGTGGAGAGTGAATTCGTCCCATCGCGCATGGAGTGCGCTGTTCCGAAGTCCCGCTGCTGCGCGGCAGCGTTTGGCGACCACACTAGGGTGTGGACTCAACTGATCCACCAGGTGATGGCTGCGGCGAGGCAGAT
>CAZHMM010000158.1:0-8985 GCA_964533585.1 uncultured Elioraea sp.
CAAGCTGATCGGCTTCCTCGATGGCGCGATGATCGCGCGCACCTATCCGGCCGCCGATCAGTCGCCGCCGGCGCGCTATGCGCGCGCGATCCTCGCCTTCCGCCAGGGCCGCAGCCTGGAGGCGGTGGAGGCGCTCGACCGGCTGATCGCCGAGCGGCCGGCGAGCCCGTGGCTGCATGAGCTGAAGGGCCAGGTGCTGCACGAGAGCGGCCGGCCCCGCGACGCGCTCGAGCCGTACCGCGCCGCGGCCCGGCTCGCGCCCAACCATCCGCTGATCCGCGCCAATCTCGGCCGGGTGATGGTCGATATCGACGATCCGACGATGCTGCGCGCGGCGGTCGCCGAGCTTGAGGCCTCGGTGCGGCTCGACCCGAACGCGCCCTTCACCTGGCGTACGCTCGGCATCGCCCATGGGCGGCTCGGCGACATGGGCCGGTCGGCGCTGGCACTCGCCGAGGAGGCGGCCTTGCTGGGCGATCTGCGCACCCAGCGCGAGATGGCCGCGCGCGCCGAGCGGCTGTTGCCGGCGGGGCCGGCCAAGCTGCGCGCGCAGGACCTGACGCGCGCGGCAGAGATCGAACGCGAGGAGCGGCGGCGGCGATGAGACGGTTCCTGATCGGCCTTGTTGCCGTGCTGGCGCTTGCCCTGCCGGCCGCGGCGCAGACCGAGCCCGCGCGCCTGTTCAGCGCCGAGCAGCGCGCCGCGATCATCGAGATCCTGCGCGAGGCGCTGCGCACCGATCCCTCGATCCTCGCCGATGCGATCGCGGCGATGCAGGCTGCCGAGCAGGACCTGGAGCGGGCGCGGCTGCGCGAGACCATCGTGGCGAACGCCGAGGCGCTGTTCCGCGATCCGGGCGACCCGGCGCTCGGCCCGGACCGGGCGGCGGTGACGCTGGTCGAGTTCACCGACTACCGCTGTCCGTATTGCCGGCGCATGCACCCGGTGGTCGCGGAGCTGCTTCGGCGCGAGCCGGGGCTGCGCGTGGTGGTGAAGGAGATCCCGATCCTCGGCCCGGCGAGCGTGCTTGCCGCGCGCGCCGCGCTCGCCGCGCACGCCCAGGGCAGGTTCCTCGCCTTCCACGATGGGCTGATGCGTCTGCGCGGCGAGCCGGACGAGGCGGCGCTGCTGCAGCTCGCCGCCGAGACCGGGCTCGACCCCGTGCGGCTTCAGCGCGACATGATGAGCGAGGCGGTGACGCGTCGGCTGAACGCGAATCTTCAGCTCGCGCAGACGCTCGGCATCCAGGGCACGCCAGCCTATGTGGTGGGCGAGACCCTGCTGCCGGGCGCGGTGCCGCTGGAGCGGCTGCGCGAGGCGGTGGCGGCGGCGCGCTGAGCCGGGTGCGCGCGCGGGACGAACCGGTCTCGCGCGAGCAGGACCCGGGTCAGAGCGCGCGTTCGGCCGCGAGCCGCAGCGCTGCGCGCGGCGGCGGCGCGGTGACGCCGCGGATGGTGAGCGGCAGGTCGAGTTCGGTGGTCGCGCGCTCGTACATCGGGTGGCCGAACAGGAAGCCCTGCATCTCGGTGATGCCGAGCGCATGCAGGCAGGAGAGCTCGCCGAGCGACTCGACGCCCTCGGCGATGGTGCGCACGTGCATCTGTTCGACCATGCGCAGGATGCCGGCGACGATCGAGCGGCGCACCGAGTGCAGGTCGATGCCGCGCGTCAGCGTCATGTCGATCTTGATGATGTCGGGCTGCACCTCGGCCAGCAGCGACAGGCCGTTATAGCCGGCGCCGAAATCGTCGATCGCGATGCGCAGGCCGAGCGCGCGCGCCGCCTGGACCACCTTCGCGAGCCGCGGCGGATCGTCGATCTTCTCGCCCTCGGTCACCTCGAGCACCAGCTGTGCAATCGGGAACCGCTCGACTTCGGCCACCGCCACAATCGCGCTCAGCAGGTCGGGTGTGTGCAGCAGCACACCTGGCGAGAAGTTGACATGCAGGTCGGTCTCGATGCCGAGCGCCACCGCGCGGGCGAGGGCGTGGCGGGCGATCGCGATCTCGAGCCCGAAGCGCTGGCCACCCTCGACGCGGGTGAGCACGCTCGCGGCGGAGCCGCCGCCGATGCCGCGCACCAGCGCCTCCTGGGCGACGATGCGTCGGCCCGCGATATCGACGATCGGCTGAAACGCGATCGCGAAACCTGGTGCAGCCCGGTCCGCCACCGCAACAGGAAGCGCGCCCATACCCGATCCTTCCAGCGTCATGCCCCTTCGGCTTGAGCGCATGGTGGTCCGCAAAGCGTCAAGCGGCGGTTAACGCCGCGCTGACGCGCCGCTCCATGTCGGGTCTGTTGGCGGCCGGCCGAGCGATTCCGGAGCCGTCAACCAGGCAAGAAGTGCCGGTGCGGCACGCAGCCGTATGCGCCCGGCCAATTCGGGCGCGAGCGCCGAGTCAGCGCAGCGTCAGCATGATCTTGCCGATATGCGCGCTGCTCTCCATCAGTCGGTGCGCTTCGGCAACATCCTCGAGCGCATAGGTGCCATAGATCACCGGCCCGCAGCGCCCGGCCGACAGCACCGGCCAGACGCGCTCGGCGAGTTCCGCCGCGATCGCACCCTTCTGCTCGGTGGTGCGCGGGCGCATGGTGCTGCCGGTGATGGTCAGGCGCTTGGTCATCACCGGCAGGAAGTCGACCTCGCGCGCCTTCGAGCCCTGCAGGAAGGCGATCTGGACCAACCGTCCGTCGAGCGCGAGGCAGCGGAGGTTGCGCGCGATGTAGTCGCCGCCGACCATGTCGAGCACCACATCGACGCCGCGCCCATCGGTCAGCCGCTTCACCTCCTCGACGAAATCCTGCGCGTTGTAGTCGATCGCCGCCTCGGCGCCGAGGCGCAGGCACGCGGTACACTTGTCGACATTGCCGGCGGTGGCGAACACCCGCGCGCCGAATTCGCGCGCAAGCTGGATCGCGGTGGTGCCGATGCCGGAGGAGCCGCCGTGGATCAGCACGGACTCGCCCTTCGCCAGCCGGCCTGCCTGGAACAGGTTGGCCCAGACCGTGAAGTAGGTCTCGGGCAGGGCGGCGGCGCGCAGATGGTCGTAGCCCTCGGGCGGAGGCAGGCATTGCGGTGCCGGCACGGCGACGTACTCGGCATAGCCGCCGCCGTTGCAGAGCGCTGAGACCGGGTCGCCCAGCGTCCATCCCTCGACACCCTCGCCGAGGGCCGCGACAGTGCCGGCGGCCTCCAGCCCGAGGATCGGCGAGGCGCCGGGGGGCGGCGGATAGGCCCCTCGGCGCTGCTGGATGTCGGGCCGGTTCACCCCGGCCGCATGCACCTCGATCAGGATCTCGCCAGGGCCCGGTTGCGGCACCGGGCCGGTGACGATGCGCATCACCTCCGGCCCGCCATGCCCCTCGCAGGCGACGTGTCGCATCGTGTCGGGAATGGGCATCAGTTCACCGTGATGCCGGCCTCGCGGATCACCCTGCCCCACTTGTCCCGCTCGGCGATCAGGAAGGCGCGCGCGCTCTCGGGCGTGGAGTCGGTGATCACCTCGGCGGTGAGGTCGAGCAGGCGCTGCTTCACCTCGGGCACCGCGGCGGAGTCGTTCACGACCCGGTTGAGCCGCGTGACGATCGCCTGCGGCGTGCCGGCCGGCACGTGCACCATGTGCCAGGTATAGGCCTCGTATCCGGGTACGCCGGCCTCGTCGAAGGTCGGCAGGGTGGGCGCGAGGCTCGAGCGCTGCTTGGACGAGATCGCAAGCCCCTTCACCCGCCCGTCGCGCACATAGGCGAGCGCGCTGGCCGCAACATCGACGCTGAAGGCGATGCGGCCGGCGATCAGGTCGGGCAGCAGCGCCGACGAGCCGCGATACGGGACGTGGTTCGCCTTGGTGCCGCTCATGGACAGGAACAGCTCCGAGGCCAGATGCACCGCCCCGCCATTGCCCGACGACCCGTAGTCGATCTCCCCGGGCCTCGCCTTCAGGAACGCGATCAGCTCGGCGAGCGAGTTCACCGGCAGATCCCTGTTGACGATCATGATCATCGGCACCACCGCGACCAGCGACACGGGAATGAAGTCGGTCACCGGGTCGAAGGTCAGGCGCTGGAACAACGCCGGCATCACCGCCTGCGCGACCGTGCTGTAGAGGATCGTGTGCCCGTCCTTCGGCGCCTTCGCGACCACCTCGGTACCGACCAGCGCGCCTGCGCCGGTGCGGTTCTCCACGATCACGCGCTGGGGCAATCGCTTGCCCATCTCCTCGGCGATGAGCCGGGCGGGGACGTCGGTCGGGCCGCCGGCGGCGAAGGGCACGATCATGCGGATCGGCTGGTTGGGCCACTCCTGCGCGCGGACCGTGGCCGGCAGGGCCGCGAGGGGGGTGGCCGCGAGCAGGGTGCGACGGGTGAGCATGGAGGACGATCCTCGGCGGTTGTCGTTGCGCAAAGGCTGGCGGTGCGGGTGCCGGCGGTCAAGAAGCGACGTCAACCAACCGAGCGTAGAGCTCGGGATCGGTGGCCCCCTCGGTGCCGAACAGCAGCACGCGCGCGGCGGCGTCGAGACCGAGCGCGGCGGCGGCGCTCGGCTCGCGGCGCGCAAGCGCGAGCCCGATGAGCCCCGCGACCGCGCTCTCGCCGGCGACCACCTTCGGATCGCCGTCCACACCGCGCGCGAGCGCACGCATCGTCGGCGCGACCGCCTCGTCTGGCACGGCCATGAAGGCGTCGGCGCGGTGCAGCAGTTCATCGAACGCCAGGATCGAGACCTCGCCGCAGGCGAGTCCGGCCATCAGCGTGTCTGGACCGGCCGGCGAGGCGGTCGGCCGGCCGGCGACCGCGCTGCGGTACAGGCAGTCGAACCGGTCGGGCTCGACCACGATCAGGCTCGGCGCGGCATCGCCGAAGTGCAGCGCCGACTGCGCGGCGACCGCGGCGGCGACGCCACCCACGCCGCCCTGCACGAACAGATGCGTCGGTACGGGACCGGTCCATTGCGCGAATGCCTCATCCGCCATCACGCGGTAGCCCTGCATCACGTCGCGCGGGATGTCGGTGTAGCCGGGATAGGAGGTGTCGGAGACGACAGTCCAGCCGTTCGCCACCGCGTCTTCGGCGGCCCGGCGCACCGCGTCGTCATAGGTGCCGGGCACGCGCCGCACCTCGGCGCCGAACCGCGCGATCGCGGCGGCGCGGCCCTCGCTGACGGTCTCGTGGATGTAGATCACGGCGCGGCAGTGGAAGCGCTGCGCCCCCCAGGCGACCGAGCGGCCGTGATTGCCGTCGGTCGCGCAGGTGACGGTGACGTCGCGCGTCAGCTCGGCGCAGCGCCCGGCGGCGAGGTCGGCGTCGGTCGCGGTGATCCCACGCGCCGCGAGCATACGGGCGAGGTGGCGCGCGACCGCATAGGCCCCGCCCAGCGCCTTGAAGCTGCCGAGGCCGAACCGGCCGCCCTCGTCCTTCCAGCGCAGCGCGCCGATGCCGAGCGCGCGCGCCAGCCCCGGCAGCTCGACAAGCGGGGTGGCCGCGTAGCCGGGCCAGGAGGCGATCGCCGCGCGCGCGACGCGGAATCCCACGTCGTTCAGCACGGAAGCGCCGGCGCGCCCCTTCGCGGCATTGAGATGCAGGTGGAACGGCAGCGCGGGCAGGAGTGTCACTTGACCTCGGTCAACGATGGGCGTGGATGACGCCGGCAGACTGACGTGAAATGCCGGAGGGAGAAAGTCCATGCGCGCCGCGCTTGCCGCTCTGCTCGCCGTCCCGCTGTTCGCCCCTCTGCCGACGGGCGCGATGGGCCAGCAGCCGCGCGTGACCGACCCGGGCGAGACCGCCTACCAGCAGGACTGCGCGTCCTGCCACCGCACGCCTGCGCGCTTCATGCGCCGCTTTGTATCGCTGACGCCGGCAGACCGGCAGGCCGCGCTCGACGACTTCCTCAAGACCCACTACGCCGAGGATGGCGCCAAGCGCGCCGCGATCATCGCCTGGCTCGAGGCGAACCACGTGCGGCGCTGAGCGCTACAGCACCAGCGCGCGCAGCGCGAACAACGCGACCGCGAGCCAAATCGCGCCGAGCAGCAGCCGCACGCCGGTGCGCATGCGCCGCTCCACGCGCGGCATGGGCGCGCGCTCAGTCATAGTCGAACCGCTCGTAGCGGATCGCGTCCGGCGGCAGCCCGAGCCGCTCCAGCGTCGCGGCGACCGCCAGCATCATCGGCGTCGGCCCGCAGACCATCGCCACCGTGGCGTTCGGATCGAGCCCCGCGATCGCCTCGCGCAGGATCGTCTCGTCGAGGATGCCGCGCGTCGCGCCGGCGCAGAGCGGTCCCTCGTCCACACGCAGATGGAGGCCGAAGCCCTTCTCGGCGGCGGTGCGCGCAAGCTCGTCGCGGTAGAGCAGCCGCTCGGCCGTCCAAGCCCCGTAAACGAGCCTCACCGCGCCGGCATCCGGCCGCGCGGCGAGGTCGCGCCAGAGTGACAGGATCGGCGCGATTCCCGCCCCGCCGGCAATCAGCAGGATCGACCGGCGCTCACGCGGATCGAGCACGAAGGCGCCGTGCGGCGCATCGACGCGCACGGCTGAGCCGAACGGCAGTGCGCCGATCGCGCGCGTGAGGTCGCCGGCCTCGCGGATGACGAAGGCAAGGCGCGGGTCGTCGGGCGCGGAGGCGATCGAGAACGGGTTGTCGTCCCAGGGCGCGCGCCGGCCGAAGGCAAGCCAGGCGAACTGCCCGGCGGCGAAGCCGAGCGGCGCGCGCGACGGGCGGTCGAGCACGACCTCCCAGTAATCCGGCCCGAGCGGCGTGACAGTGGCGACGCGCCAGCCGGCGCGGCCGTCGCGGATCGGCTTGATCGCCCAGGTCCAGACCAGGGCGAAGCCAGCGAGCGCGAACCCGCCGAGCCAGAACGCGCGGAGCGGCGCGGCCTCGCTGTAGAGCCCGACGCGCAGCGCGTGATCGACGGCGAAGGCCGCTGCCGCGAGCCCGACCGCCGCATGCGGCGCGCGCCAGCGCTGATAGGCGAGGCCGATGCGCGCGCGCGCGAGCGACGCCGCGACCACGACCAGCAGCAGCATCAGCGCGATCACGCCGCTCTGCATCCGCTCCGCGCGCAGCATGCCGATCAGCCCGCGCAGCGCGAGCTCCGGGTTGGTCAGCAGCGGCGGGGCGACAAAGGCGAGCGGGTGCAGCAGCACCATCGCCGCGAGCGCGATCCCGGCCGAGCGATGCACCCGCATGGTGCGGTCGATGCCGATCCGTCCCGCGATCGTCTCCAGCCGGCCGGAATGGGCGAACTGCAACAGCATCAGCGCCAGCGCGGCGAGCCCGAGCCCGATGCCGAGCTCCGCCTGCACGGCCTCGGGCGGTTCGCCTGAGGCAAGCGCCAGGATCAGCGGCGCACAGGCGGCGAACACGAACAGGACGGCAAGCAGCCCCGGCGGCAGGCCGCGCGTCACGCCAGGCGTTCCAGCGCGAGCTTGTGCCCGCCGAGCCGCGAAAAGAGGCCGGTGCGGCAGGTCAGCACGACGATCTGCATCCGTTCCGCCGCGTCACTCAGGATGTCGAACATGCGCTCGATGCGCTGATCGTCGGAGAACACCAGCGCGTCGTCGAGGATCACCGGCGCGGGCCGTCCCTGCTCGTGCAGCAGGTCAGCGAAGGCGAGGCGGACCAGCACCGCGATCTGCTCCTGCGTCCCGGCGGACAGGATGTCGAAGGACTCGTCGCGGCCGTCGCGCGTCAGCCCGGTGACCGCGAAGCTCTCGTCGAGCAGTGCGCGCGCGCCTGGCAGCAGCGCCTCGAGCCACGGCTGCAGCCGCTGCGAGACCGGGGCGAGGTAGCGCTCGGTCGCCTCGCGCTCTGCCGCGTCGATCGCCTCGCGCAGCAGCATCAGCGCGGCGCGGCGCGCCTCCAACTGCACGGCCTCGCGGCGGGCGAGCGCGGCGGCGGCCTCCTCGCGCGCGATCGCCTCGTCGAGCGCATCGCCTTCGAGTGCGCGCAGTTCCGCTTCCGCGGCCGCCAGCGCTTCGCGATCGCTCGCCGCTGCCTCGCGCGCCGCCTTGAGCGCACCGCGCAGCCGTTCGGCGCGCTTGCGCGCGAGCGTCGCTTCGGTCTCGTCGGCCAGGGGAAGTGCATCGGCTTCGCGGCGGCGCGTCGCCGCGGTGGCGAGGCGGTCGGCGAGACGCGTTTCCAGCGCCGCGTCCGGCTCGCGCTCGCGCGTGGCGGCGAGACGCGCGGCACTCGCCTCGGCCTCGCGAAGCGCGGTGTCGCGCGCGGTCTCGGCAGCGACGGCGGCCTCGCGTGCGGCGCGTTCGGCGGTCTCGGCCGGTACGGAGGCGGAGGCGGCGATGGTCTCATCGGCGCGCGCCGTCTCGACCGCTCGCTCCGCATCGGCCAGCGCCTGCGCTGCAGCATCTGCCGGCGGGACCGTGTCGAGGCCGAGCGCGGCGAGCCGTTCCGCAACTCCGGCGGCGAGCATGGCCGCGCGCTGGGCAAGGCTCGCCACCGCCTCGGCGGTGGGCTTCCCTGCGAGCGCGCCCACGCGGGAGGCGGCATCGCGTGCGGCTGTATCGAATGCCTCGCGGCGCGCGGCGGCGGCGCGGGCGGCAAGCAGGTCGGGCACCTCCGCCTGGGCGAGGGCCGCGGCGAGCTCGGCTTCCGCCGCGGCGACCGGATCCGTGCCGACCCGATCGGCCGGAGTGACGCGGATCACCGCGTGTCCGGGGACCTCGATGGTGAGCGGGCTGAGCACCGCGCGCGCGGTCTCGCCCGGCGCGAGCGCGCTGCCATCGAGCTGCACGCTGCCACCAGCCGGCACGGTGACGGCGAGCCGCGGCGCGGCGGACTCGGCCGTCGCCCGTGCAGCGGCAAGGCGTTCTGAGATCGCATCGAGCCGTTTCATGAGCGGTGGCGTCAGCATGATCGCATCGCGCTTGGCGGCGGCGTCCGTCATCGCGCCCAGCGCCTTGTCCGCATCGGCGGCGCGGAGTCCGGCCTCCGCGGCCAGCTCGGCCTGCGCCGGCAGGGTCGCGAC
>CAZHMM010000159.1:0-8966 GCA_964533585.1 uncultured Elioraea sp.
GCCGCCGCGGCGGCGGCCCGGCGCGAGGCGCTCGCGCGGCTGCTCGACCGGCTGCGCGGGCGGCTCGGCGCGCGCGCGGTGGTCCGGCTCGACCCAGTGCCCAGCCACTGGCCTGAACAGGCGGTGGAACCCGTCGATCCGCTCGCGCCCCCGCGCGCTTTGCCGGAGAGTCCGCCGCGCCCGGTGCGGCTCGCGCATCCGCCGCGCCGGATCGACGGCGTCTCACTGCTGCCGGACGGGCCGCCGGTGCGGCTGGGGGCGATGCGGGTGCGCCGCGCCGAGGGGCCGGAGCGCCTCCTGCCGCCCTGGTGGCAGTTCGGCCTGCGCGAGACGGCGCGCGACTACTGGCGGGTCGAGACCGAGGACGGGCGGCGGCTCTGGGTGTTCGCGCGGCGCGGCGAAAACGCGCCGGAATGGTTCATCCACGGCTGGTTCGGCTGAACCTGCCGCTTGGCGGGCCGGCGCGGTCGCAGCCGGCGGCGATCAGTCCGTCCACGCCCGCGGTATGCCTTTCGGCAGCACCGCCGGCGTCTTCGCGAGCGTCGTCCAGGGTGCCTTGACCTGTGCTGTCGAGAGGCGGACCGCGACCACCGCTGCCTTCGGCACCGCCCCGGCGATCAGGATCTCGCGCGTGCGCACCGTGTCGCGCGCGGCGGCGTTCCGCTCGTAGGAATCGTCGCCCTCCTGGAAGGGCATGGTCGGCTTCACCTCGTCCACGCCGAACAGCCTCTTCACCGCATCGAGCGAGTGCAGATCCACGCGGGCCTTCTGGTCGACCTGCGAGGCGTCGATGATCACGTCTCCCTTCGCCTGGTCGTAGAACAGCTTGGCGGTCGAGCCGACGATGGCGTGCTTGGTGTGGCTGAACGAAATGAAGCAGGTGCCGCCGCCGGATGCCTCCTTCGCGCGAACATGCTTCATGATCTCCTGGTCCAGGGCGTTATCGCCGGGAACCTTGTTCTCCGCCGCCGTCAATGTCGGGTCGGGCGGCGGCTCCTCTTCCACGTTTTTCCGGTCATGCTTGTTCATCTGCCGGATGAGATAGCGGGCGATGAAGAAGCCGTGGCGATCCTCGACATACTGCCGATCCGGCTGGGTGCGGTGCTGGAACACACCCGGCGAATCGGTGGCGATGAACCGGGCGGAGCCGAACCAGAGCTCGATGACCGGGACCCATGTCCGGCCGTTGGAGACGACGACCCGCAAGTGGTCCGGGTTCCCGTTGTGCTTGAGGCATCCCACGTGATCCGGGTAGCCGTGGAACTTCGCGACGTTCTCGACCCGTTCCAGCACCTCCTTCTTGTCGGTTCGCGTGGCCTGATACTTGCTCTCGAAGCCCTGCACCACCGGGTCGGCGACCGCATGCCGGATTCCCGGTGCCTGCTCGGCGAACTCGGTCTTGTACCAGCCGGAGGGTTTACTCTTCGCCTCCGTCTTCAGTCGTTTGCTCAGGTCATCGGTCTGGCGCTTGATATCGGTCATCGCCCCGGCCTGTTGCCTCAGCAGCGTGCTCTGCGCCTCGAGCCTGCCCTGCTTCTTGTGGGTGACGTAGTTGTCGAGGGCCAATGCCAGTTCGCGCTGGAACCTGGCCACGAAGTCCATGTTGGGGCCGGGCATCAAGTGGAGCGTCGCGAAGGCCACTTTTTCGTTCGGCATCGGCATCTCCGGTGAAGCAGCCACCGCAGGCAGTCTTCTCGTCAGAGTGGCGGCGCCGGTGATGCAACGCAAGTGAAACGTGTGGCAGCCCGCGCTGTCGAAGGTCGTGTCGGGGGAAATCCGGGTGTCCGGCCGCACGCCCAGAGCGGCGGGCCGATCCGGCGCCCGGCCGGCCGCGGGCGAGGCCCGTTCCCCGGCCGCCGAAACGGCGCCCCTGCTATGGCGCGGTGCGGCGCTTCAGTCCGAACTCGGCCGCGGCGTACAGCGCGCAGGCGGCGGTGAAGATCGCCGTCACCATCACCGGGTCGGGCGACATGCCGACATGCGGCGCCACCCCCGGCCAGCCGTCCCAGATCAGCCGCAGCGAGACATAGACGATCAGCAGCAGCCCGGCCCAGCCGATCCAGCGATACCGGTCCAGCATGCGCGCGATATAGGACGCGGCGACCCCCATCAGCACCACCGACAGGAACAGGCCGAACGCCATGATGTAGGGGTGCTCGCGCGCCGCGGCCGCGACCGCCAGCACGTTGTCCAGGCTCATCGTGATGTCGGCCGCCACGATCGTCCACATCGCCGAGGCGAAGCTCTTTGGCTTGGCGCCGAACCCCTCGGCCGCGTGCTCGCTGGTCGCGGCGTGGCCGGTGCGCAGGTCGCGGAACATCCGGTAGCAGACCCAGAGCAGCAGCAGCCCGCCGGCGAACAGCAGCTCGGTGATCTGAAGCAAGTGGGCGGTGATCAGCGCGAAGATGATGCGCAGCACCGCCGCGGCACCGATGCCGAGGATGATCGCGCGCCGGCGCTGCTCCGGCGGCAGCCCGGCCGCGGCCATGCCGATCACCACGGCATTGTCGCCGGCGAGCGCGATGTCGATGCCGATCACCGCCAGCAGGGACCAGATCTGCGACGCCGAAATGCTGAAGTCCATGACGGACGGATCGATCCAGAACAGAGGTGGCCGGCGCGCGGATACGAAGGCCGCACGCCCCGCTTGTCAAGCCACGGCCCGGCCTCCATACGCGCCCCGCAAGGAGAGACGCGATGATCCCCCGCTATTCCCGCCCCGAGATGACGGCGATCTGGTCGGCCGAGAACCGCTACCGGATCTGGTTCGAGATCGAGGCGCTGGTGGCCGAGAAGCAAGGGCAGATCGGCCAGATTCCCGCCGAGGCCGCGGAGGTGATCCGCGTGCGCGGCGCCCCGCGCATTGCCGCCATGACCGAGGCGGATGTCGCGCGCATCGACGCGATCGAGCGCGAGGTGCGCCATGACGTGATCGCCTTCCTGACCTGGCTCGGCGAGGGCATCGGAGACGAGGCGCGCTGGCTGCACCAGGGGCTGACGAGCTCGGACGTGCTCGACACCTGTCTCGCGGTGCAGTTGCGCGACTCAGCCGAGCTGCTGGCGAAGGGGCTCGACCGGCTGCTCGATGCCCTCAAGCGCCGCGCGCTCGAGCACAAGCACACGCTCACGATCGGCCGCAGCCACGGCATCCACGCCGAACCGACCAGCTTCGGGCTGAAGCTCGCCGGGCACTGGGCCGAGTTCGCCCGCAACCGCGACCGGCTGGCCGCGGCGGCGAACGAGGTCGCGACCTGCGCGATCTCCGGCGCGGTCGGTACCTTCGCCCATGTGCCCCCAGCGGTGGAGGCGTTCGTCGCCGAGAAGCTCGGCCTCGCGGTCGAGCCGGTTTCGACGCAGGTGATCCCGCGCGACCGCCACGCGATGTTCTTCGCGACCCTCGCGGTGATCGCCTCCGGCATCGAGCGGCTGGCGACCGAGGTGCGTCATCTGCAGCGGAGCGAGGTGCGCGAGGCGGAGGAGTACTTCCATCCGGGCCAGAAGGGCTCCTCGGCGATGCCGCACAAGCGCAACCCGGTGCTGAGCGAGAACCTGACCGGGCTCGCCCGGCTGGTGCGCGGCTATGCGGTCCCCGCGCTGGAGAACGTCGCGCTATGGCACGAGCGCGACATCAGCCATTCCTCGGTCGAGCGGGTGATTGCGCCGGATGCGACCATCGCGCTCGACTTCGCGCTGCATCGGCTGGCCGGGATGGTCGAGACGCTGGTCGTGTATCCCGACCGGATGGCCGCCAATCTCGACGCGCTCGGCGGGGTGGTGCACTCGGGCGAGGTGCTGCTGGCGCTGACCCAGGCCGGGATCAGCCGCGAGGACGCCTACCGGATCGTGCAGAAGAACGCGATGGCGACCTGGAGCGCGCTCGGCACGGAGGGCGCGAAGACGTTTCGCGAGAACCTGGAGTCCGATCCGGAGATCGCCGGCCGGCTCGACCGCGCGGTGCTCGACCGCGCGATGGACCCGCGCCTGCACCTCGCGCATGTGGACGCGGTGCTGGCGCGGGTGTTCGGCGCGCCGACCGAGGACCAGCCCGGCGACGTGGACGGCGGCTGAGCCGCGCGGCTCAGCCCTTCGGCGCTTCCTCGGCGACCTGGCGGCGCGCGACCGCCAGGACCCTGTCGTACTCGGCCCGCAGCGCCGTGTCGGGGACGCCCTTGCCGGCGGCCTCGAGGTCGGCGCGCACCTTGTCGATCACGTCGTCATGGCCCGGCTTCTGGAAGTCGGCGGCGACCACGGTCTTGGCATAGGCCTCCGCCTCGGCGCCCGACTTGCCGAGCTTCTCCGCCGCCCACAGCCCGAACAGCCTGTTGCGTCGCGCCTGGGCGCGGAACTCCTGTTCCTGGTCCAGCTTGAACTTCGCCTCGAAGCCCTTCTCGCGTTCGGCGAAGGCGTCCGTGCTCATCGGTTCCGGCCCCCTTGGATTGCACACACCATCTTGGCGGTCGGCGGTGTCTGTAGCAGATGGAACCGGCATGTGCACGGTCGTGATGCTGCATCGCCGCGGTCACGCTTGGCCGCTCGTGCTCGCCGCGATCCGCGACGAGATGATCGCGCGCGCCTGGGATCCGCCGGGCGCGCATTGGCCCGACCGGCCGGGCGTAGTGGGCGGGCGCGACCGTCTCGCCGGCGGCACCTGGATGGCCTCGGACGGGCGGCGTGTCGCCTGTGTGCTGAACCGCCCGGGCACGCTCGGCAGCCAGCCCGGCAAGCGCTCGCGCGGGGTGCTGCCGCTCGCCGCGCTGGCGGACGAGGCGATCGACGGGGCGGCATTCGCCGCGTTCAATCTCGTATGCGCCGGCCGCGCGGGCGGCTGGGTGATCGAGAGCGAGGCGGGCCGGGTGGTGCGCCGGGCGATCCCGGAGGGGGTGTCGATGCTGACGGCGCACGGGCTCGACAGCGGCGAGAGCCCGCGCGCGCGGCTTCATCTGCCGCGGTTCCGCGCCGCGCCGGCGCCGGACCCGGCGGCCGGCGACTGGTCGTCCTGGCGTGATCTGCTCGCCAGCACCGAGGCGGAGCCGGGCGCGGGGCCGCGCGGGGGCATGACGATCACGCCGGACGATGGCTACGGCACCGTCAGCGCCAGCCTGTTCGCGGTGCCGGATCATGGGGTCCCGGTCTGGCTGTTCGCCGCCGGGCCGCCGGGCGGGGCGCCGTTCCGGCCGATTGATCTTGCCGCGGCGACCGCGCCGTGGCGGAGTCCGGTGTCATGACCGCGCGTCGCGCCGTGATGACAGGGCTCGCCTGCCTGATGGCGGGGGCCGCCATGGCCCAGCCGCCGCCGGGACGCGGGCAGGGCGGTCCGCCCGGCCGTGGCGGCCCGGCCGGCCGCTCCGCGCCGGATGCCGGCGCGGCGCTCGGCGCGCTGCTGGTGTTCACGGCGATCGAGCAGACCCGAATCCGCGAGTGGTTCATCGCCAACCCGTACACGGTGCAGCCCCTGCCGCCCGGCATTGCGCGCAACCTCGTCCGCGGCAAGCCGCTGCCGCCCGGGATCGCCAAGCGCTACGCCCCGGCCGGGCTGCTGCGCCAGCTCGCGCCCCGCCCGGGCTACGAGATCCTGGTGGCCGGCGCCTCGATCCTGCTGGTGCACGCCGCCACCGGGATCGTTCACGACATCCTGAGCGACGTGATCCGCGGCCGCTGAACGGGAACTTTTGGTAACCTGCGGTGTTGGCCCTCAAACGCCCCGACGCAGGAGGATTGCATGACCCGCCCTTTCGCCCTGCCGGCGGCGCTGATGCTCGCGCTGATCATCGGCCTGCCCGCCTCGGCCCAGGCGCCGATCGCCACGCCGCAGGACCCGCCCCCGGTTCCCCCGGTGCAGATGGTGCCGCCCTCGGCCGCCGCCTCGGCCACGGCCGTGTTCACCACCGCCGAGGCGCACGCCATCCGCGACTATTACATGGAGCACCCGGACGAGGTCGGCCCGACCCAGGCGCCCGGGGTGGCGGAGTCGCTGACCCGCGGCGCCACCCTGCCGGCACGGCTCGAACCACGGCCGGTGCCGGATGAGCTGAAGGCGAAGCTCGCCGACCGGCCGGGCCACGAGATCCTGATCGCCGGCTCGGTGGCGCTGCTGGTCGAGAGCGAGACGCGCGTGATCCGCGACCTGCTGCGCGACGCCCTGCCGGCCGCGAACTGACGCCGTCCCGCCTGCCCGGCATGCCCGGGCTGCCCCCGGCCGGTGGTCGGCCGGGCACCCCGCTGCTATACCCTCGCGCGCGCCGCCGGAGTGTGTTGCCGCGGCGCAGCGAGGAGTATTTTCCTATGGCGCGGCGACGGCAGCTCTACGAGGGCAAGGCGAAGATCCTGTTCGAGGGGCCCGAGCCCGGCACGCTCGTGCAGTACTTCAAGGACGACGCCACCGCCTTCAACGCCCAGAAGAAGGGCGTGATCACCGGCAAGGGCGTGCTGAACAACCGCATCAGCGAGTTCATCATGATGCGGCTCGCCGACATCGGCGTGCCGACGCATTTCGTGCGCCGGCTGAACATGCGCGAGCAGCTGATCCGCGAGGTCGAGATCATCCCGCTCGAGGTGGTGGTGCGCAATGTCGCCGCCGGCTCGCTCTCGACCCGGCTCGGCATCGCCGAGGGCACGCAACTGCCGCGCTCGATCGTCGAGTACTACTACAAGAACGACCAGCTCGGCGATCCGCTGGTCGCCGAGGAGCACATCACCGCGTTCGGCTGGGCCTCGGTGCAGGACCTCGACGACATCATGGCGCTGGCGCTCAGGGTGAACGACTTCTGCTCCGGGCTGTTCCTCGGCGTCGGCATCCGCCTGGTGGACTTCAAGCTGGAGTTCGGCCGGCTGTGGGACAACGAGGAGATGCGCATCGTCGTCGCCGACGAGATCAGCCCGGATTCCTGCCGGCTGTGGGACATCAAGACCAACGAGAAGCTCGACAAGGACCGCTTCCGCCGCGATCTCGGCAAGGTCGAGGAGGCGTATCAGGAGGTGGCGCGGCGCCTGGGCATCCTGCCCGAGGCCGGCGTGCGCGACCTCAAGGGGCCGGAGACCATGCAGTGAAGGCCCGTGTCACCGTGATGCCGAAATCGGGCGTGCTCGACCCGCAGGGCAAGGCGATCGGCCATGCGCTCGCCGCGCTCGGCTTCGCCGGCGTGGGCGAGGTGCGGGCGGGCAAGGTGATCGAGCTCGACCTCGCCGAGACCGATCCCGCGCGCGCGAAGGCGGCGGCCGAGGAGATGGCGCGCAAGCTGCTCGCCAACACCGTGATCGAGAGCTTCCGCGTCGAGCTCGTCTGAAGCGATGGCCAAGGCCTCGATCTTCATCCTGATCGCGCTCACGGTGGTGATCGCCTGGGCGATGAAGCGGCGCCAGGCGCCGGTGAAGGGCGGGGTGGTGGCGAAGAAGAAGGCGGCGATCCGGCTCTGGTTCGACGCGGCGGCGATCGCCGTCGGCATCACGCTGGTGCTGCTCGCGGCGATGCACTGGCTCCGGCTCGGATGGGCGTGAGGGGACGCGTGGAGGCGGCATGAAGGCGGGCATCGTCATCTTCCCCGGAACGAACCGGGAGCGTGACATGGCGATCGCGCTCGAACGCGCGACCGGGGCGAAGCCCCACGTGCTGTGGCACCGCGAGACCGCGTTGCCCGACGGGATCGACCTCGTGGTGCTGTGCGGAGGGTTCAGCTACGGCGACTACCTGCGCTGCGGCGCGATCGCGGCGCGCAGCCCGATCATGCGCCCGATCGCCGAGCACGCCGCGCGCGGCGGGCTGATCCTCGGTGTGTGCAACGGCTTCCAGATCCTGTGCGAGGCCGGGCTGCTGCCCGGCGCGCTGCTGCGCAACGCGGGGCTGCGCTTCCTGTCGATGGAGTGCCGCATGCGCGTCGAGCGCACCGATACGGCCTTCACCGCGCACTACCAGCGCGGCCAGGTGATCCGCGCGCCGATGGCGCATGGCGATGGCAACTACATCGCCGACGCGGCCACACTCGACCGGCTGGAGGGCGAGGGGCGGGTCGCGTTCCGGTATGTCGACGCGGCCGGCGCCGTGGCGCCGGAGGCGGCGCTGAACGGGGCGGCGCGCAACATCGCCGGGATCTACTCCGAGAACCTGCGCGTGCTCGGGCTGATGCCGCACCCGGAGGATCTGGTCGATCCGCTGATGGGCGGCACCGACGGGCTGCCGCTGTTCGAGAGCCTGGCGGCGGCGGCGTGATCGGCCCGTGACCGAAAAGGGCGAGCGGAGTCAATCCGATCAGTTCAAGGGCACCGCTTACGCCGAACCTGCGGAAGTGCTTCAGGCCCTTGGACAGTTCCTGATGGCATGGTCGGCACTGGACCAATTTTTGAACGCCCTCCTCGCTGCGCTCCTTCGAACGGATGTGACTCGGGCCACCATTGTGTCCCAAGCAACACAAGGAGCGCGGGCCCGATTGGATATGCTCCTCGGCCTATCAAACTACGTAGCCAATGAGCCGATGCGGAAGCGCATTCGGTTGATTACGCGAAGATGCCAAATTTTGACGCGAAAAAGAAATGAAATTGCACATGGGTTTCTCGGATTGTCTGTCGTATCGAACGAACTGGTGTTGCACCGCTATCGCCTCGGCGAGGTTATGCGCCTCGACGAGACCCGTATGAACCCAAGCCAAATTCGTGCGCTCAATGACGAGATCTCGAAAGTTTCGTACGAGATTTTTCGTCTCGCGCAGGATGTTGTGAAAGAACTCAAGCGTGAGGATCTAGTTGCTAAGTGGTAACGCGACGTCCTTTATTCTAATGCCATGGCGATGGAGGTAGGATCGCTGTCCATTCACGAGATAACGTGTTGGCGACAAGCTAACGAGATCCAGAACGATAACGCGAAACCGCCGCCGGACCGTCGCCATGCCCGGAGCAGCGTGTCACGGACGAAGCCGCCTTCGTCGGTCGCGCGAAGCGCGATCCGTGACACGCTGCTCCGGGCCTGGCCGTTCTCA
>CAZHMM010000160.1:0-8866 GCA_964533585.1 uncultured Elioraea sp.
GATCCGTCCTGCGCGCTCGCCAATGCCTGGGCGGCGTCGCTCTGGATGCTGACCGAGACGCACAAGGGGCGGGCCCGCGCCGGGCGCTACCTCGCGCGCGCCGAGGCGGCCGCCGCGACCGAGCGCGAACGGCTGGCGATCGCCGCCGCACGCGCCTGGGAAGCTGGCGACAGCATCGCCGCGCTCGCGGCCTGCGAGCAGAGCGCGCGTGACTTCCCGCGCGATCTCGTCGCGGTGAAGTTCGGCGCCTATCACGCGCTGAACCGCGGCGACTCGCTCGCCCTCCTCCGCCTGCCTGCGCTCGCGGCGGAGGCCAACCGCGAGGTCGCGTATCTGCACGGCATGCTCGCCTTCGGCCACGAGCAGTGCCACGCGCTCGCCGAAGCGGAGGCGAGCGCGCGCCAGGCAATGGAGCTGCGCGCGGACGAGGCCTGGGCGCATCACGCGCTCGCGCATGTGCTGCTGACCACCGACCGCGCCGACGAGGGGATCGAGACATTCCGTGACCTCGCGCCGCACTGGGAAGGCCGCAACCCCTTCATCGTCACGCATAACTGGTGGCACTACTGCCTGTTCCTGCTCGACCGCGACCGCACCGACGAGGCGCTGGCGCTGTACGACGCGCGTGTCTGGGCGCTGGAGAAGTCCTGGGGGCAGATCCAGGCCGGCGCGGTGGCGCTGCTCGCGCGGCTCGAGCTGCTCGGCGTCGATGTGGGCGAGCGGTGGTCCGTGCTCGCGCCGCATCTCGCCACGCCGGCGCAGCGCCACGTCGAGCCGTTCATCGACCTGCATCTCGTCTATGGCCTCGCGCGCGCCGGCCACGCTGCCGCCGCCGATGTCCTGGACGGCATCGCCGCGACCGCCGCCGCGGCCCATCCGGCGACGCACGCCGCCTGGGCCGAGGTCGCGCTGCCGGCTGCGCGCGGCCTCGCCGCGCACGCGCGCGGCGAGGCCGAGGCGTGTGTGCGCGACCTCTCGCCCACCCTGCCGCGCATGCACGAGATCGGTGGCAGCCACGCCCAGCGCGACCTGTTCGACCAGATCCTGATCGACGCGCTGTTGCGCACGGGAAGGCTCGCCCAGGCGCAGCGCATGCTGGCGCTGCGCCACGCCTTCAGCCCACGCGTGCCGGCGACGAAACGGCTGCTGCACCGCGTGCTCGCGGCAGCGGGCGTCCCCTGAGCGCTACAGCGGCCGGCAGGCGGCGGCGAGCCACATCCGCTCGGCCGGATCGAGCAGCGGACCGACCTCGCGCGCCACACGCGCGTGGTACGCGTCGAGCCAGGACCGTTCCGCCGGCGTCAGCAGCGCGGGCTCGATCAGCCGGCGGTCGAACGGGGCGAGCGTCAGCGTCTCGAAGCCGAGGAACGGCTTCGCCGCGCCCTCGAACGGCGCATCCGCGACCAGCACCAGGTTCTCCAGCCGGATGCCCCAGCGTCCGGCCGCGTAGAACCCAGGCTCGTTCGACAGGATCATGCCGGGTGCCAGCGCAATCGGCCGTGCGGCGCGCGAGAGCCCGGTCGGGCCCTCGTGCACCGAGAGATATGAGCCGATGCCGTGGCCGGTGCCGTGGTCGTAGTCGAGCCCGACATCCCACAGCGCGCGGCGCGCCATCGCCTCGATATGCGGGCCGGCCACACCTTTCGGCCAGCGCAGGGTCGCGATCGCGATATGCCCCTTGAGCACGCGGGTGAAGCGGTCGCGGATCTCCTCGATATCGGACGGCGCCTCGCCGATCAGCACCGTGCGCGTCACGTCCGTCGTGCCGTCGAGATACTGCGCGCCGCTGTCGCTGAGATAGATGTCGCCTGAGACGATGCGGCGCTCGCTGGCCGTCGTCGCGCGGTAATGGATGATCGCGCCGTTCGGCCCCGAGCCGGTGATCGCGGGGAAGCTCTCGCCGCGGAACCGCTCGCCCTCGGCACGCAAGGCGAGCAGGCGTTCAGCGGCCTCCATCTCGGTGAGCATGCCGGTCGGTCCCTCGCGGTCGAGCCAGGCGAGGAAGCGGCACACCGCCACGGCGTCGCGCCGATGGGCCGCGCGCGCGCCGGCCTGCTCGACCGTGTTCTTGGTCGCCTTGGGCAGCGCGACGGGGTCGGCCTCGGCGAGCACGCGCGCGCCTGCGGCACGCAAGCGCTCGGCGAACCAGAACGGCGCGGTGCGGGGATCGACCAGCACCACCTCGCGCGCCGCTCCCAACCGGTCGAGCGCGGGAGCGAGCGCCGCGCGCGGCTCGATCGCCACGCCGTTGCCGAGATGCGCCCGCGTCGCCGGATCGATCCGCGCGGGGTCGAGGAACAGGCTCACCCGCCCATCGGCGCGCAGGATCGCGACGGCAAGCGCGACCGGGTTGTAGGGGACGTCGTCGCCGCGGATGTTCAACAGCCAGGCGATGCTGTCGGGCGCGGTGAGCACGGCCGCCGCCGCCCCGGCCTTTCCCACGGCCTCGCCGATCCGCATCCGCTTGGCCGCGGCGTCCTCGCCCGAGAACACGGCCGGATGCGGCGCGACCTGGCTCGATGGCGGGGCCGGCCGGTCGGTCCAGACCTCATCCACCGGATTGGGCTCGGCCGGCACCAGCGCCGCCCCTGCCGCCTCGACCGCGCGACGGAGCTTCGCCACGCCCTCCTCGGCGTGCAGCCAGGGGTCGAAGCCCAGCCGATCGCTGGGACGCAGCGCCTCGGCGAGCCACGCCTCCGCCGGCTCCTCGATCGAGTGGCGGATCTCGAAGCGCGCGGCGTCGACCTCGGCGCGGACCTGGAGCTGGTAACGGCCATCGGTGAACAGCGCCGCCCGTTCCGCCAGCACGATCGCGAGCCCCGCCGAGCCGGTGAAGCCGGTCAGCCAGCGCAGCCGGTCCGCCGAGGCGGGGATGTACTCGTTGAGATGCTCGTCGGCGCGGGGGACCAGGAGGCCGGTCAGGTTCCGGCGCTTCAGGGCGGCGCGGAGATCGGCCAGGCGACGCTCGGGTTTCACGTGTGTTTCATAGCTCCTAAGATTTCATGCGCTGGACGCATGACGGACCACGGATGTTCCCGCATGTTGCACGTGATGAGACAGCCTATGTTGCACCTGCGAAGAGCGAGGGACACAGCCCCAGGGCACCAGGCCCCGAGGCCGGGAGTGGACCTCCGACGCACACAGGACGCAAGACGATGGATGCCCGCATCACGAAGGAGGAGACCGCCCTCCTGATGAGCCTCAACCTCAGCCGCCATGCCCAGCAGGTGGAAGAGATCCGGCTCGCGGCGATCCGCGCGCGTGACGAGGCGATCGGCCGCGCCATCCGCGACGCCGTGGCCGGGGTCTTCCGGGCGCTGCGCAGCATCGCGACCTTCATCATCACCTACCCCGAGCGCCGGGCGGTGTTCGAGCACCTCAACGCGCTGTCGGACCGCGAGCTCGCCGATATCGGCCTGACCCGCGGCGACCTCGCCCGTGTGTTCGACGCCGACTTCGCCAAGACGCGCGAGTTGGCCGCGAAGCCGGCGACCCGGGCGGCGATGCCGATGACGGCCGCGAACAGCAACGTCGCGGCGGCCCGCGCCGCCTGAGGGCAGACGCGACGGACGACACTGCGGGGCGGAGCCGGCAACGGCTCCGCCCCGTGCGTTTCCGGGCGCCGACTCGCACGGAGTCGAGGGAGGCCCACTGGCCCGGTCATCGCCGCTCGACCGCGAGCGCGCCGTCGACCAAGTTGGAGGGATGCGCACAGCGCGCGGCGGCGCAGGGCACGGGGACCGCCGCGCTGGTGGTGCTGGAGACGCGCAACCACGTCGTCCCGACACATGACCCCCCGACACATGACCCGGTGTGGCCGGAATTGCTCACCGCTCTGCGGCGGTTCCCCGGCCGCCTGAGCTGAGTCAGGGCCGGCGCAGCACCAGCGTCGCCCAGTTGTTCACGACGAGCCGCCGCTCCAGCACCATCCCGGCGCGGCGGTGCGCCACCTCGACCATACGCGCCTGCGCGGGATGGAAGCCCGACAGCACCGCGCGCCCGCCATGGCGCAGCTTGCGCGCGGTCGTGCTCGCCAAGGCACAGAGCGGACGGGCGAAGATGTTGGCGAAGGCCAGCGCGTAGGGCGCGCGGCGGCGGATCGCGCGCGCCCGCCAGGCATCGCCGGGGACGAGATCCACCAGGCGACGCAGCCGGTTCATGCGCGCGTTCTCGGCCGCGACGCGCGCGGCCCAGGGATCGAGCTCGACGCCGACCGCACGGACGCGCCAGAGCGCCGCCGCCGCGAGCGCCAGCACCCCTGAGCCAGTGCCGATATCGGCGACCGGACCGCATCGCCGCAGCCCTTCGAGCGCGATCAGGCAGCCGCGCGTGGTCGCGTGCTCACCCGAGCCGAAGGCAAGACCCGCATCGATCGTCAGGGCGATCCGGCCGGGCATGGTCGCGGTCGCGTCGTGCGTGCCGCGGATGAGGAAGCGCCGGCCGATCGGCTGCGGCGGGAACGCCGCACGTGTGCGCGCGAGCCAGCCTTCCGCCTCGACCTCGCCTGCGGCGATGTCTGGAACGTCGATCCCCGCCACGGAGGCGGCGAGCACGAGTGCGGTGTCGAGTGCCCCCCGCCGCGCGGCGTCGCGCAGGATGCCCTCGACCGACCAGGTGCCGCAGGTCTCGTCGAGGCGCAGGAACGAGACCGCCTCGCACGCGGTCTCGAACGCAGCAACCACGGCCGGCACGGCCCGTTCCGGTACCGTTACGGAGAGCCGGGCGAGCGCGCTCACGCCTTCTCCACGAAGCGGTCGAGGATGCGCTTCACGCCGGTCGGGAACGCGACGTCGAGCTTGTCGTCGTCCACCCCCTGCACCGTGCCGTAGCCGAATTTCTGGTGGAACACGCGATCGCCGAGCGCGAAGCGCTCGCTCCGTTCGGGGCGTGGCTCGACCTCCCAGGCGCCGGCCTCGATCACACGCCCGCGGCGCGCACCGCCGAAGCCGACGGCAGGGAACACTGACGCAGCGGCATCGATCGACCGCGCGGCCACCGACGGCGCCGTCGCGCGCGCGACGTGCTCCTCGGGCAGTTCGGCGAGGAAGCGGGACGGGATGCAGGACTGCCAGTTGGCATAGATGCGCCGGTTGGCGGCCCAGGAGACGATCGCGCGGCGCCGCGCCCGCGTCAGCCCCACATAGGCGAGCCGCCGCTCCTCCTCGAGCGCCTTGGCGCCGCCCTCGTCGAGCGCGCGCTGGTTCGGGAACAGCCCCTCCTCCCAGCCGGGCAGGAACACGGTGTCGAACTCCAGCCCCTTGGCGGCGTGCAGCGTCATCAGCGAGACGCGGTCGCCCTCGGCCGCCTCGTCGTTCTCCATCACCAGGGCGACGTGTTCGAGGAAGCCCGCAAGCGTCTCGAAATCGGCGATCGCGCGCAGCAATTCGCGCAGGTTGTCGAGCCGGCCCGGCGCCTCGGGCGATTTGTCCTGGCGCCACATCTCGGTGTAGCCGGACTCGTCGAGCATCGCCGCGACGGTCGCGACATGGCCCTCGCGGTCGAGCATGGCGCGCCAGCGGGCGAAGTCGCGCAGCAGCTGGCCGAGCGACGCGCGCGGCCGCCCCTTCAGCGCGTCGGACTGCGCGACGCGGTCGGCGGCAAGTGCCAGCGGCACGGCCTCGCGCCGCGCCGCCTCGTACAGCACCCGCAGCGCCGCATCGCCCAACCCCCGTTTCGGCACGTTGACGATCCGCTCGAAGGCAAGGTCGTCGGACGGCTGATGCAGCACGCGCATATACGCCATCGCGTCGCGGATCTCGGCGCGCTCGTAGAAGCGCAAGCCGCCGACCACGCGATACGGAATGCCGAGCGTGATCATGCGCTCCTCGAAGGCGCGGGTCTGGAAGCCCGCGCGCACCAGGATGGCGATCTCGGCGAGCGCATGCCCCTCCAGCCGCAGCGCCTCGATGCGCCCGCCGACCGCGCGCGCCTCCTCCTCGCTGTCCCAGAGCGCGTGCACCTCGACCTTCTCGCCCTCGGTGCTCGTGCCGGCCGGGCGCAGCGTCTTGCCGAGGCGTCCTTCGTTGTGCGCGATCAGGCCGGAGGCGGCGGCGAGGATCGGCGCGGTGGAGCGGTAGTTGCGCTCCAGCCGGACAATCTTCGCACCGGGGAAGTCGCGCTCGAAGCGGAGGATGTTCTCGATCTCGGCCCCGCGCCAGGAATAGATCGACTGGTCGTCGTCGCCCACGCAGCAGATGTTGCGGTGCTTCTGCGCGAGCAGGCGCAGCCAGAGATACTGGATCAGGTTGGTGTCCTGGTACTCGTCGACCAGGATGTAGCGGAAGCGCCGATGCGCCTCCTCCAGCACGTCGGGCTCGCGCTTGAGCAGTTCCGTGACGTGCAACAGCAGGTCGCCGAAATCGGCGGCGTTCAGCTCGATCAGGCGGCGCTGATAGGCGGCGTAGAGATCGCGCCCGCGGCCGTTGGCGAAGCCGCTGTCCTCGGCCGGGGTGACGGCTTCGGGGGTCAGCGCCCGATCCTTCCAGCGCTGGATCTCCGCCATCATTCCCTGCGCCGGCCAGCGCTTGGGGTCGATCCGCTCGGCCTCCATCACCTGCTTGAGCAGCCGAAGCTGATCGTCGGTGTCGAGGATGGTGAAG
The DNA here is from genome assembly GCA_964533585.1 of uncultured Elioraea sp. Lineage (GTDB taxonomy): Bacteria > Pseudomonadota > Alphaproteobacteria > Acetobacterales > Acetobacteraceae > Elioraea. The sequence goes on from CAZHMM010000160.1 coordinate 6,600, forward strand.
CTCGATCGCAGCCCGACGCGTTCGGCGTGCCGGCGCAACATGCGCGCGCAGAGCGAGTGGAAGGTGCCGAGCCAGAGCCCGTCCACCGGCCGGCCGATCATCGCGGCGATGCGCTCGCGCATCTCGCGCGCCGCCTTGTTGGTGAAGGTGACGGCCAGCACCTGGCCAGGATGGGCGCGGCCCGTCAGCAGCAGATGCGCGAACCGCGTCGTCAGCACGCGGGTCTTGCCGGTGCCGGCCCCCGCCAGCACCAGCAGCGGACCGTCCAGCGTCTCGACCGCCTCGCGCTGCTCGGGGTTCAGCCGCGCGAGATAGGGATAGGCGTCCGGGATGGCCGGATGGCCGGTCATGCGCTCAGTCTGCACCGCCGCGCGGTCGCGGCGCCATGCGGCTCAGCGGCAGACGCCGATCGAGCTCTCGCCGCAGACGCGCGCGCCGTCGATCCACTTCGCCCCGGTGAGCTGCGCGCCGGTGAGATCGACGCCGGCGAGATTGGCCCCGGTCAGGTCCGCGCCCTGGAGATTCGCGTTGAAGAACCGCGCGCGGCGCAGATCGGTCTCGACCAGCTTCGCCCCGGTCAGGTCGGCGCGCGAGAAGTCGGCGCTGCGGAAATTCGAGCGCGAGAGATCGGCCTCCGCCAGCACCGCCGAGACGAAGCGCGCATCCGAGCCCTCGACCTCGACCAGCTTGGCTCCGCTGAGGTCGCTCCGCTGCAACGAGGCGTCGCGCAGCACGGCGCCGGTCAGATCGGCCTGCTGGAAATCGCGCCGGTCGAGCAGGCAGCGTCGCCAATCCACCCCGGGCCCGGCAGGGTCGGAACAGGAGGCATGGGCAGGCGCAGCGCCAGCGAGGAGCAGCGCCGCGACGAGGACAGGTAGCGCGGGCATGCCGGCCCCTATAGAACACGAACGCTCCTCCGCAAAGGGCCGATCGACTGGCTGATGCTGCGCCGCGCCCTCGAGTTTTGTGCCTATCGCGGCGCCGCGCTGCTCGCGGTGTCGATCTTCGTCGGGTTGTTCGTCCCGCCGCTCGCGCGCGCCTTCCGCTTCATCATCACACCCACGGTTGTGGGGCTGATGACGCTGGTGCTGCTGCGCGTCGATTTCAGCGCGGTGTTCGGCTATCTGCGCCGCCCCGCTCTGGTGCTGGGGCTGCTCACCTGGCTGATGCTGGCGTGCCCGGTGCTGGTGTGGGCGATCGTGCGGCTGACGGGCTTCGAGGGGCCGCTCGCCACCGCGGTGGTGATCATGGCCACCGGCTGTGCGGCGACCTCGGCGCCCGCCTTCGCGCGGCTGGTCGGCCTCGACCCGCAACTCTCGCTGGTGGCCTCGGTGCTCTCGACGCTGGTGATCCCGTTCACCGCGCCGCCGCTCGCGCTCGGGCTGCTCGGCGTCGCCTTGCCGCTCACCATCGGCGGGCTGTCGGGCCGGCTCGCGCTGGTGGTCGGGCTGCCGCTGCTGATCAGTCTCGCGGTGCGCCGGATCGCCGGCGAGGACCGGCTCGCACCCCGGGCCCGCGCGATCGACGGGGCGGCGGTGGTGCTGGTGTCGCTCTACGGGCTCGGCGTGATGGACGGCGTCCTGGCCACGCTGCTCGACCGGCCGGGCTACGTGCTGGGCGGGATCGCGCTCGCCTTCCTCGGCAATTTCGGGCTGAACGCGGCCACGGCGGTGGCGTTCCTGCCGTTCGGCCAGCGCATCGCGCTCGCGACCGGGCTGCTCTCGGGCAACCGCAACATGGCGCTCTACCTCGCCGTGATGCCGCCCGAAACCGGTTTCGATGTGCTGATCTTCTTCGCGCTCTGCCAGTTCCCGCTGTTCCTGAGCCCGTTCCTGCTGAAGCCGGTATATCTCCGGCTTGTGCCGCGGGTGTGAGCCCGGGTCAGGCGGGATCGGTCAGCACCGTCGCCACACCGACGATCGCGCGCAGCGACGCGCCGAGCAACCGCGCCGCCGCGCCATCGAGCTCGACGCTGACGGTCGCGCGCAGCATGGCGCCGTCGGCCATCGCTTCGAGCCGGGTCGGCACTAGGCCCCGTTTGGCGAGCGGCTCGATCAGCCGGGGCAGCAGCCCGGGCTCGGCCTGGGCGAGGATGGTGAAGCGCCGGACGCGCAGCGCGTCATCGGCCGTGGAATCGCGATCGAGGGCGGACATGGCGTGATCCTGGCAGGCGGTTGACGACGAAGATCGGCCCGGCCCCCGCGTTGGGGACCGGGCGGCGAATTCGCCGCCGGCCATGGATCGCGCGATCCGTCATGACATCAGCT
>CAZHMM010000161.1:0-8849 GCA_964533585.1 uncultured Elioraea sp.
CCCCCCTGGGGGGCGCGGGGGGCCAAGGGCCCCCCGCCTCGTTTCTTCTTAGGAATCCTCCATGCCCGAAGGCCTCGTCCCCCTGCGCCGTGCGCTGCTCTCGGTCTCCGACAAGTCGGGCCTCGCCGACTTCGCCCGCCTGCTGACGGCGCGAGGCGTGGCCCTCATCTCCACCGGCGGCACCGCGCGCGCGTTGCGCGATGCCGGCCTCGAGGTGACCGACGTCTCCGCCGTCTCCCGATTTCCCGAGATCCTCGACGGCCGGGTCAAGACGCTTGTGCCGCAGATCCATGGCGGCATCCTCGGCCGCCACGACGACCCGCACCACCTCGCGCAGATGGCCGAGCACGGCATCGCGCCGATCGACCTGGTGATGGTGAACCTCTACCCCTTCGAGCAGACCGTTGCCGCGCATGCCTCGTTTGAGACCTGCATCGAGAACATCGATATCGGCGGCCCGGCGCTGATCCGCGCGGCGGCAAAGAACCACGAATGGGTGACGGTGATCACCGATCCGGCGCAGCTCGCAGCTGTCACGGAGGAGATCACGGCTCATGGTGGCACAACCCTTGCCACGCGCCGCCGCCTCGCCGCCGAGGCCTATGCGCGCACGGCGGCCTACGACGCGGCGATCGGCACGTGGTTCTCCAGCCAGAACGGTACGGCCTTCCCGCCGCGCCTCGCGGTCGCGGGCACCCTCGCGCAGACGCTGCGCTACGGCGAGAACCCGCACCAGCAGGCCGCCTTCTACGTCACCGAGCGCCGGCCCGGGCTCGCCACAGCAACGCAGGTACAGGGCAAGGAGCTCTCCTACAACAACATCAACGACACCGACGCTGCCTATGAGTGCGTCGCCGAGTTCGACGCGCCCGCGATCGTCATCGTCAAGCACGCGAATCCGTGCGGTGTCGCGACCGCGCGCGACCTCGCGACCGCCTGGGACCTCGCGCTGCGCTGCGACCCGGTCTCGGCCTTCGGCGGCATCGTCGCGGCGAACCGCCCGCTCGACGAGGCAACGGCGGAGAAGATCGCGGCGATCTTCTCCGAGGTGGTGATCGCGCCCGACGCCTCCGACGCGGCGAAGTCCGTGTTCGCGCGCAAGAAGAACCTGCGTCTGCTGCTCGCGCATGGCCTGCCCGATCCGGCCGCGCCTGGTACGACGGTGCGCAGTGTCGGCGGCGGGTTCCTCGCACAGACGCGCGACGCGGGCCGCGTTGCGCGCGAGACGCTGAGGGTGGTGACGAAGCGCGCGCCGACCGAGGCGGAACGTGCCGATCTCGTCTTCGCCTTCCGGGTCGCCAAGCACGTGAAGTCGAACGCGATCGTCTATGCGAAGGACGGCGCGACGGTCGGTATCGGCGCGGGGCAGATGAGCCGCGTGGACTCCTCGCGCATCGCCGCGTGGAAGGCGGCCGAGGCGGCGAAGGCCGCCGGCCTTTCTGAGACGCTGGCGAAGGGCTCGGTGGTGGCGTCCGACGCCTTCTTCCCCTTCGCCGACGGGCTGATCGCCGCCGCCGAAGCCGGCGCCACCGCGGTGATTCAGCCCGGCGGCTCCATGCGCGACACCGAGGTGATCGCGGCCGCCGACGAGCGCGGTCTGGCGATGGTGTTCACCGGTATGCGGCACTTCCGCCATTGAGCCTCGACGCCCTCGCCGCGGAGCCGCTTGCCTGGATCGCGCTCGGCCTCGCGCTGCTCGTTGTCGTACTGCTGCTGCGTCGGCCGTCCGCGCCGCCTGAACTGATTTCCGGACTGGCGGAGCTCTCCGGCCGGCTGGATCAGCTCACCCGTACGGCCGCGGCGCAAGGGACGGCGCTTGCCTCGCAGGAGACCGCGCTGGCCGACCGGCTCGCCGCGCAGCAACTCGCGATCGCCGAGGGGCTTGCGCGGATGGGCGAGCGGCTCTCGGTGCTGGACGCGGCGCAGGCGAATCTCTCGACGCTGACGACGCAGGTGACCGACCTCTCCGCCGTGCTCTCGAACCGCCAGGCGCGCGGCGCGCTCGGCGAGGCGCAGATGGAGGCGCTGCTCCGCGACGCGCTGCCGGCTTCGGCGCTGTCGTTCCAGCACACGCTCTCGACCGGTGCGCGCGCCGATGCGCTGATCCGTCTGCCCACGCCACCTGGTCCGATTGCCGTGGACAGCAAGTTCCCGCTCGAGGCGTTCCGCCGTCTGCGCGCCGCCGAGAGCGATGCTGCGCGCATGGTCGCCGGCCGCGACTTCGCCGCCGACGTGCTCGCCCACGTGAAGGCGGTGGCGTCGAAATACGTCGTGCCCGGCGAGACCGCCGATGGCGCGATCCTGTTCGTCCCAAGCGAAGCCGTCTACGCGGCGCTGCATGCCGACTTCCCGCAGATCGTCGAGGATGCGATCCGCCGGCGCGTCTGGATCACCTCGCCGACCACGCTGATGGCCGTGCTGACCACCCTGGCCGCCGTGCTGCGCGATGCGCGGCTGCGCGACGAGGCACGCGCGATCCAGGCCGAGGTCGCGCGTCTGGCGGAGGATACCGGGCGCCTCGCCGAGCGTGTCGGCGCGCTGCGGCGGCATCTCGACCAGGCGCGGGCCGACATCCAGGGCATCGAGGTCTCGGCCGAGGCGATCCGCCGCCGTGCCGGCCGCGTCGCGGCGATCGAGACCGATCAGGAATGAGCGCGCAGCTCGTCTCGGCGCTGGGCTTGATCGGCTTCGCCGCGCTCGCCTGGGCCTGGGGCGCATTGGCGACGCGCCGCACCGCCGTGCCGTGGCGCATGATCACGCTTGGTCTCGCGTTGCAGATCGTGGTCGCCGCGGCGCTGCTCGCCATCCCGCCGCTCAGGAGCGCGATCGGCTCGATCGGCCGCGCGGTCGATGCGCTCCAGCGCGCGACCGAGGCCGGCACGAGCCTCGTCTTCGGCTATCTCGGCGGTGGTGCCCTGCCCTTCGCCGAGACCGCGCCGGGCGCCTCATTGATCCTCGCCTTCCGCGTCCTGCCGCTGATTCTCGTCGTCGGCGCACTCTCGGCACTGCTCTATCACTGGCGCGTGCTGCCCAACGCGGTCGGCGCACTCGCGCGCGTGCTGCGGCACGGCTTCGCGCTCTCGGGTGCGGCCGGCTTCGCGACAGCGGCCAACATCTTCGTCGGCATGGTCGAGGCACCGCTGCTGGTGCGGCCGTATCTCGCCGCCCTCTCACGCGCCGAGCTGTTCGTGGTCATGACCGCGGGCATGGCGACCATCAGCGGCAACACGCTCGCGATCTACGCGATCTTCCTGCGTGACGCCCTGCCCGACGCCGCCGGCCACCTGCTGACCGCGAGCGTGATCAGTGCCCCAGCCGCCGTGCTGGTCGCGCGGCTGATGCGCCCGGAGACCGACGCACCGGCAAAGCCGCCCGAGCAGGCCGTCGCGCCGCGACTCTACGCGACCTCAATGGAGGCAATCGCGCGCGGCACAGCCGAGGGGCTGACGATCATGCTCGGCGTGATCGCGTCCCTGATCGTGTTCATTGCCCTCGTCGCGCTGCTCAACGAGGCGATCGTGCCGCTGAGTGGCGCGCCGCTCCAACACTGGGCCGGCATCGCCATGCGGCCCTTCGCGCTCGCTATGGGGATTGCGCCCGCGGATGCGGCGGAGGCGGGACGCCTGCTCGGCCTCAAGACCATCATCAACGAGTTCGTTGCCTATCTCGATCTTGCGCAGAGCGGTGCGGCGATGGAGGAGCGCAGCCGTACCATCCTCGCCTACGCGCTCTGCGGCTTCGCCAACCCAGGCAGTCTCGGCATCATGGTGGGCGGGATGATCGCTTTGGTACCGGAACGGCGTGAGGACATCGCGGCGCTCGGCGTTCCCGCCGTGATCGGCGGCACGCTCGCCTGCCTGATGACGGGCGCCGTCGTCGGCATCCTCACGCCGCCATGATCACGCCGGCCGGCGCGCCTTGAGCGCCGCGGCCAGCGTTCCATCATCGAGATAACCGAGTTCGCCGCCCACCGGCACGCCGTGCGCAAGCCGCGTCACCGCCACGCCCAAGGGCCGCAGCCGCTCCGCCACCAGATGCGCGGTCGCCTGGCCGTCCACCGTCGCGCCGAGTGCGAGGATCACCTCCGACACGCCACCCGCGGCGACGCGACGGAGCAGTTGCTGGATGGTCAGATCCTCCGGGCCACGCCCGCCGATCGCCGACAAGGTGCCGCCGAGCACGTGATAGAGGCCACGATGCGCACCGGCGCGCTCGAGCGCCCAGAGATCACCGACCGACTCCACCACACAGATCACGGACCGGTCGCGCCGGTCGTCCGTGCAGACGCCGCATGGATCGGTGCTGTCGAGATTGCCGCAGACCGAGCAGGGGCGGATCGCGGCCGCAGCCGCCTCCAGGGCTGCGGCCAAGGGCTGCAACAGCAGCTCGCGCTTCTGGATCAACGCCAGCGCCGCGCGCCGCGCGCTGCGCGGGCCAAGGCCGGGCAGCTTCGCGAGCAGGGAGATCAGGCGGTCGAGTTCAGGACCCACGAAAGAACGTTGGGGGAAAGGGCCGCGCGGAGCTGGCCCTCGGGCCAGCGAAGCACCACGTCACCGCCCCTTTCCCCCCGCGCCCCCTATCCCATCAGCCTAGGCACAGGCGATCGCTTCGATCTCGACCTTCAATGCCGGCGAGGCGAGACCGGCAACGATCAGCAGCGTCGAGGCCGGCGGCGTGATCGCGCCGAGCGCCTTCATGCGCGCCTCGCGCGCGGCCGGGATGTAGGCGGCATCCGTCAGGAACACGGTCATCTTGGCAATCGACTCGGGCCCCAACCCCTGCGAGCGCAGCAGCGTCAGCAGATTGGTCATCGCCTGCTCGCACTGCGCGCCGATCTCCTCAGGCACCGTGCCATCCGGGCGCGTGCCGACCTGGCCCGCGAGCAGCACCCAGCGGGTTGCCCCCGTCGCCACCGCGACATGGCTGTAGAGACCGGCCGGATCATGCACACCCGGCGGATTGACGAACTCCAGGACAGCCATCCTCTCCTCCCCGCTCAGCCCGCCGGCCGGGCGGCCGGTGAGGGCAGTTCCTCGGTCTCGATCCCGCCACCGGGCGGCGGCCGCGGCGCGCCCTCGGGCACGATGAACGCACGCAGCGCGCGCCGCACCTGGAACTCGAACTCGACGTTCATGCCTTGCGGATCGTCCATCGCCGAGCGCAGCATCTCGTACCAGACGGCCTCGCGCGCGGCGAGCGAGGTGCCCTCCAGCACCGTGCGCGTGCGCGTCACCGTCGCCTGTGCCGAGCCCCGCCGGCCCTCCGGCCCCTCGACCTCCAGCCGCGCCGAGAGTGTCAGCACGTAGCGCTCGGAGGGCTGGGTCGAGAACAGCGCGCCGATCCCCGTCTGCCGCGGCAGACGCTCCTCGATCAGGCTCGCCTGCTCGATGATCGCGCGCGCCCGGCCCTGACGGCCCCAGGCCTGCACCCGGTCGGTCAGCATCCGCCGCAGCGCCTCGCGCGGCTCGACCGGCGCGCGGTGATCGACGTTGGGGGGTGCGCGCGGCGGCACCCACTGGTCCACCACCTCCACCTGCGCGACATCGAGCTGGATCGTCGTCAGGTGCGCGTAGTCGAACGGCCGGATCGTCGGGCGCGGCTGCTCGGCCGGGCCCGCGCAGCCCGCCATCACCGCGCCAAGCGCGATCAGCCCCCGCCTGCCAACCATCCCGCCTCCCGCACCCCTCAGGCCGCGCCACCCGCCGGCGACGCCGCCCCCACTTCACCGCGGTCGAAGCGGAAGTCAACGTTGCAGAACTCGCAGGTGACCGTGATCGTGCCGTCCTCGGCCATGTGATCAAGATCATCCGAGCCGAACCCGCCCAGCACGCGCTCGATGCGCTCGCGCGAACAACGGCAGCCGAACGACACGGGCTTGGCGTGCTGCACCCGCGGGTCGAGCTCATGGAACAGCCGCCACAGCAGCCGTTCGGCCGGCAACTCCTCGTCGAGCAGTTCCGCACCCGTCACGCTGCCCGCAAGCATCACCGCGGTGCGCCAGGCCTCGTCGTCATCTTCCGGCGCGCGGCGGCGCTCGCCGCCCTCGAAGGCGAGGCGTTCGAGCAGCAGCGCACTCGCGCGCCAGCCGCCTGGCGTGCGCGCGGCGACCAGCTTCACCGCCGCCTCCACCTGCTGGCTGGTGCGGAACCACGTGTGGGCGAGATCGGACAGGCTCGATCCCTCCAGCGGCACGATGCCCTGGTAGCGGTCCATGTCGGGCCCCTCATCGACCGTGAAGGCGAGATGCCCCGCGCCCAACAGCCGCGCCGCCGACGGTGCGCCGTCGAGCCGGGCCAGCGCCTCGGCGTCGAAGCGCGCATAGCCGCGCAACGCGCCCCGGCCGGTGCAGTCGGCGAGCAGCATGCCCACCGGTCCGTCGCCGCGCGCCTGCAACGAGAACGAGCCCTCGAACTTCATCGCGGCCGACAGCCCCGCTGTCAGCGCCAGCGCCTCGCCGAGCAGTTGCGCCACCGCATCGGGCAGGGCGTGGCGCGTCAGCAGCGCGTCGGCGAGCGAGCCCAGCCGCACGAGCTGGCCGCGCGCGGGTGCCGCCTCCAGATAGAACGGACGGACCGCGGACGGAACGGTCAGGATCGGAACAGGGGCGCGGCCCGGCTCAGCCTCGCCCCCCGGGATCATCGTCGCGCCACCGCGGGCTCGAGGCACCAGGCGAGCACGCCGGCCTGGGCGTGCAGGCGGTTCTCGGCCTCGTCGAACACGACCGATTGCGGCCCGTCCATCACCGCGTCCGTCACTTCCTCGCCGCGATGCGCGGGCAGGCAGTGCATGAAGATCGCGTCCGGCGCATGCGCCATCAGCACCTCGTTCACCTGGTAGGGCTTGAGCAGGTTGTGCCGGTTCGTGCCCGGCGCGTCGTTCATGCTGACCCAGGTGTCGGTCACCACCGCATCGGCGCCGCGCACCGCTTCAACGGGGTCCTCGGTCACCTCGACCACCGCCCCCTGCTCGCGCGCCCAGGCGAGAATCTCGGCCGGTGGGCGCAGCGCCTCGGGCGTCGCCAGCCGGAGCGTGAAGCCGAACCGCGCCGCGGCATGAATCCAGCTCCGCGCGACGTTGTTGCCGTCGCCGCACCACGCCACCACGCGCCCGCCGATCGGGCCGCGATGCTCCTCGAAGGTCATCACGTCCGCCATGATCTGGCACGGGTGCGACTGGTCGGTGAGCCCGTTGATCACCGGCACGGTGGCGGCCTCGGCGAGCTCGTTCAGCTTCGAGGCACTGTCGGTGCGCAGCATGATCGCGTCCACGTAGCGCGACAGCACGCGCGCGGTGTCGGCCACCGTCTCGCCGCGGCCGAGCTGCATCTCCTTCGCCGACAGCACGACCACGTCGCCGCCGAGCCGCTTCATCGCCACCTCGAAGCTCACGCGGGTGCGCGTGGACGGCTTCTCGAAGATCAGCGCCAGCGCGCGCCCGACCAGCGGCCGCGCGGCGAGCGGTCCGGCGCCGGACTTGAACCCGGCGCCGAGCTCGAGGATGCGTCGCAGCGTGGCGTGATCGAGCGCCGAGACGTCGAGGAAGTGCCGCGGCGGCCCGGGCGGCTCGGGCGCCTTGCCGCGGCGCGGGGTCAGTTTGACGGCCGCCTGCGCACTCATTCCGCCGCCTTGGCCGGAGCCAGCGCCGCCTTGGCGCGACCGAGCGCGCGCTCGAGCAGGTCGACCGCCTCGTCGGCCTCGGCCTCGGTGATGATCAGCGGCGGCGCGAGCCGCAGCACGTTCATCCCGGCCGCGACCGTCAGCAGCCCCTCCTCCACCGCGGCGGCCTGAAGCGCGGAATTCAGCAGCGGCTCGCGCAGCTTGATGCCGAGCAACAGGCCGGCGCCGCGCACATCCTCGATCAGGTCGGGGTGACGGTCCTTCAGCGCCAGCAGCGCCCGCCAGAGATGCCGCGCGACGCGATCCACACCGTCGAGGAAGCCGGGGGCGAGGATCACGTCCAGCACCGCGTTGCCGGCGGCACAGGCGAGCGGGTTGCCGCCATAGGTCGAGCCATGCGTGCCGGGCTTGAGGTGCTTCGCCACATGCTCCTTGGCCAGGATCGCGCCGAGCGGGAAGCCGCCGGCAATACCCTTCGCGGAGGACATCACGTCGGGCTCGATCCCCGCCCACATGTAGGCCCAGAGCTTGCCGGTGCGGCCCATGCCGGTCTGCACCTCGTCGAGGCCGAGCAGCAGGCCGTACTCATCGCAGGTGGCGCGCAACTCGCGCAGGAAGCGGAGCTCAGCCGGACGGACCCCGCCCTCGCCCTGGATCGGCTCGATCAGGATGCCGGCGGTGGCGGGACCGATCGCGTCGCGCACCGCGTTCATGTTGCCGAACGGCACCTGGTCGAACCCGTCGAGCTTCGGGCCGAAGCCTTCCAGGTACTTGGCGTTGCCGGTGGCGGCGAGGGTGGCCAGCGTGCGGCCGTGGAACGCGCCCTCGAAGGTGATGAGGCGGAAGCGCTCGGGCCTGCCGGTCTCGGCCATGGCCTTGCGCATGGCCTTGATCATGCCCTCGTTCGCCTCGGCACCCGAGTTGCAGAAAAAGACGCTGTCGGCGAAGGAGGCGGCGACGTGGCGGGCGGCGAGGCGCTCGGCCTCGGGGATGCGGTAGAGGTTGGAGACGTGCATCACGCGCCCCGCCTGTTCGGCGATGGTGCGCACCAGGTGGGGGTGCGCATGGCCGATCGAGGAGGTGGCGATGCCGGCGCCGAAATCGAGGAAACGTCGCCCATCCGACGTCCACAGACGCGCGCCCTCGCCCCGCTCGAAGGCGAGGTCGGCGCGGTTGTAGGTCGGCATCAGGGGCGTGATCACGGGGTCTCTACGATCCTCGATCCGGTTGGCG
>CAZHMM010000162.1:0-8575 GCA_964533585.1 uncultured Elioraea sp.
CCTGCCTGCAGGGTCTTCATTGCGCGGTTCACTTGCCTCGACGCCGGCGCGGCCCTGGACGGTCAGCCGAAGCCGATCAGCGGATCGGCGGCGAATACATCAGCCCGCCCCTGGTCCAGAGGTCGTTGATGCCCCGCTGGATGCCAAGCGGCTTCACGTTGCGCTCGAAGCTCTCGCCGTAGTTCCCGACCTGCTTGATGATGTTGTAGGCCCAGCGGTTGTCCACGCCCAGCATCTCGCCGAGCCCGCCGGTGGCGCCGACGAAGCGCTGGATCGCCGGGTTGCTGCTGTTCAGGTGCTGGTCGATATTGGCGGAGGTAAGCCCGAGCTCCTCGGCCTCGATCATCGCGAAATGCGCCCAGCGGACGAGATCGGCCCAGCGGTTGTCGCCGTGCCGCACGACCGGGCCGAGCGGCTCCTTCGAGATCACCTCGGGCAGGATCACGTATTCCTCCGCCCGCGGGCCCTGGCTCGCGCGCACGGAGGCGAGGCCGGAGACGTCGGTCGTCAGCGAGTCGCAGCGGCCGGCGAAGAAGGCGGCGTTCACCTCCTCCAGCCGCTCGATCACCACCGGCGTGAAGCGCAAGTTGTTGGCGCGGAACCAGTCGGTCAGGTTCAGCTCGGTCGTGGTGCCGGGCTGCACGCAGACCGTCGCCCCGTTCAGCTCCTTGGCCGAGTTCACGCCGAGCGCGCGCTTCACCATGAAGCCCTGGCCGTCATAGAAGTTCACGCCGACGAAATCGAGGCCGAGCGAGGTGTCGCGGCTCAGCGTCCAGGTCGTGTTGCGGCTCAGCATGTCGACCTCGCCCGACTGCAGCGCGGTGAAGCGCTGCTGCGCGGTGGTCGGCACGAAGCGCACCTTGGTCGCATCGCCGAACATCGCCGCGGCGACGGCGCGGCAGAGATCGGCGTCGAGGCCGCGCCAGACGCCCTGGCTGTCGGGCGCGGCGAAGCCGGCGAGGCCGGTGTTGACGCCGCAGTTGATGGTGCCGCGCGCCTTGATGGCGTCGAAGGTCGCCGCCGACTGGGCGTGGGCGAGATCGGCCGAGGCCGCGAGCGAGAGGGCGGCGGCCGCTGCCGTCGCCATGATCCCTTGGATGCGCATGCTGCGCTCCTCCTCCCTGCTGTGGGGTCGAACGGGCGCGGGGGGTCCGCGCCCTTGCGCTGCTACCTAGGCCGGCGCGGCGAAACGATCAACGGGGGGCCGCGGCGGTCCGCGCGGCGCTGCTACCGGGGCGCGACCATCGCCTGGGCGAGGCGGCGCGAGACGGCGCGCGCGCAGGTCTCGAACACGCCCAGGTCGCGCCAGGCGTCCTCCGCCGCCGCCGAGGCGCGCACGAACACCCCGCCGGCGGCGGCGATGCCGCCCTCCAGCATCAGGTTGTCGGAGAGGCCGAAATCCTCGATGTCGAGCCCGTCCGGCCGCTCGAGCGCGCGCGCGGCGTATTCCCGCGGATCGTTGGTGTAGGCGTAGAGCCCGAGTCCGAGGCCACGGGCGAAGCCGAGCTCATAGATGGTGCCGGCATCGGCCGAGGCGCCGCGGAACGGCGTGAGATTGGCGATCAGGGCGATGCAGGAGCGGATCAGCGCCTCGTTGCCGGCGGAGATGGCGAAGGCGCGCTTCATCGCGTCCTCGGCCGCCGGGACCGGCGCGTCGATCAGCGGCGCGACGGCGACCAGGCCGAGCCGGGCGCAGATCGCCTTCTTGCGCGCGAGCACGGCCTCGGCATCGGGCAGGAAGACCTCGGGCCCCGCCAGATAGACCCGCGGCGAGTCGGAGGCGATGGCGGGGAGGTTCACGGGAACGCTCAATGCAGCCGTGCTGGCCGGCCCAGCTCGCGCTGGACGATCACGAGCGTGACACCGTCATCGGCCGGCTCGATCGCCTTCTCGCCCGCCTTGGGCAGCGGCACGCCGGCGAGCCGGCACCAGCCGACCAGCACGGCGGTCAACTCCTCGGCATCCAGCGAGCAGTCGCGGAAGCTGCCGCCGGCGCGGCGCCAGCGGGCGACCACCACGGCCTCGTCCGGGGTGTCGTCCGGGCCGGCCATGCGCACGCTGTCGAGCTCGGCATCGGGCATCTCGGCGCGGATCAGGCTGGCGATGGTCGCGCGCACGGCTTCGGCGATCATCTCGGTGCCGAAGTCGATGCGGCGGTATTCCTTGACCCGGAGCATCGCGCAACCCTCCGTTGTTGCGTCAACGATGCGTCAAAGCATCGTTAGCAATCAACCTACCTATAGTTGTAGAGTCAAGCTGGCTCTGCGCGCCAGCGTTTTCGCAGCCGCGCGCTCGCCCCCTGCCGCAGGCTGCGCTCGATATACCCGTTCAGGGTCTCCTGCACCGCCCGCGCGGAGTCCGCCTCACAATATGTTGCCGGCCATTTCTGCGCCAGCCAAAGATACGCCGTGCAGAGCTTTGCCGCGCGCTCCGCCTCGGCCAGATCGGCCGGATCGCCCGCCAGCCGGCGCGCCAGCAGCCGCCGCGGCAGCGGCGGCGCCGCCACCGGCGCGGCATGGGCGTGCCGCCGCGCCCAGGCGAGCAGGGCCTGGCCGGCTGCGCGATCGCGCAGGTCCACGGGGCATCCCAGATAACCGAGACTGTCCTTCAGACTGAGACGCGCCGCCGCGGCGATCTCGGCAATCGAGAACGCATCCTCCAGCCGCGAAAGCGCGAATCCGGCGCCCGGCCAACGGAACCGCTCCGCCACCGCGGTCAGCACCCGCAGCAGCGACGGCGCGCCGAGCCGCCGGCCGATCTCCAGCAGCTGGCTCTCACGCGGCAGCACCCGCATCGGCCCCTCCAGCGCCGGCGGGGGGTGCTCGATCGCGCTCGCGATCGGCTCCGGGTCCTCGCCCTCCAGCACGCCGACGAAGCCCTCCGGGTAGTGGCCGAACCGGCCGGCGCGGCCGGCGATCTGGCGGATCAGGTGCGGCCCGAGCCCGCCATACTTGGTGGTGGCGGCGAACAGGATGCGGCGGATCGGCAGGTTCAGCCCCATGCCGATCGCGTCCGTCGCCACCAGCACCGGGGCCGAGCCGTCGCGGAACCGCTCGGCCTCGGCGCGGCGCACATCCGGACCGAGCGCGCCATAGACCATCGCCGGCGGCCGGCCGCGCGCGATCAGCCCCTCGCGCAGCGCGAACGCGTCGCGGCGCGAGAAGCAGACGATCGCATCCCCCGGCTCGGTGCGCGCGAGCGGCACCGGCCGGCGCAGCAGGGTGAGCGGCACCATGCGCTCGAACCGCCGGATCTCGACCGTCTCGCCGGTCAGCCCCGCGAGCCGGCGGATCAGCGGCTCGGCCTCGGGCGCGCCGGCCAGCACCAGCGTCTCGGCCGGAGACCCGACCACCGCCTGGGTCCAGGCCCAGCCGCGGTCCTCGTCGGCCAGCATCTGCACCTCGTCCACCACCGCGACCGGCACGGGGGTGGCGAGATCGGCCATCTCGACGGTGGCGGAGAGGTGGGTGTCGCCCGGCCGTATCCGGCGCTCCTCGCCGGTGAGCAGGCTCGCCGCCACGCCGCGCTCGGCCAGCCGCTCCTGCCCTTCCCAGGCGAGCAGGCGCAACGGCGCGAGATACGCCCCGCGCGGCGCGGCGGCGAGCAGGTCGAAGGCGGCGTGGCTCTTGCCCGAGTTGGTCGGGCCGAGAAAGGCGAGGAGCTGCCTGCGCATCGCCCGCGCCGCGGTGAACGACGCGACCCAGCGGGCGAGCGTCAGCGCCGCGACGACCTCGCCCTCGTGGCGGTGCCGCGCGCGCGCATGCAGTTCGCCCAGGCGCTGGCGCCGCCAGTCCTCGAGCCGCGCCTCGGCGCGCGCCCGTTCCGGATGCGTGATCGCGCCCTCATCCTCGGCGCGCTTCAGCCGGCCGCGGATCGCCTCGGTCAGGATCGAGACGAGGCCGATGTCGTCGAGCTCCGGATCGGCGGCGAGGGCGGCGAGCCCGGCGGCGATGTCCTCGCGGCGCACGGGCACGCGCAGCCCGGCGAGCAGCGCGTCGAGCCGGTGGCGGCCAGGCGGGGGATGCACGGTCACGTGAGCGGCGTGCCGGATCGCGGGGTTTGCTGTCAACGTCGATCGGACGGTTGACGGATATTGTTGCAATGACGTATCGTCACCGGCGGAACGGCAGGGGCAGAGGACGATGCCGGACGGATCGACGCTCGCGCGCTGGCTCGCCGCCTATCCGATGGCGCTGGAACCGCCGGCGGCCGGAACCTTCGAGCTCGGCCTCTGCATGGCCGGCGCCGTGTCGGCCGGCGCCTACACCGCCGGCGTGCTCGACCTGCTGATCGAGGCGCTCGACGCCTTCGAGGCCGAGAAGGCGCGGCGGCGCGCGTCCGGTGAGGCCCCGCTGCACGAGGTGCGGCTCGCGGTGCTCGGCGGCGCCTCGGCCGGCGGGATGTGCGCCGCCCTCGGCGCGGTGTTCCTCGACGCCGCCTTCCCGCATGTCACGCCGGGCGCCGACGAGGCGGCGAAGACGCAGAACCCGCTCTACGACGCCTGGGTGCGGCGGATCGACATGCGCCACCTGCTCGGCGTCGGCGACCTCGCCGGCGGCGAGCTGCGCTCGGCGCTCGACTGCACCGTGCTCGACGAGATCGTCGAGGCGCTGGTCGATGCGCGCCAGACCATGCCGGACCGCGCGCGGCCGTGGCTCGCCGATCCGCTGCGGGTGATGCTGACGCTCGCCAACCTCAAGGGCGTGCCCTACGCGCTGCGTTTCGGCGGCGCGGGCGATGCGCATTTCATGTGGCGCCATGCCGACTACCTGCGCTTCGCGGTGCCGAGCGGACTCGGCGCCGCGGCAGGCGTCGCCGACACGCCGGACGAGACCGTGCTCGACCGCACCCGGCCGCGCGGCAGCGCGCTGCGCGAGCTGTTCAAGGCCGCCACCCTCGGCACCGGCGCCTTTCCGGTGGCGCTGCGCCCGCGCGTGATCCGCCGCCCGCGCGACGACTACGCGTTCCGCGCCCTGCTGCACCCGCGCTCGCGGCTCGCCGAGGCGCTGACGGAGGACCCCAAGGACAGGTTCGATCCGCTGCCGGTCTGGGCGCGGGAATGCCGGCCGGACTGGGACGACCCCTCGCCCGAGCAGTCCATGCTCTGCGTCGATGGCGGGGCGATGGACAACGAGCCGCTGGAACTGGTCCGCCGCGGCCTCGCCGGCTGGAACGGCCGCAACGAGCGCGACGGCGAGCGCGCGAACCGCGCGGTGCTGCTGGTCGATCCCTTCGCCAACAAGGAGGCTCCAGGCCCGGGCGATGAGGTCGGGCTGCTCGGCGCGCTCATGCCGCTGTTCAACGCGCTGGTGCGCAACAGCCGCTTCAAGGCCGAGGATCTGGCGCTGGCCGCCTCGCCCGACACCTACAGCCGCTTCCTGATCGCGCCCTCGCGCGGCCTGGGCTGGAAGGCGAAGGGCGCGATCGCCTCGGGCTATCTCGGCGGCTTCATGGGCTTCTTCAGCGAGGCCTACCGCCACCACGACTACATGCTCGGCCGGCGCAACGCGCGCTCGTTCCTGCGCCACCACCTCGTGCTGCCGATGGCCAACCGGCTGTTCCAGGACGGGCGGTGGAGCGAGGCCGACCGGAGCCGCCATCTCGTCCGCCGCACGCCGGACGGCCCCGAGGACCACCTGCCGATCATTCCGCTGTTCGGCCGGCTTGCGCGGCAGGACGATCCGGCGGCGGATGACGCGGTCGAGTCGATGCCGAGATGGCCGGCCCGCAGCTTCAACGCCAAGGAGGTCGAGGGGCCGATCCACCAGCGTGCCCATCGCGTGGCCGAACTCGTCTACCAGCGCTTCGTCGCCCCGCGCCTTGAGCGCATCGCGCGCGAGAACACCGACAAGCTGATCGCCAACCAGTCCTGGTGGCTGCGCGGCCCGTTGCGCCTCGGCCGTCCCTGGCTCGAGCGCAGCCTGCTGCCGAAGGCGGAGGAGTTCCTGCGCACCGTGCCGGCGCAGTACGCGACCGAGCAGGCGATGGCGGCGATCGCCGCGGCGGTGATCGAGCTGGACAAGGCGGAGCTCGCGTGACGAGGCGCATGCCCGGTCCGGCGCGACCACGCCACGCCGCCCGCCGCGCGGATGGAAAGCCCCGCCGGACGCCGCTGGCTCAGCCCTCGAGCTCGCTGTCCCAGTAGAGGAAGTCGCGCCAGGACTCGTGCAGGTAGTTCGGCGGGAAGGCGCGGCCGTTGTCCTGCAACTCCCAGCTGGTCGGCTGGCGCGGCGGATTGCGCGGCCACATCCGGCACTCGCGCGGCAGCCGGTTGCCCTTGCGCAGATTGCAGCACGAGCAGGCGGTGACGACGTTCTCCCACGTGGTGCGCCCGCCCTTGGAGCGCGGCACGACGTGATCGAAGGTCAGGTCATGGGTCGGGAACGGCTCGCCGCAGTACTGGCATTCGAAGCAGTCGCGCAGGAACACGTTGAAGCGGGTGAAGGCGGGGCGCCGCGCCGAGGGCACGTACTCCTTCAGCGCAATGACGCTGGGCAGTTTCATGCTGACCGAGGGGCTGCGCACCTCGGTCTCGTACTCCGACAGCACCGCGACCCGGTCCATGAACACGGCCTTCACCGCGTCCTGCCAGGCCCAGATCGACAACGGGAAATAGGAGAGCGGGCGGAAATCCGCGTTCAGGACCAGAGCGGGATAGTGACTGCCACCATCCGGCACGCGCCGTTCTCCCTGCCGGGCGGCGCCACACCAGATGTCGGTAACCGTCACGGTGCCGATACCAGATGTGGCACAGCCTGTGGACTGACCGGGTTATGCACAGGATCGGCGACGATGTCCAGCAATCGCCCGTGGCATCACGCAAGCTTCACGCCGCGCTCAGCCGCGCAGCGCATCGACGAGATCGGCGCAGAGTGCCGCGAACGCGCCGATCCCTTCGTCGTCCAGGCCGTGCGCCAGCTGCGGTCGGTAGAGCGCATGCACCGGCACGTTCAGCGCCTTGAGCGCGCGCTCGGCATCCCGCGTCACCTGCGGCGGCACGAGCTCGTCGCGCTCGCCATGCACCAGCAGCACCGGCGGCCGCGCGGCGAGCTCCACCGGCAGCGACCACAGCCCCGGCATGCCGCCGGAGAACCCGGCGAGCGCGCCCGGCGGGTCGTCCATGCGCAGCCCGGCGAACAGCGCCATCATCGCCCCCTGGCTGAACCCGGCCAGCACGCCGGCGCGGTGCGGCAGGCCGAGCCGGGCGCACTCGGCGGCGAAGAAGCGTTGCAGCGACGGCGTCATCGAGCGCACCCCGGCCTCGATCTGCGGCGTGGTCAGCTCGACCAGCGGGAACCATTGCCGGCCGACCGGTGCGAAATCGAACGGAAACGGCGCGTGCGGGCAGACGAACTCGGTCTCCGGCAGGACCTGCGCCAGCATCTCGGCGAGCGCCAGCATGTCCTGGCCGTCGGCGCCGACGCCGTGGCAGAGCACCACCAGTTGGCGCGGCCGCCGCCCGCCGGACGGCGCGAGCCGCGGCCCGTCGAGCGTGATCGCGTGGTCGGTCGGCTCGCTCATCCTCGGCTCCCTCGCTGCTCGCGGCGGCGATAGCCTCTCCGCATGGCCGCGTCCATCGTCACCCGATTCGCCCCGAGCCCGACCGGGTTCCTGCATCTCGGCCACGCGATGAGCGCGCTCATCGCGTGGCGGCGCGCGCGCGAGGCGGGCGGGCGGTTCCTGCTCCGGCTCGAGGACATCGACGCCGCGCGCTGCCGGCCGGACTACGCGGCGGCGATCCTCGAGGATCTGGCCTGGCTCGGCCTCGACTGGGACGGCGCGGTGCGCGTGCAGTCGGCGCATATGGGCGAGTACCGCGCCGCGCTCGATGCGCTCGCCGCGCGGGGCCTGCTCTATCCGTGCTTCTGCACCCGGGCCGCGATCGCGCGCGAGATCGCCGCGATCGGCCACGCCCCGCACGGCGCCGACGGCCCGCTCTATCCGGGCACCTGCCGCCGCCTGTCCGCCGACGAGCGCGCGGCGCGGATCGCGCGCGGCGAGGCCTATGCGCTGCGGCTCGACACGGCGGCGGCGATGGCGATGACCGGCCCGCTCGCCGCCGAGGAGGAGGGCGAGGGCATCTTCTGGATCGATCCAGCAACGCTGTTCGGCGACGTCGTGCTGGCGCGCAAGGACACGCCGGCGTCGTATCATCTCTGCGTCACGCATGACGACGCGGTGCAGGGCGTGACGCTGGTGACGCGCGGGCTCGACCTCAAGCCGGCGACGCATCTGCACCGGCTGTTGCAGGCGCTGATGTCCTGGCCCGTGCCGCGCTGGCGCCACCATGCGCTGCTGACCGGTGCGGACGGGAAACGGCTGGCCAAGCGCGATGCCGCGCTCGCGCTGCGTGCGCTGCGCGCGGCGGGGCGGAGTGCGGCGGAGGTGCGGGCGCTGGCCGGGTTTCCGGGCTGAGGCGGCTGCATCGCGGGCAGCCTAGGCCGGGGACATCACCGGATCGCGCGGCCGAGTTGCGCTTGCCTCCGCGCGCAGCCAGTCGAGCACCAGGGCGGCGTCGGGCGAGAGCGGCTTGGCTGGCCGCACCAGCGCGTAGCCGGACGAGGCGAGCACGGCC
>CAZHMM010000163.1:0-8240 GCA_964533585.1 uncultured Elioraea sp.
CATCCCCGCCGACTACACCAACCGTCCGATCAAGCCGAAACTTCTACACATGAACACCTTCACCGGCGTCTTCCCCTACCTCGTCTCGCCGATCGCCCCGGACGGCACGGTGATCGAGGCGGAGCTCCGCCGCCTGGTCGATCACCTGATCCAAGCCGGCGTGCACGGCCTGACCCCGCTCGGCTCGACGGGCGAGTTCGCCTATCTCGACTGGACGCAGCGCCGGCGCATCGTCGAGATCGTCGTCGAGCAGACCCGCGGCCGCGTGCCGGTGGTCGCCGGCGTCGCCGCCACCACCACCGCCGAGGCGGTGCGCCAGGCACGCGACTTCGCCGCCATCGGCGTGGACGGCATCCTCGCCATCCTCGAGGCCTACTTTCCGATCCCCGAAGCGGGCGTCGTCGCCTACTTCACCGCCATCGCCGACGCGACCGACCTGCCGGTGGTGCTCTACACCAACCCGGCCTTCCAGCGCTCCGACCTCTCCCTCGCGGCGATCGAGACGCTCTCGCACCACCCGCGCATCGGCCTGATCAAGGACGCCTCGACCAATACCGGCCGGCTGCTGTCGATCCTGAACCGCACCGAGGGGCGCATGGGCGTGTTCGCGGCCTCGGCGCATATCCCGGCAGCGGTGATGATGATCGGCGGCGCGGGCTGGATGGCGGGCCCCGCCTGCGCGATCCCGCGCGAGAGCGTGCGGCTCTACGAGCTCTGCCGGGCGGGGCAGTGGGACGCGGCGATGCGCCTGCAACGCGCGCTCTGGCGCGTGAACGAGCTGTTCGCAGCGCACTCGCTCGCGGCCTGCATCAAGGGGGCTTTGCAGCTCCAGGGCTTCGCGGTCGGCGACCCGCTGCCGCCGCAGGCGCCGCTCTCGGCCGACGGCCGGGCGGCGGTGGCGAAAGCGCTCGCGCTGGCGGCCGAGGCGCTGGCGGTCAGTCCGCCGCCGCCATGACGCGCGCCTCCAGGCGCAGCGCCTCGTCGTGGATCGCCTCCCAGATGCGCCGCGCCGCCTCCGGGTCGAGGCCGCGCGATTCGGCACGCGCGGTGACGCGCGCCAGCACGACGGCGAAGCGGCGCGGCGTCAGCGGCGGGATGCCATAGGGCCGCTTGAGGCGCGCCGCCTCGGCAACCGCCGCGAAGCGCTGTGCAAGGAGATCGACCAGGTCATCGTCCAGGGCGTCGATCCGCGCGCGCACCTCGGCCAGGATCGCGTCGCCCTCACCCACGTCTCCGTCCATCCCGGCACCCTTGGAAAGAAACCACGACCCCGGGGGCACGCGCCCCCAGCTACCTGAAGCCCTGCGCCAATACATAGGTCTCGGCGCTCTCCTTGCGACTCGCCGGCGGCTTGGCGTGCCGCACGCACGCGAAGCGCTGCTTCAGCGCCGCCAGCATGTCGCGCTCGGAGCCGCCCTGGAACACCTTGCAGACGAACGCCCCGCCTGGCGCGAGCACCTGCAGGGCCACGTCCATCGCGACCTCGGCCAGCGCCATGATGCGCAGGTGATCGGTCGCCGGGTGGCCCGTGGTGTTCGGCGCCATGTCGGACAGCACCACGTCCGCCTTGCCGCCCAGGGCCGCGACCGCCGCCTCGGCGACCGCCGGATCGGTCAGATCGCCGTGCAGCACCGTCGCCCCCGCGATCGGCTCGATCGGCAAGAGGTCCACCGCCACCACCCCCGGCCCGGCCCGCTGCACCGCCACCTGCGTCCAGCCGCCTGGCGCGGCGCCGAGATCGAGCACCCGCGCGCCCTTGCGCAGCAGCCGGAACCGGTCATCGAGTTCGATCAGCTTGAAGGCCGCGCGCGAGCGGTAGCCGGCGGCCTGGGCCTTGCGCACATACGGGTCGTTCAACTGGCGCGACAGCCAGCGCACCGAGGAGGGATCCTTGCGCCGCGCCCCGCGAACCTTGACGGTCAGGCCGCGCCCGCCGCTGCCACGCGTCATGCCGCCGGCGGACGGTCGGCGGACGAGGGGCGCGGCCGGTAGGGGCGGCCATTGTGCCGGGCGCGATCGGCGCGCATCAGCCGGATCAGCATCCCCTCGCGCAGGCCCCGATCCGCGACCGTCACCCGCGCGGCCGGCCACAGCCGGCGGATCGCGGCGAACACCGCGCAGCCCGGGAGTACGAACTCGACCCTGCCGGGGCCGACGCAGGGATGTTCGAGCAGCCCCGGCCGGCCCATGGCGCAGAGGGCGGCGAGTGCGCCATCCGCCTCCGCGCCGGAGAGCGTGTGCCCGTCGATCAGCGCGCGCGAATAGCGCGGCAGGCCGAGCGCCACCCCGGCGAGCGTCGTCACCGTGCCCGAGGTGCCGATCAGGCGGACGCCGCCGCGGCCGATCTCGTCGCCGATGCGGTGGATCTCGTCGAACGGACGGAAGGCGGCGACCGCGTCCTCCACCATGGCGCCGAAGCCCTCGCCGGTGAAGGCGCGCTCGCCCCAGCGCTCGGCCAGCGTCACCACGCCGAGCGGCACCGAGGCGTACCCGATCACCTCCGAGGGCGACTCGCCGGGTCGGCGAGCGCGCAGCCAGGCAAGCTCGGTCGAGCCGCCGCCGATGTCGAACAGCAGGGCGCGGTGCTCGGGCCCGGCCAGCAGCGAGGCGCACGACTCGACGGCAAGCTCGGCCTCCTCACGCGGTCCGATCACCTCGAACTCGATCCCGGTGGCCTCGCGCACGCGGGCGAGGAACCCTTCGCCGTTCGAGGCCTTGCGGCAGGCCTCGGTCGCGACCGCGCGCACCCGGCGGGTCGGCCGGCGCGCCAGCCGCTCGGCGCAGAGCGCGATCGCGTCGAGTGCCCGCTCCATCGCCGCCTCGCAGAGCCGGCCGGTGCTGCCGAGGCCCTCGCCCAGCCGCACCATGCGCGAGAAGCTGTCGATCACCCGGAACCCGCGCGTCAGCGGGGTGGCGACGAGCAGGCGGCAGTTGTTGGTGCCGAGATCGAGCGCGGCATAGAGAGGCGGGCCGGAGTCGGTCCGCATATGGGAAAAGCCGGGCATTGTGGCGGCGGTGATCCTGCGGTCCAACGCCTATGATCATGCGGCACACGCGCGGCGGCAAGCGAATTGCAAAACCCGCGGCGATGTCAGGCCGAAACCGCGTCTCCGAGGCGCCGGCGCCGGTCCTTCCACATCGAGAACCCGAGCGAGAGGACCATCAGCACGAAGATGACCAGGGCGCCGGGATGGTTCAGCACCTCGCGCCAGTCGCCGCCCGCCATCTGGTAGGCGCGCAGCAGCTCGGTCTCGATCAGCCGGCCGAGCAGCAGCCCCACCACCACCGCGGCGACCGGATAGCCGAAGCGCGACAACAGCCAGCCCAGCACGGCGAACGCGAAAAGCGTGATCGGCCCGGCCGAGGAGCCCTCGATCGCGAAGGCGCCCATGGTCGCGACCACCAGCACGCAGGGAATGAGGATGCGCAGCGGCAGGCGCACGATCGTCGAGGCGGCGAACACGAAGGCGGTGCCGACGAACACCAGCAGCACCGCCTGGGCGAAGTTCGACAGGATGATCGCGTAGACGATGTCGCGGTTCTGGTCGATGAAGCGGGGCCCGCCGACGACGTTGTGCATGGCGAAGGCGGCAAGCAGGATCGCGGTGGCGCCGCCGCCGGGAATGCCCAGCGCCAGCATGGTCGCCATCGCCCCGCCCTCGGAGCTGGAATTCGCGCTCTCGGAGGCGATCACGCCCTTGGGGTTGCCGGTGCCGAAGCTCGCGCCGTCCTTAGCCGTCCGCCGCGTCTCGGCATAGGACAGCAGATTGGCGATCGAGGAGCCCACGCCCGGGATCGCGCCGACCATGGCGCCGATCATCGAGCCGCGCAGCATCACCCCGGGGTGGCGGAACACCAGCGCGCAGCCGGCCAGGATGCGGCCGAGGCTGATCTTCCGGTCCTGCTCCGACTCGACCAGGAAGGTGGCGTTGACCAGGCCGAACAGCTGGCTCGCCGCGAGCAGCCCCACCATCGCCGGGATGGTCGGCACGCCGTCGAGCAGCCAGGGCACGCCCATGGTGCCGCGCATGTACCCGGCGGTGTTCATCCCCACCGTGCCGATCAGCACGCCGATCGCCGAGGCGAACAGGCCGCGGCTGATCGAGGTGCCGCCGAGCGAGCCGAGCAGCACCATGCCCCAGACCGCGATCGCGAACATCTCGTAGGGGCCGATCATCAGCACGAGCTCGGCGAGCGGCTGCACCAGCACGAACAGCACCGCGTAGGAGGCGAGCACGCCGAGACAGGAGGCGAACAGCGCCACGCCGAGCGCCTCGTTGTGCCGGCCCGAGCGCGCCATCGGATAGCCGTCGAAGGTGGTGGCGACCGCCGAGGAGGTGCCCGGGATGCCCATCAGCACGGCCGGCACCGAGCCGCCGAACCCCGCCCCCGTGTAGACCGAGGTGAGGAAGATGATCGCCGGCAGGAAGTCCATGTAGAGGGTCGCCGGCAGCACCAGCGCCATCGCCATCGACACCGACACGCCGGGCAGCGCGCCGAACACGAGCCCGATCAGCAATCCGGGGATCACCCAGATCCAGGCATCGAGCGAGCCCGCGAGCAGCGCGACCGCCGAGCCCGCTGCGGGGATGTCGATCATGCGGCGCTCACAGGATGGCGGTGACGAGCGGATAGGGGATCATCGCCTTGAAGGCGAGGATCACCGCCGCGACGAAGGCCGCGGGGAACAGGGCGAGCATCAGCGGGCGCCGCTCGCCGCCGATCGCGAGTGCGGCGGTGACGAAGGCCCAGGCGGCGATGTCGTAGCCGATCCGCTCAAGGCCGAGGATGAACAGCCCGAACGTGCCGACCAGCGCCAGCACCTTGAGCCGTTCCGGCCAGGTCTGCCTCGGCGCCTCGCCGGACCGGTCGCCGCGCAGGCAGGCGATCGCGATGATCGCCCAGAGCACCAGCACCAGGATCGCGGTGGGCTGGAGGAACAGCAGGTTGTGCGGGTGGAGCGAGACGCCGCGCGCGTCGATCAGGTAGGCAACCGCGGCGGCAGCGAGCGCGGTGACCAAAGCAAGGTGGCCCCAGGCGATCCGCCGCTCAGCCGATGGCTCCATCCGACCGTCCCCCCAGGCGGTGGCGGCGGGGCCGGACGGCCCCGCCCGCGCGTCAGGCCTGCTTCAGCAGGTCCACGTATTTCTGCATCGTGTTGAAGGCGTTCAGATAGGCCCGGTTCGACGCTTCCGGCCCGTACCAGGTGGTGGCGAGCTGCTGCCCCTTCAGCGCGGCGACGCATTCCGGATCCTTGGTCGCGCGCTCGATCGCGGCTTCGAGGATCTTGTAACGGTCGGGCACGCGCTCGACGAACCGGCGCAGCACGACGAAGCCGCGCTGCGAGCCCTCGACGAACTCTAGCGTGATGTTGTTCGCCTTGGCGTGGTCGGCCCAGAGAGCCGCCTCGGGGAAGAAGTCCGGGTCCTTCTGGTCGGAGAACACCATCAGCGGCTTGATGCGCTCCTTCAGCGGCAGGAAGCCCTCACCGCCGACGAAGCCGACATCGACATGGCCACCGACCGTCGCGGTGCGGGCCGGGCCGCCGCCATCGGCATAGGTGACGATGCGCGCGCGGTTGCGGTCGATGCCATGCCCGGCGAGGAACAGCGCCACGTTGACGAAGTCGGCCGAGGCCGGCTGCACCCCGAGCGTGAGGCTGCGCGGGTTGGCCTTCAGCGCCGCCACCACCTCGTCGATCGTGTTGATCGGCTTGCCCGACGCCGTCGCGGCCAGCGTGGCGTCGCGCGACGGCAGGTTGATCATCCAGAAATCCTCGGCCTTGTACGGCGCGTTCTGCAGCAGGATGGTCTGCGGAATGAACGGCGCCGCCGAGTGCACCATCACCATGTAGCCGTCATCCGGCTGCTGGAGATAGAACATGTTGCCGAGCATGGTGCCGCCGCCGGGCCGGTTCACCACCGTCACGGGCTGGCCGAGCTGCTTGGACAGGAACGGCGCCATCGCGCGCGCATAGCGGTCGTTGTAGCCGCCGGTGGCGAACGGCACGAGGATGGTCACCGGCCGGTCGGGGAAGGTCTGGGCGCGCAGCGGCAGCGGCGCGGCAAGGGCGGCGCCGGCGGCGAGGCCGAGCGCGGTACGGCGCGAGAATGTGGGCTTGCCCGACGTCATCGATGGGATCCTCCCTGGGGTCGCGGCGCGGATCGCCGCCTTGGCCTCATGCTTGCGCGGTTTCTCTACGGGGTCAAAGTGTCAACCGTCAACGGTTGGCGATCTCGACGGCTGGCGGCACGCGGGCAGCCGTGCCGGGCCGACCTGCCTGCCCCCACCTGTTGACAATTGACACTCGCGGGACGCGAGCGAACCCTCCGCGGCGCCATGCGCATCCCGCACAGCCCCGAATGAGCGACGCGCCCCCGTCCCCGCGACCGGCGCAGACCGTGGCCCCCCCGGCCGGGCGCCTCGCCCCGGTCGCCCTGGCGCTCGTGCTCGGCGTGGTCGGCGGCGCGATCGCCTGGCAGCTCCGCGTGCCGCTCGCCTGGATGATCGGCCCCATGGTGGGGACCGCGGCGGCGAGTCTCGCCGGCTGGCGGCTGCAGCAGATTCCGATGGGCCGCGAGCTCGGCCAGGCGGTGGTCGGCGTCGCGATCGGCCTGCGCATGACCCCGACGGTGCTCGCCTCGGTCGCGGCGCTGACGCCGGCGATCGCGGTGGCGGCGATCGGCGTCATCACCACCACCACGGCGGCGGCATTCCTGCTGCGCCCGCTCGGCCGGGTCGATCCGCGCACCGCCTTCTTCGCCACCGCCGCAGCCGGCATGGCCGACATGGCGCTGGTCGCGCGCCGCTATGGCGGCGATCCCGATGCGGTGGCGACCGTGCACGCGATCCGCGTCGCCGGCATCGTCCTGGTGGTGCCGGTGCTGGTCGTCGCCTTCGGCACCGGCGGCACGATCGAGGACGTCGCCCCGGCGGGGGCGCACCCGCTCGCGCTGTTCCCAGTGCTGGGTCTGGCCGTGCTCTGCGCCTATGCGCTGAAGCCGCTCGGCTTCCCGAATCCCTGGCTGGTCGGGCCGATGCTCGGCACCGCCGCCTTTGCCGCGGTCGATCCTTTTCCCGCCGCGGTGCCCTGGATCGCCCTGGTGCTGGCCCAGCTCGCGATCGGCATCGCGCTCGGCACGCGCTTCAAGCGCGAGAGCCTCGCCCGCCTGCCGCGGGTGGCGATGGCGGCGGTGGTGATCGCGGCACTGCTGATCCTCGCCTCGGCCGCCGGCGGGGCGGCGCTCGCGGCGGCGACCGGCCTGCCGTTCACCGTCGCGTTCCTGTCGCTCGCGCCGGCCGGCATCACCGAGATGGTGCTGACGGCGAAGATCATGCGGGTCGATGCGACGGTGGTGACGGCGTTCCAGATCGTGCGCATCGCCCTGATCGCCTCGACCGTCATGCCGATGTTCAGGCTGTATGGATGGATCGCGAGGAGGGTGCATGGATCTCCGATATGACGGCCGGCGCGTGCTGGTGGTGGGCGCCTCGGCCGGCATCGGCGCGGCGACCGCGCGGCTGCTCGCCGAGGAGGGCGCACGCCTGCTGATCGCCGCGCGCGGGCAGCCGGGGATCGAGGCGACCGCGGATCGGATCGGCCGCGCGACCGGACGGCGGCCCGCGACCGCCATCGCCGACATCACCCAGGCCGGCGCGGCCGACCGGCTGGTCGCGGCCGCAGGCGAGGCGCTCGGCGGGCTCGATGCGGTGATCGACTGCGTCGGCGGCTCGATCCGCGCTCGCTTCGAGGCGCTGACCGACGAGGACTGGCAGGGCAATTACGGCTTCAACGTGCTCTCGGCCGTGCGCGTGATCCGCGCCGCGCTGCCGCTGCTGCGGTCAGGGCGCGAGCCCTCGATCGTGATCCTCGGCGCCGCCTCCGCGCGCATGCCCTATCCGAATCAGGTGGTCTCGAACGTGCACAAGGCCGGGCTGCTGGCGCTGGTGAAGACGCTCGCCGGCGAGCTCGCGGCCGAGGGGATCCGCGTGAACTCGGTCGCTCCCGGGCGGACGCTGACCCGGCTCTGGACCGAACGCGCCGACCGGCTCGCCGCCGAACGCGGGGTCGCGCGCGAGGCGGTCATCGCCGAGTTCGCCCACGAGATTCCGCTCGGCCGGTTCGGCGACCCGGACGAGGTGGCGGCGATGGTGGTGTGGCTCGCGAGCCCGCGCGCCGGCTATGTCACCGGCCAGACCGTCAACGTCGATGGCGGGATCGCGCGCGGCCTGCTGTAGCG
>CAZHMM010000164.1:0-8184 GCA_964533585.1 uncultured Elioraea sp.
CTCCGCCAGCTTGCCCGAACCCCGCCATTCGCCGATGGTGACCGCCCCGAGCGTCGCAGCTTTCCCGCCCCGCCCGCGTCTCGGGCTCGCCGCTGCGCGTTCGGAACGCACGCCGCGCCCGCTTGTTGCGGATACGGAGCTCTGCCCACCTTGAGACCTGCCCGATCGGGTCCCTGAGCCCTGAACCCTTGCTCTGCCAGCGTCGTGCGCCGGCATGCCGGCACGGATTGCTCGCGGTCCAGCCGATCGGGCCTTCAGGCTGCGCGCGACAGCGCTGCGGCGCGCTGTGCCAGATCCACCAGGGCGACGCCTTTCAGGATGGCCCGCCTGCGGATTGCGGCTCCGGCCAGATGCCGAGGCCAAGACGACGGCTGACGCGGTCGGTCGGTCGGCCGCGCCGCCATCGGCCGACGCGCAGGCGGTCGACGGCCGGCCTCGCGACGGCGTGTTCCCGCCGCGCCGGGACAGCACCCGATCCGGCCCCGCCGCGCCATCACGTCCTGCCCGCCGCCTGCTCTCGCGCTCTGGGCCGGTCGCGGCGGTTCTCGTCGCGGTCGCGCTCCTCGGGCTTCAGCAGCCGGAACTCGCACGTCTCGCCGGGAGCGAGGTCACGCACCCGGTTGCGGTAGGCGACCGTGATCGCATCGGCCGTGAAGGAGCGGCTGCGGATGCTCAGCACATCGTGCGTCGCCTGCACGTCCAGCACCTGCCGGCGATAGCGCAGCCGCACGTTCACGCGGGCGAGGTCGTCGGCGAGGGCCGGGTCGAACAGGAGCACATTGGCGCGCATCTCGATGCCGAGATAGCAGCGCTGCACCAGGTCGATCGTGCCGGCCATGGCGCCGCAATGGATGCCCTCGGGCGTCGTGCCGCCCTGGATGTCGGCGATGTCGCTGTCGAGCGCCTTCTGGAACAGGTGCCACGAGCCCGGGCGGTCGGCGCGCGCCAGCACCCAGGAATGCGCGACCAGGCTCAGCGTCGATCCGTCGGAGGTGCGCTGCATGTAGTAGGCAATGTTCTTCGGGATCGTGTCGTAGGCGAAGGGGTAGCCGAGCTGCTCGAACAGGATCCGCAGCTCGTCGGCCGAGAACAGGTAGAACAGCATCAGCACATCGGCCTGCTTCGAGACCTTGTAGCGGTTCGGGCTGTCGCCTTCCGCTTCCAGGATGCGGTCGAGCCGCTGGATGTCGCCGTACTTGCGCCGGTAGGCTTCCCAGTCGAGCTCCTCGAGCGCCTCATAGCCTTCGAACGCGCTGATGATGCCGTCGTCGTGAAACGGCACGCGCAGCTTGCGGCTGATCTCTTGCCAGCGCTCGGTCTCCTCGAGCCCGAGCCCGATCCGCTCGCAGAGTTGGCGTGCACGCGCCTTCGGCAGCAGGTCCAGCACATCGAGCGCGCGCGTCAACACCCAGGCCGCCATGACGTTGGTGTAGGCGTTGTTGTCGAGCCCGCCCTCGGTCGCCGGATCGCGGCCCGGATAGGCGGTGTGATACTCGTCCGGCCCCATCACGCCCTTGATCTCATAGCGGTCGATCTCGGCGTTGTAGGTGGCGATCGAGGCCCAGAAGCGGGCGATCTCCAGCATCATTTCGGCGCCGTAGAAATAGAGGAAGTCGTGGTCGTCGGTGACCTGGTGGTATTCCCAGATGTTGTAGGCGATCGCCGCGTTGATGTGCCGCTGGCGATGCGTGTTGTCGGGGTTCCAGCGGCCCGAGCGCGGATTGAGGTGGAGATGCTGCGTCTCCTCGCGGCCGGTGCTGCCGCTCTGCCAGGGAAACATCGCCCCTTCGAAGCCGGCCGCGCGCGCGGCGCGCCGCGCCTCACCGAGGCGGCGGTAGCGGTAGCGCAGCAGCGCGCGCGTCAGCACCGGCAGGCGCAGGGTCAGGAAGGGAAAGATGAAGAGCTCGTCCCAGAACACGTGACCGCGATACGCCTCGCCGTGCCAGCCGCGCGCCGGCGCGCCGACATCGCGCTCCACCGTGTGCATCGAGATCGTCTGCAGCAGGTGGAAGACGTGCATGCGGAGCTTGAGCTGGGTCGCGCCATTCGCCTGATCATCGAGCGTGATGTCGCACTCCTCCCAGAGATGGCGCCAGGCGATCGCATGGGCCTCGAGCAGGGTCGCGAAACGGCCCGCTGCCGCAAGGGTCTCGCGTGCGGCGAGGGCGGGCTCGGAGATCGCCGGGTCGAGCGAGCTGTGCAGGGCGACGGTCTTCTCCACCGTGACCGCCTCGCCCTCGCGCATCGTCAGGGCGAGCAGCTCGGCGATCGCGTCCGCCTCGGCCTCGATCCGGCGGTCGGTGTCGTGCCGCGCATCGTCGTGAAAGAGCGCGGTGCGGGCCGCCTGCGCACAGTGGATGCCGGACTGGTTGGTGCGCACGGACAGCAGCAGCGTCCCGTCCTCGCAGGCCCGCCGCGCGACCGTCTCGAGGTGCCGGCCCTTCAGAGCGCGATAGCGCGCGACGCCGTTGTTGGTCACCGTGCCGTCGAGCGCGCTGCGGATCGTCACCTGCCCGGACCAATCCTCCGGAGTCAGCTCGACCTCCAGCGCGGCGAGATTCGGCACCGCCATGCTCACGAGACGGCGCTCGCGCCAGCGCGTCGTCCGCCCGCGCCGGTCGCGGAAGCGCAGGTCGCGATGCAGCACGCCTTCGCGCAGATCGAGCGCCTGACGGTAGGCGAGAACCTCGACATCGTCGATGCGGAACCAGTCCTCCTCGTCGATGCGGAAGGTGAGCGGCAGCCAGTTCGGCCAATTGACAAGATCCTCGTTCTCCACGTCGCGGCCGGCGATGTGCGAGGTGAGGCGGTTGTAGCCCCCCGCCAGGTAGGTGCCGGGATAGTGCACGCCGTCGTCGCGGCTGTCCGGGCTGGCGCCGCGCGTCGCGAACACGCCGTTTCCAAGCGTGCAGAGCGCCTCCCGCAGCCCTTCCTGGTCGGGCCGATAGCCGTCATAGGCGAAGGTCCAGCCGCTCGCATCGGTCGTCATCGACGGGTCTCGTCTCCGCTGTCGTCGGGCGCGGCGATTGCGTCCAGCATGTCGATGAAGCGCCGCACCTCCTCGGTGTCTGCGAGCGCGTAGTCCGCCGCGGTCGGCCGCGCATCCGCGCTGCGGACCACGATGCCGAGGCCGCGCCCGGCCAGCGCGCGGAACGCGTGCTCGTCGGTGATGTCGTCGCCGAGATAGACGGTCACCGCATCCGGTGCAGCGAAGCCGAGCCGCTCGGCGATCCAGAGCACCGCCTCGCCCTTGTTCCATGGCAGGTCGGGCTGCAGCTCGAACACCTTCTTGCCGAGCCCGCGCTTCAGCCGCGGATGTGCGCGCAGCACCTCGTCCACCACCGCCCGCAGCGCCGGCTCATCGCCGGGCGCGACCTGACGATAGTGCACCGCGATCGAGAAGCGCTTGCGCTCGACCGAGTGGCCGGGGAGTCCGGCGAGGGCAGCGCGCAGCGCCTCCTCCGCCGCATCGAGCGCGGGCAGGAACTCGGCGCCGCGCTCGATCGGCCCGAAGGATCCGTCAGCGGCGGCGATCTCGAAGCCATGGCTGCCGGCGAAGATCACATGGTCGAGCGGCACGAGGCGGCGCAGCATCGCGAGATCGCGGCCGCTGACGATCGCCACCGGACAGCGCCGCGCCAGCCGGTCGACCGCCGCGCGCATGTCCTCGCCGAGCAGCGCCTTGGTGTGGTCGGCGACGATCGGCGTCAGCGTGCCGTCATAATCGAGGCAGACGAGAAGCCGGCGTCCGTCGAGCCGCGCGCGGATCGCCTCCAGATGGTCCCAGACGGACGGAACGGCGGCGAGCGTCTTGACGGCGAGGGCGCGCGCAGGCGTCAGGCGAAGTTCGGCAAGATCGCCCACAACCGCGGTCGCACCGGCCGCACGCAAGCGCTCGCCGTCGCCGTGGCGATCGACGCCGACGATCAGCCCGAACCCGCCGGCCGCCGCGGCCTCGACACCGGCCACGGCATCCTCGATCACAGCCGCCTCGCCGGGCGGCACGCCGAGTGCCGAAGCCGTCTCCAGCAGCATCGCCGGATCGGGCTTGCCGGGCAGGCCGCGCCGCGCGAGCTCCGCGCCGTCGAGCACGACGTCGAACAGCTCCGACAGCCCGGCGCTCGCCAGCACG
This sequence comes from uncultured Elioraea sp., assembly GCA_964533585.1. Lineage (GTDB taxonomy): Bacteria > Pseudomonadota > Alphaproteobacteria > Acetobacterales > Acetobacteraceae > Elioraea. The sequence continues at coordinate 4,133 of CAZHMM010000164.1, forward strand.
GCGGGGGCGTTGCGGCTGGCGGAGAACAGCGCCGTGCCGAGCCCCGCATGGCGCAGCTGCCGCAGCAGATGCAGCGTACCGGGGAACGGCCTCACGGGATGCGTTTCGAGCCACGCCCGGAAGTACGCGTTCTTGCGCGCGGCGAGCCCGCAAATGGTCTCGCGGTCCGGCCCGTCCTCGGGCTCGCCATAAGGCAGCGCGATGCCGCGCGCGCTGAGGAAGCTCTCGACCCCGGCGTGACGCGGCTTGCCGTCGACATGGGCACGGTAGTCGCGCTCCGCGTCGAACGGCTCGAACGCCGCACCGGTGGCCGCGGCGCGGGCGTGCAGGAATGCATCGAAAAGCTGCTTCCAGGCAGCCGCATGCGCGCCGGCCGTGTCGGTGACGACGCCGTCCATGTCGAACAGCACCCCCCGCAATGGCCGCTCGGCCGGCCCATCTGCGCGGGTCACTGCGCCGCCTGACCGCCGTCGATCCCCGCCTCGTCGCCGGTCGCGACCGTCGCCTCGTCGGCGGCATCCCGGTCCCCTGACCGCGCTGGCCCGCACGCGGAGTTGATCCTCCCGGCGCGGGCTGGACGCCTCTCCTCCACTCGGGCCATCGTGCGGGATCTCCTCCAACCGGTGCGCGTCATGCGCCGTCCATAGGACATCGGCGCGAGTCGCCGCCCTTCTGGCGACGTGGCATATCGCCGGCCGCGCGAACTTGCGACAGTCAAGCGACCGAATATCAAGACGATCAGCCAGATCGTGTCAATCGACGCCGCACGCCAGGTTCCCTTCTCCCCGGTGTCGGCGCGCTTCGCTCACCCGGCGCGCCGGTGCTGCACTCACCGCAAGTCCGTGGAAGACTGAACCCTCGCAGTCTCCACACCGACAGAGTTGAAAGCCCGCCCGATGACCTCTCACGATCACTACAGCGACGACCTGCTGCGCGAGATCCTGCGCGAGGTGCGCGTGATCGCCATGGTCGGCGCCAGCCCCGACTGGAACCGGCCGAGCTTCTTCGCCATGAAGTATCTCCAGACCAAGGGCTACCGGATTATCCCGGTCAATCCCCGCGCGGCCGGAGAGACCATCCTCGGCGAGACGGTCTATCCCGACCTCGCCGCGCTGCCCTTGACGCCGGATATGGTCGATATCTTCCGCAATTCCGAGGCGGCCGGCCCGATCACCGACCAGGCGATCGCGATCGGCGCCAAGGTGGTCTGGATGCAGCTCGGCGTGCGCAACGATGCGGCCGCGGCGCGGGCCGAGGCTGCCGGGCTGCGCGTGGTGATGAACCGCTGCCCCAAGATCGAATACATGCGACTGTTCGGCGAGCTCGGCTGGCAGGGCATCAACACCCAGCTGCTCACCAGCCGGCGCCGCCCCCTCGCCCGCGCCACCCGCAAGCTGATGTGATCCGATGAGCCAGACCCGCACCTTCGGCTTCGAGACCCGCGCGATCCACGCCGGCGCCGCCCCCGACCCCGCGACCGGTGCGCGCGCCACACCGATCTATCAGACCACCAGCTTCGTTTTCGACGACGCCGACCACGCCGCGACGCTGTTCAACCTCCAGCAGGCGGGCTTCATCTACTCCCGCCTGACCAACCCGACGGTGTCGGTGCTCGAGGAACGCCTCGCAAGCCTGGAGGGCGGACGCGGCGCGATCGCGACCTCCTCCGGCCACGCGGCGCAACTGGTGGCGCTGTTTCCGCTGATGCGGCCGGGCGACGAGATCGTGGCCGCGCGCCAGCTCTATGGCGGATCGCTCAACCAGATGGGCAACGCGTTCGCGCGCGCCTTCGGCTGGGTGACGCGGTTCGTCGACGCGACCGATCCCGCAAGCGTGCGCGCCGCCGTCACCGCGAAGACCAAGGCGATCTTCGTCGAGAGCCTCGCCAATCCCGGCGGCGTCGTCATCGACCTGCGCGCCATCGCGGAGATCGCCGATGCAGCCGGTGTGCCGCTGATCGTCGACAACACGCTCGCGACCCCGTGGCTCTGCCGGCCGATCGAGCACGGCGCGACCTTGGTCGTGCACTCCACCACCAAGTTCCTGTCGGGCAATGGCACCTCCATCGGCGGCGCGGTGGTCGACAGCGGCCGCTTCGACTGGAGCCGCGACGGACGGTTCCCGGCGCTCGCCGAGCCCGAGCCTGGCTATCACGGCCTGCGCTTCTTCGAGACCTTCGGCGACCTCGCCTTTTCGGTCTACGGACACGCGGTGGGCCTGCGTGATCTCGGCCCGTCGCAGGCGCCGCTCAACGCGTTCCTCACGCTCGCCGGCATCGAGACGCTGCCGCTGCGGATGGAACGGCACTGCGCCAATGCGCTCGCCGTCGCCGCATGGCTGGAGCAGCACCCGAAGGTGGCCTGGGTCTCGTATGCCGGCCTGTCCTCCAGCCGGTTTCATGCGCTGGCGCAACGCTACCTGCCGCGTGGCGCCGGCGCGGTGTTCACCTTCGGCCTCAAGGGCGGCTACGAGGCCGGGATCAAGGTGGTCGAGTCCGTGCAGCTCTTCAGCCACCTCGCCAATATCGGCGACTGCCGGTCGCTGATCATCCACCCTGCCTCGACCACCCATCGCCAGCTCACGCCCGAGCAACTGGCGGCGGCCGGAGCGGGGCCGGAGGTGGTGCGGCTGTCGATCGGCCTGGAGAGCGTGGCCGACATCATCGCCGACCTGGAGCAGGCCCTGGCCGAACTGCCCTGACGCCGGCGCGCTGCCGGTCAGAGCAGCCCGAGCCCCCGCGCCATGGCGAGCGAGATCGCCGCAGGCAGCAGCGCGCGCAGGCTCCAGAGCCAGAGCAGACCGGCCCCGCCCGCCAGCCCGGCCTCGCCGAGCGCCGCGTCCCGCTGCCAGCGCCAGCCGGCGACCAGCGCGATCGCGATCCCGCTGAGCGGCAGCAGGATGTCGGAGGCGATCTGGTCGAGCCGGTCCAGGAACGGCCGCTCGCCCGGCAGGTAGGGCGCGAGCACGCCGAACCCGAGGGCGGCCGGCAAACCGAGCACGACCGCGCCGACGGCAACGGCCAGCGCCGCCCACGGCCTTCGCTGCCGCCGCGCGACCAGCATCGCCACCGGCACCTCGATCAGCGACACCAGTGAGGTGAGCGCCGCGATCGACAGCAGCAGATAGAACGCCACCGCCACGATCCGGCCCGCCGGCATCGCCGCGAACACTTCCGGCAGCACGGCAAACACCAGCGTCGTGCCCTGCGCCGGATCGAACCCGTAGGTGAACACGGCCGGGAAGATCATCAGCCCCGCCACCAGCGAGACCGTGGTGTCGCCGAGCGCGATCACCAGCGCCGAGGGCGCGAGGCGCTGGGCTCGCGGCAGGTAGCCGCCGTACGTGACCAGGATGCCCATGGCGAGGCCGAGCGAAAAGAACGCCTGCCCCACCGCGGCGAGCCAGGTGCGCGGCCGCGCGAGCGCCGCCCAATCGGGGCGCAACAGGAAGTCGAGCGCGCGCGCCGCACCGTCGAGCGTCAGGCCATGCAGCGCGAGCCCGACCAGCAGCAGGAAGAACAGCGGCATCAGGATCGAACTGGCCCGCTCGATCCCGCCAGCGATCCCGAGCGCGACGACCGCAGTGCCGGCCGCGAGCACCACCCCCTGCCAGAGCAGCGCCTGCCCCGGATCGGCCAGCATCGCACCGAGCCGTGCGGCGTGGTCGACGGTGCCGGGCGCGTCCACTCCGTGCGCTGCGACGTGCCAAAGGTAGTTGGCCACCCAGCCGGCGACAGCCGGGTAGTAGCCGAGGATGGCGATGCAGGCGGCGATGCCGAGCCAGCCGGCCCAGCGCCAAGGCCGGCCGGGCGCGACGCGGGCGAAGGCCATCACCGGGTCGGTGTGGCTGGCGCGGCCGATCGCAAGCTCGGCGATCAGCAGCGGCACGCCGATCGCCAGCACGCAGACGAGATAGGCGAGCACGAAGGCGCCGCCGCCGTTTTCACCGGCGACATAGGAGAAGCGCCAGATATTGCCGAGCCCGACGGCGGCGCCCAGCGCGGCCAGCACGAAGCCGGGTCCGGTGCGCCATTGGCTCGCCTGGTCAGCGCT
>CAZHMM010000165.1:0-7990 GCA_964533585.1 uncultured Elioraea sp.
CGCGCGCCGCGCGGAGGCCGAGGCCGAGCGCGCTGCCCTTGCCGACCGCCCCGCCGCGCTGGCCACCGAGCGCGCCTCCGCCTTCGCGGCGCTCTCGGCCGCCGAGGCCACGCGCCGTGCGACGGCCGACACCCTCGCCACCGCCGAGCGCGAGGCGGCGCTGACCGGCCGCGCCGCCCGCGAGGCCGAGACCGCGCTCGTCGCCCGCCGCGAGTCGCTCGTGCGCGCCGAGGAGGGCGTGAAGCAGGCGCGCATCGCGGCGCTCGATCTCGCGCATCAGGTGATCGAGCGGCTGAACATCCAGGCCGAGGCGCTGATCGCCAGGGCCGCCGTCGCCGCGCCCTATGCCGAGGCCGAGGAGGCGGCGGCGAAGAAGCTCGAACGGCTGATGCGCGAGCGCGACGGCATGGGTCCGGTGAACCTCGCCGCCGAGCACGAGATGGGCGAGGTCGAGGCGCGCATCACCACGCTGAACACCGAGCGCGAGGACCTGATCGGCGCGATCGCCAAGCTGCGCGGCGCGATCGGGGCGCTGAACCGCGAGGGCCGCGAGCGCCTGACCGCGCGCTTCGCCGAGGTGGACCGCCACTTCCAGGAGCTGTTCACGCGGCTGTTCGGCGGCGGCACCGCGCATCTGAAGCTGGTGGACAGCGACGATCCGCTGGAGGCGGGGCTGGAGATCATGGCCCAGCCGCCGGGCAAGAAGCTGACGACGCTCAGCCTGCTGTCGGGCGGCGAGCAGGCGCTGACCGCGCTCTCGCTGATCTTCGCCGTGTTCATGACCAACCCCGCGCCGATCTGCGTGCTGGACGAGGTGGACGCGCCGCTCGATGATGCGAACGTGGATCGTTTCTGCAACATGCTGGACGAGATCGCGCGCGCGACCCAGACGCGGTTCCTGATCGTCACGCACCACCGGCTGACCATGGCGCGGATGGACCGGCTCTACGGCGTGACCATGCCGGAGCGCGGCGTCTCGAAGCTCGTCTCGGTCGATCTCTCGGCGGCCGAGGCGATGGTGCCGACGGCGGTGGCGGCGGAGTAGCGGCCACGCGCTGCTGCGCTGCGGCGCGCTTCCTTGACACCCCCGTAACCCCCCGCTAGGTAGCCCGCGCCTTCCGGGCGGGTCACCGCATGTCGGAGGAGCGACTGTTGGAGGATCCCTCCCGTCCTGCGCGCGACGCCTCGTTCGAGGAGCGGCTTCGGGCGGCCCGCGCCAAGGCCGGTCTCGACCGGAACGGGCAGGCGGACAAGGGATCCCCGAGCCCCTGGGGCCTCGGCGTGCGTGCCGGGCTGGAGGTGGCCTCGGCGCTGGCGGTCGGGGTGGGCTTCGGCCTCGCCCTCGACTGGTGGCTCTCCACGCGGCCGCTCTTCATGGTCATCGGCCTGTTCCTGGGGGGCGCGGCCGGGGTGATGAACGTGTACCGCCTGATGCTCGGGCGGCGCGGGCCCGGGCCGGACCGCACACGGGGGAGCTGATGGCTGCCGAAGGCAAGACGATGGACGCGCTGAGCCAGTTCGAGCTCACCCCGATCGTCGCCGGATTCTCCAACGCGAACCTCTACATGCTGATCGCGGGCGCCTGCATCTCGGCGCTGATGCTGATCGGCATGCAGCCCCGCGCGCGCGTGCCCGGCCGGCTCCAGAGCCTCGCCGAGGTGTCCTATGAGTTCATCTACGGCCTGGTGCGTGACCAGATCGGACACGAGGGCAAGAAGTTCTTCCCGTTCGTGTTCACCCTCTTCATGTTCATCCTGTTCGGCAACATGCTCGGCATGCTGCCCTACGCCTTCACCTTTACCAGCCACATCGCCGTCACCTTCACGCTGGCACTGGTGGTGTTCATCCTGGTCACCGCGGTGGCGCTGGCGATCCACGGGCTGCACTTCTTCAGCTACTTCTTCCCCGAGGGCGCGCCCAAGGCGCTGGCGCCGTTGATCATCCCGATCGAGATCATCTCGTATCTCTCGCGCGTGGTCAGCCTGTCGGTGCGCCTGTTCGCCAACATGGTCGCCGGGCACGTGATGCTGAAGGTGTTCGCGACCTTCGTGGTGATGATGGGCAGCGCCGGCGCGATCGGCCTCTTGGGCGCGCTCGCCCCGCTCGCGATCAACGTCGCCCTCGTCGGCTTCGAGTTCCTGGTCGCCTTCCTCCAGGCCTATGTCTTTGCCGTGCTCACCTGCATCTACCTGCACGACGCGGTGCATCTGCACTGAGCGCGGCCCGCCTCGCCTGACCCTCAAACCGCAACGCAAAGGATACGAACGATGGAAGTTGAAGCCGCCAAGGCCCTTGGTGCCGGTCTGGCCGTGATCGCGCTCGCCGGCGTCGGCGTGGGCATCGGCAACATCTTCTCCTCGATGGTCGCCTCGGTGGCGCGCAACCCTGCCTCGCGCGACGCGGTGTTCCCGATCGGCATTCTCGGCTTCGCGCTGACCGAGGCGGTCGCTCTGTTCGCGCTGCTGATCGCATTCCTCATCCTGTTCACCTGAGGTCAGGGGCTTACCCGCGTCCTGACCGTCCGAGGTCCGATCGATGCCGCAGCTCGACTTCGCCAATCCGCTCCTGCTGACCCAGGTATTCTGGCTCCTGGTGATCTTCGGGGCGCTCTACGTGCTCGTCTCGCAGGTGGCGCTGCCGCCGGTGGCGCGCATGCTGGAGGAGCGGGCCTCGGCGATCGCGGCCGACCTGGAGCGGGCACGCGCGCTGAAGGCCGAGGCGGACGCGGCGATGGCCGAGGCCGAGCGCGAGCAGGCCAAGGCGCGCGCCGAGGCCCAGGCCCAGATCCGCGCCACCATCGAGGCGGCCAAGGCCGAGGCCGCGCAGGCCGAGGCCGAGCTGTCGAAGCGGCTGGCGGCCGAGCTTGAGGCGGCCGAACAGCGCATCGGCGAGGCACGCGCGCGGGCGATGGCCGCGATCGAGCAGGTCGCGGTCGAGGCGGCGAGTGCCGCGACCGGCCGGCTGATCGGCGCTGCACCGGACACCGCGGCGGCGCGCGCGGCGGTCGGTGCCGTGCTGGCCGCGCGCCGGGGCTGAGGAGGGCGTCATGCTGGCCGATCCCAAGCTCTGGGTCGCGATCTCGTTCTTCATCTTCCTGGCGATCGCCTGGAAGCCGCTGATCGGGCGCATCCTTGCGGCCCTCGACGCCCGCGGCGAGCGCATCCGCGCCGAGATCGACGAGGCGGCGAAGCTGCGCGCCGAGGCGGATGCGATGCTGCGCGAGGCCAAGGCCAGGCGTGAGGCCGCCGCCGCCGAGGCCGAACAGGTGCTCGCCCATGCGCGCGAGGAGGCGAAGCACGTCGCCGCCGAAATGCAGGCCGAGCTCGCCGCGTCGCTGAAGCGCCGCGAGCGCATGGCGATGGACCGGATCGCGGCGGCAGAGGCCGAGGCCGCCGCCGCAGTGCGGGCGGTTGCGGCCGATGTCGCGGTTGCCGCCACGCGCAGGCTGATCGCCGATGGCATGTCCGGCTCCGGCCACGCCGCGCTGATCGACAAGGCGATCACCGACCTGCCCCAGCGCCTGCACTGACGCCTCCGCGTCAGCCGATCCCGTCCGCGCCCGCCCCGCAGACGATCGCCGCCACACGCTCGCCCGGCGTCGGCCGGTAGGCGCCGGCAAGCAGCGCCGCCACCGCAGCCGCCCCCGAGAGGTCGGCAGCGATCCCGGCCTCGTCCCACAGCAGCCGCGATGCCGTCTCCATGTCGGCATCCTCGATCAGCACCACGCGCTCCAGCCGCTCGCGCAGCAGGGCGAAATTCCGCTCGTCCGTGCGGCCGGCCGCGAGCGTGGGCACCTTGGTGGTGATCGCCGGCAGCGTCACGACCTCGCCCGCGGCGAGGCTTGCGTGCAGCGTGGGCGCGCCGGTCGGCTCGACACCGATCACGCGGATGCCCGGTTTCAGTGCCTTGGCCGCGACCGACACACCGCTCGCGAGCCCGCCGCCGCCGATCGCGACCAGGATCGTGTCGAGCGCCGGATCATCGGCCAGCATCTCCAGCGCGAGCGTACCCTGGCCGGCCGCCACCGCCGGATCGGCGAAGGGGTGGACGTAGGTCGCCCCTGTCTGCTCCGCGTGCGTGAGCGCCGCGCGGTTCGCCTCGTCCCAGACCGCGCCGACCACCTCCAGCCGCGCGCCGTAGTCGCGGATGCGCTGCGCCTTGGCCGGGTGCACCGAGCGGGGCACGAACACGGTCGCCGGCGCGGCCGCGGCACGCGCCGCGTAGGCGACAGCGATGCCGTGATTGCCGCCCGAGGCGGTGACAAGCCCGGCGCGCCGCCCCGCGTCATCGAGAAGCGTGAGGCGGCTGAATGCGCCGCGCGCCTTGAAGCTGCCCGAGACCTGCAGCGTATCGAGCTTGAGCATGATCTCGCCGGCCGCCGCCAGGGGCCGGTGCATCGGTGCTGCGGCGACCAGCGGCGTGCGGCGCACGAACGGGGCGATGCGGCGCGCGGCCGCGTGGACATCGTCGAGCGTGATCATGCCTCCGTGGTAGCGGTGAACCCAGGCGGCACCAAGGGGGCGGCTGACGCGGCGGCCGCTCCCCGCTACGCTGCGCTGCAAAACAGGGGGTCTTCCTCGGGGGTCTTCACGGATGAGCATCCACGTCGCGCTGACGCACCGCACGTCCTATCGCTATGATCGCCTCGTCTCGCTTGGCCCGCAGACGATCCGGCTGCGGCCGGCGCCGCATTGCCGCACGCCGATCCTGGCCTATTCGCTCAAGGTCGATCCGAAGCCGCACTTCCTGAACTGGGTGCAGGACCCGCAGGGCAACTTCCTCGCCCGCGTGGTGTTCCCCGAGCGCGTGGCGCATTTCGACATCACGGTCGACCTCGTCGCCGACATGGCGACCATCAACCCGTTCGACTTCTTCCTCGAACCGGACGCGGAACATTTTCCCTTCGCCTACGATCCGATTCTCGACCAGGAGCTCGCGCCGTTCCGCAAGCTGCTGCCCGCCGGACCGCTGCTCACCGAATTCCTCGCCGCGATCCCGCGCGAGCGCCGCCGCACCGTCGATTTCCTGGTCGAGATCAACCGCGCGCTCGCCAGCCGGATCGCCTACATCGTGCGGATGGAGCCGGGCGTGTGGTCGCCCGAGGAGACGCTCGCGAACGCCAAGGGCTCGTGCCGCGACACCGGCTGGCTGCTGGTGCAGGCGCTGCGCCATCTCGGCTTCGCCGCGCGGTTCTGCTCGGGCTACCTGATCCAGCTCGTGGCCGACGAGAAGCCGCTCGAAGGCCCCGAGGGGCCGCCCGCCGACTTCACCGACCTGCACGCCTGGTGCGAGGTCTATCTGCCCGGCGCAGGTTGGGTCGGACTCGATCCGACCTCGGGCCTGTTCGCGGGCGAAGGCCACATCCCGCTCGCCGCCACGCCCGATCCCGTCTCGGCAGCACCCGTCACCGGCCTGGTCGAGAAGGCCGAGACCACGTTCGGCTTCGAGATGGGGGTGCGGCGGATCGCCGAGACGCCGCGCGTCACCAAGCCCTACACGGAGGCGCAATGGTCGGCGATCGCCGAGGCCGGGGCGCGCGTCGATGCGGTGCTGAACGAACAGGCGGTGCGGCTCACGATGGGGGGCGAGCCGACTTTCGTCTCGGCCACGGATCGTGACAGTGCGGAGTGGACGACCGATGCGCTCGGCCCGACCAAGCGCGCGATGGCGGGGCGTCTGCTGCGCCGGCTGCACCGGCTCTGGGCGCCGGGCGGCGCCCTGCAATACGCGCAGGGCAAGTGGTATCCGGGCGAACAACTGCCGCGCTGGGCGCTCTATGCGCATTGGCGCATGGACGGTGAGCCGGTCTGGCGCGACCCCGCGCTGCTCGCCTCGGACGACGACCGCGACAGCGCCACCGCTGCGGTCGCGCGCCGCTTCGCCGAGCGTCTCGCCGAGCGGCTTCAGGTCGACCCCGGCGCAGCGATCTCCGCGCATGAGGACATCCACTACTACCTCTGGCGCGAGAACCGCCTGCCGGCGAACGTCGTCGTCGAGCACGCGAGGCTGAAGGATCCGCTGGAGCGCGCGCGGCTCGCGCGTGTGTTCGGCCAGGGACTTGCGGCCGATGTCGGCACGGTGCTGCCGCTGCACCGGACCGGCACAGGCGCAGATCGGCGCTGGCAGACCGGCAGGTGGTTCCTCCGTCCGGGGCCGATGTTCCTGATCCCGGGCGATTCGCCGATCGGTTTCCGTCTGCCGCTGGAGAGCCTGCCCTGGGCCTCCGAGGCCGCGATCGACCTGGAACCGGTGATCGATCCCTTCGCGGCCGGAACGGTGCTGCCGCCGCGCGGGCAGCTCGGCCGGCCAGCCGAGGCGATCGCGCAGCGTATCGTGGAGCAGCGCCTGCCCGTGGTCGGCCAGGAGGAGCCGGACGTGGTGCGCACCGCGCTCTGCGTCGAGCCCCGCGGCGGCATGCTGCACGTGTTCATCCCGCCGCTGACCCGCGCCGAGGACTGGCTCGATCTGGTCGCCGCGATCGAGGACACCGCGGCCGAGCTTGGCCGTCAGGTGATCCTCGAAGGATACCAGCCGCCCTGGCATCCGGTGCTCACGCATTTCTCGGTCACGCCCGATCCCGGCGTGATCGAGGTGAACGTGCATCCGTCGCAGTCCTGGAGCGAGCTCACCGAGCGCACCGAGCAGCTCTACGCCGAGGCGCGTGCGGTCGGGCTCGCGGCCGAGAAGTTCGATATCGACGGCCGCCACATCGGCACCGGCGGCGGCAACCACGTGGTGGTCGGCGGCGTCACGCCCGCCGATTCACCGTTCCTGCGCCGACCCGATCTGCTGCGCTCGCTGGTGGGGTTCTGGCATAATCACCCCTCGCTCTCCTATCTCTTCTCGGGGCAGTTCATCGGGCCGACCAGCCAGCATCCGCGCGTGGACGAGGCCCGCTCCGACACGCTCTACGAATTGGAGATCGCGTTCTCGAAGGTGAAGCCCGACGGCGAGACTCCGCCCTGGATGACCGACCGGCTGTTTCGCAACCTGCTGATCGACGTCACCGGCAACACCCATCGCACCGAGTTCTGCATCGACAAGCTGTTCGATCCCGGCTCCTCCGGCGGACGGCGCGGGCTGGTCGAGTTCCGCGGCTTCGAGATGCCGCCGCACTGGCGCATGAGCCTGGTGCAGCAATTGCTGCTGCGCGGCGCGATCGCCGGGTTCTGGCAGACGCCCTACGAGCGCCGGCTGATCCGCTGGGGCACGCGGCTGCACGACGACTTCATGCTGCCGCACTTCGTCGAGCAGGATTTCCGCGACGTGCTGGAGGAGGTCGCCGAGCACGGCTTCGCGCTCGATCCCGCCTGGTTCGCTCCGCATGTCGAGTTCCGTTTTCCCACGATCGGCACGATCGCGGTGCGGGGGATGGAGCTGGAACTGCGCCGGGCGCTCGAGCCCTGGCACGTGCTCGGCGAGGAGGCCTACACGGGCGGCACGGTCCGTTACGTGGACAGTTCGGTCGAGCGGGTGCAGGCGAAGGTCTCCGGCTGGGTGGAGGAGCGCTTCTTGCTCGCCTGCAACGGTGTCGCGGTGCCGTTGCAGCCCACCGGCACCGAGGGCGAGTACGTCGCCGGCGTGCGGTTCAAGGCGTGGGCGCCGCCTTCGGCGCTGCATCCGACGATCGGCGCGCAGGTGCCGCTGGTGTTCGACGTGTACGACACCTGGACCGGCCGCTCGCTCGGCGGGTGCAGCTATCACGTCGCGCATCCGGGTGGGCGGTCCTACGAGACCTTCCCGGTGAATGCGAACGAGGCCGAGGCGCGGCGGCGCAGCCGGTTCTTCGCGCATGGGCATACGCCGGGGCCGATGCCGTCGCCGCGCAGCGGTGTCAGCCGCGAGCATCCGCGCACGCTCGATCTGCGACGATTCATGTAGCGGGGGGGCCATTGGCCCCCCGCACCCCCCACCAGGGCGTCGCTCCCGCTGGTCGCGACGGCGGCCCCCGACCAACGGAAAGGGGCCCCTCCAGGGGGGGCCGGGGGGC
>CAZHMM010000166.1:0-7906 GCA_964533585.1 uncultured Elioraea sp.
AGCGCCACGCCGATCTTGCGGCCGTTGGGAGTGTCGAATGTGTAGAGGTCGATCATCACCGCGATGCTCCGTCCGAGGGGTGGGCGACCCTAGGAAACCGCGCCTGCGCTGTCGAGGCGGTGTCAGCGCCCGCCCGCGCGCGGCGCATCCGCTCCGAGCGCGGCGAGTGCGGCCAGGAACCCCTCCGCCCAGGCCGCCGCGGAGTTCCGGCGCAGCACCGCGATGTCGCCGGTCCAGCGCGCGCGCCGTTCCGAGGCGGGCATCACCAGCGCCGCGTTCAGCCCCTCGGCGATCTCGTCCGGATCGTGCGGATTGACGAGGATCGCCCCCTTCAGCTCGTCGGCCGCACCGGCGAAGCAGGACAACACGAGCACGCCGGGATCGGCCGGATCCTGCGCGGCGACGAACTCCTTGGCCACCAGGTTCATCCCGTCGCGCATCGGCGTGACGAGGCCCACGCGCGCGATGCGGTGGAAGCCGGCGAGCGTGGCGCGCGGCACCGCCCGCGTCATCCAGCGCACCGGCACCCAGTCGATGTCGCCGTGCTCGCCGTTGATGCGCCCGGCAAGCTCGTCGAGTTCGCGCCGCAGCGCGCGGTACTGCACCACGTCACCGCGGCTGACCGGCGCGACCTGCAGCAGCGTGACGCGGCCGCGATGCTCCGGGAAACGGCGCAGCAGGGCAGCGAAGCCGCGCAGCCGCTGCGGCAGACCCTTCGAGTAGTCGAGCCGGTCGACGCCCAGGATCAGCGCGCGCCCGTTGAGGCTGTCCGCGAGCCGACGCGCGTCCTGCCCGCGCACCGCCTTCTCGGCCTCGCGCGCGAACTCCTCGGCCTCGATGCCGATCGGGAACGGCCGCACCGGCACGTCGAACCCGGCGCCGCGCAGCGCATCGCGCAGGTTCGCGGCGTCGGACGGGGTCTGGGTGCCGATCAGGTCGCAGGAGGCAAGCTCGCGCAGCAGGATGTTCCCCTGCGGCAGGGCCTGGAACAACGGCAGCGGCGGGAATGGCACATGCAGGAAGAAGCCGATCCGCTGTTTCGCGCCGGCCCCCCGCAGCGCCGCGGCGAGCGGGAAGTGGTGGAAGTCGTGGATCCAGATCACGTCGTCATCGCGCAGCAGCGGCTTCAGGCTCTGCGCGAACACCGCATTCACGCGCCGGTATCCCTCCCACTCGTCGCGGCGGAACTCGGCAAGCCCCATGCGGTAGTGCAGCAGCGGCCAAAGCATCCCGTTCGAGAAGCCGGTGTAGTAGAGCCGGTAGTCCTCAGGCGAGAGATCGATCGTCGCATAGGTTGTCTGGCCGACTGCGGCGATCTGAGGCTCACCACCGGTCTTCGGGCCGGTCTGGCCGGACCAGCCGAACCACAGCGCCTCGCGCGTCGCCAGCGCCTCCTTCAGCGCGACGGCAAGCCCGCCTGCCTGCGGGCGTTCGCGCGGCCGCGGCACCGGCACACGATTGGAGACGATCACCAGGCGCGCCAAAATCCTTCCTCCCATGTTCGCGACAGGCGCATGGCCGACAGAATCAGTCCCACCTGCGAATAGGTCTGCGGATAGTTGCCCCAGAGCTGACCCGTCTGCGGATCGACATCCTCCGAGAAAAGCCCGACATGATTGCGCAAGGCAAGGATGCGCTCGAACAGCGCGCGCGCCTCGTCCGTGCGGCCGATCTCGTGCAGCGCATCGACCAGCCAGAAGCTGCACACCAGAAACGCCGTGTCGGGCACGCCGAAATCGTCCGGCGCACTGTAGCGCAGCAGCAATCCGTCGCGCGCGAGATGCTTCTGGATCGCCTCGACAGTGGCGACGAAACGCCGATCGGACGGCGCGATGATGCCGATCTCAGGCATCAGCAGCAGCGCCGCATCGAGCCCTTCGCCGTCAAGGCTCTCGACGAAGGCCTGCTCGCGCTCGCTCCACGCCCGGCTCAGGATCGCGCCGCGGATCGGCTCGGCGCGGGCGGCCAACTCGCCGGCCTGTTCGTCGAGGCCCAGCCGCTCGGCGACGCGCGCCATCCGGTCCACCGCCGCCCAGCACATCGCCGCCGAGAAGGTGTGCACGCGGCTGCGCCCGCGATACTCCCAGATGCCCGCATCCGGCGTCAGCGCCGCATCGGCCGCCGCCGCGGCGAGCGGCTCAAGCTGGTGGAACAACGCCGCGTCGCCCGGCCGCGGCAAGCGCTCGTCGAAGAACATCTGCACTGCGGCCAGGATCACGCTGCCCCAGGCATCGTTCTGCTGCTGATCAACCGCGGCATTGCCGACCCGCACCGGCCTGTGGCCGAGGAAGCCCGCCAGCGCCTCCGCCTCGCCTTCCGTCATCGGACCGTTCGGCACGATCGGATAGACCGGCCGCAGCGGCACGCCCGCATCGCCGAGCACGGCGCCGGTCAGGTAGGAGATGAACCTCTCCATCGAGCGCGTCTCGCCAAGCCGGTTAAGCGCCTGGACGGTGAAGAACGCGTCGCGCAACCAGCAGAACCGGTAGTCCCAGTTGCGCGCGGTGTTCGGCGCCTCGGGGATCGAGGTGGTCAGCGCGGCGACGATCGCGCCGGTGTCGTCATGGGCGCAGAGCACCAGCGCGATCGCCGCGCGGATCACCGCTTCCTGCCAGTCGAACGGAACGTTGAGCAGGCGTACCCATTCCTGCCAGTAGTGGGTCGTCTCCTCCTCGAACTCGCGCGCGAGCGTCCCGGGCGCCTCGCTGATGCTTTCGTCCGTGCCGATGATCAGCGCGAGCGGCCGCTCGAGCGCGAAGGCGGTCTCGTGCGCGATGAAGCCGACCGGCGCGTCGGTGGTGACGCGCATGTCCTTGGCCGGACCGCGATAGGAAATGTGGTTGGAGCCGGTGCGCATCTCAGGTGCCTCCGCGCCCCAGCCGAAGCGCGGGCGGAGGCGGACGCGGATGCGCGGACGTCCGCTGAGCGGCACCACGCGGCGGACCAGCATGGGCGGGCGGAACATCCGTCCGAAGCGGCGGAAGCGCGGCACGGTGTCGATCACGCGAAGCCGGTTGCCGTCGCGGTCGGCGAGCTCGGTCTCGACGACGGCGGTGTTGCGCCGATAGCGCTGCACGCTCTCGACATGATGCAGCAGGTCGATCGTGGCGAAGCCGTGGTCGGGGTTCTGCCCATCCATCAGCGCGCAGAACACCGGGTCACCGTCCAGCCGCGGCCAGCAGAGCCAGGAGATGCGGGCGTTGCGGTCGATCAGCGCGGCGATCGTGCCGTTGCCGGCGACCGCGAGGTCAAGCGGCTGCGGCATGGTCGGCCTCATCGGGCAGCCTCGGATCGACCTGAACCGCATCCGGTATCGGCGCGATCTTGGCGAGGGTGCGATGGAAGGCGAGAAAACCGGCGCCGCGGCGCAGGACATCGCCCGGCGGAGGAGGTGTTCGCGGCGTCACGCGGTGTTAATGGCAGAAAGGTGGCGGCGGTTCCCCCCTTCTCACACGATCGTGAGCCTCTGCCGATCGTCCGTGCGGCCGCGCTGCGCCACTCTGCGCGCGGCAAACGGGAGGGCTTCGATGGCAGCTACGGCATCGCGGACGACACTCGCGCGGCGGACCTTGCTCGCCGCCGCACTCGCGGCACCAGCCGTGCGCGTACGCGCGCAGACCGCCGGGCCGTTCTGGCCCGGCGGCGCGCGGCTCGCGCTCTCGGTGACGATGATGATGGAGGCGGACGGCGATCAGCCGGAACTCACTCAGCCGGGCCCCTCTGGCACGCCGCAGGCCGCGCAACGCTTCCCCAACCACCCGATCGCCTCGATGCGGCGCTACGGCGCGGTCGAGGGCATCCCGCGCCTGCTCGACCTGTTCGACCGGCAGGGGATCCGCGTCAGCTCGTTCATGATCGGCGCCTCGATCGACGCGCACCCGGAGGTCGCGCGCGAGGTGGTGCGGCGCGGCCACGAGGGCGGCGGACGCGGTCGCGCGCACGCGCCGCAGTTCCACCTGCCGCGGGCGGAGGAGACGGCGTTCCTGCGCTCAGGGTTCGAGAGCCTGCGTCGCGCCACCGGCGTCTGGCCCAAGGGGTTCAACGCGCGCGGGCTGCAATATGGGCCGAACACGCTGTCGATCCTGAAGGAGCTCGGTCTCACCTATTCGATCGACGACCGCTCGCGCGACGAGCCGTTCATCGTGCAGGTGGATGGCGGCGACTTCCTGCTCTCGCCGTACATGACGCACGTGAACGACCTGCAGTTCTTCCAGAACAGCCTCCAGCCGCTGGAGAACTACGAGCGGGTGCTGCGCCAGGAGTTCGAGACGCTCTATGAGGAGGGCGCGCGACGGCGGCGGATGATGAGCATGCCGCTGCACGACTTCATCGCCGGCAGGCCGTCCGTTTCTCGCACGGTCGAGGCGTTCATCGCCTGGGCGAAGCAGAAGCCTGGCGTGTGGTTCGCCCGCCGCGACGAGATCGCCGAGTGGACGCTGGCCAGCCCGCTCACGCCGCGCATGCCGGGCTGAGGGTCAGGAGCCGCCGATCAGGATGCCGGCGGCGAGCACCAGCGAGCCGCCCAGCACGACCTGGAAGGTGGCGCGCAGCCACGGCGTCTCCATGTAGCGGTTCTGGATCCAGGCGATCGCCCAGAGCTCGACGAACACGATCGCGAGCGCGATCGCGGTCGCGGTCCAGAAGTCCGGGATGAGATACGGCAGGGCGTGGCCGAGCCCGCCGATCGTCGTCATCACGCCCGAGGCGAGGCCGCGCTTCCACGGTGCGCCGCGGCCTGAGAGCTTGCCGTCGTCGTGCGCCGCCTCGGTGAAGCCCATCGAGATGCCAGCGCCGACCGAGGCCGAGAGCCCGATCAGGAAGGTGGTCCAGGTATCCTGGGTGGCGAAGGCGGTGGCGAAGATCGGCGCGAGCGTCGAGACCGAGCCGTCCATCAACCCGGCGAGACCCGGCTGCACCCAGGTGAGGATGAACTGGCGGCGATCGGCGAGATCCTCCCGCTCGCGCGCCTCGTCGCCGAGATGCGTCTCGGCGAGGCGGTCGGCCTTCGCCTCGTGGCCGGCCTCGACGGCCGCGAGGTCGCCGAGCAGCTTGCGCGTCTCGGCATCCTGGGCGCGGCCGGCGGCGGCGATGTAGAAGTCGTGCGCCTCGCGCTCCATCGAGGCCGCCTCCTCGCGGATGCGCTCGAGGCCCAGGCTCTCGACCAGCCAGACCGGGCGGCGGGAGTAGAAGTCGGCCACGTGCTCGCGCCGGATCGGCACGATCAGGTCGCCGAAGCGCTTCCGGTAGAGCTCGATCAGGCGGCGGCGGTGCTCGTTCTCCTCCTCCGCCATGGCGTCGAACACCGCGGCGCTGGCGGGGTAGTTGGCGCGCAGCTTGGCGGCGTAGGTGGCATAGATGCGCCCGTCCTCCTCCTCGGCGCCGATCGCGAGGGCGAGGATCTCCTGTTCGGAGAGCTGGTCGAAGCGGCGCTTGCCGCCGAACGCGAAGGGAACGAAACGCGACAGCATCGCCAAGGGGCCTCCGCCGGTTCCGCGCGACCGGCCGCAGCAAGAGAAGGGGCGATCCGGCGATCCGGCAAGAGCCGGTTCAGCCGAGCGCCTTCCGGAGCGCCTCGTTCACCAGCGCCGGGTTCCCCTTCCCCGCCATCGCCTTCATCACCTGGCCGACGAAGAAGCCGAACAGCTTGTCCTTGCCCGACCTGTACTCGGCGACCTTGTCGGCATTGGCGGCGAGCACCCGCGCGACGGCCGCATCGATGGCGCCGGTGTCCTTGACCTGACGCAGCCCCTTGGCCTCGACGATCGCGGCCGGCTCGGCGCCGGTGTCGACCATCTCCTCGAACACCTGCTTGGCGATGCGGCCGGAGATCGTGTCGTCGGCGATCAGGTCGAGCAGCCTGCCCAGAGCGGCGGCCGAGACGGGCGAGTCCGCGATGCCGCGACCGGTGCGGTTGAGTGCTGCGAACAGGTCGCCCATCACCCAGTTCGCCGCCTGCTTGGCATCGCGCCCCTTGGCGACGGCCTCGTAATAGTCGGCCGTCGCCTGCTCGGCGACCAGCACGCGCGCGTCGTAGGCCGAGAGCCCGTAGTCGCGCTGGAACCGCGCGGCCTTCGCATCAGGCAGCTCGGGCAGATGCGCCTTCAGGCTCTCCACCCATTCCGGGTCAAGCTCCAGCGGCAGCAGGTCCGGATCGGGGAAGTAGCGGTAGTCGTGCGCGTGCTCCTTCGAGCGCATCGGCCTTGTGACGCCGCGACCGGGATCGAACAGCCGCGTCTCCTGCTGCACCTCGCCGCCCGACTCCCAGACCTCGATCTGCCGCCGCGCCTCGGCCTCGATCGCCTGCATCACGAAACGGATCGAGTTGACGTTCTTCACCTCGCAGCGCGTGCGGTACATCTCGCCCGGCTTGCGCACCGAGACGTTCACGTCGGCGCGGAGGCTACCTTCCTCCATGTTGCCGTCGCAGGTGCCGAGATAGCGCAGGATCTGACGCAGCTTGGCGACATAGGCGCCCGCCTCCTCGGGCGAGCGGATGTCGGGCTCGGAGACGATCTCCATCAGCGCCACGCCGGAGCGGTTCAGGTCGATGTAGGATTTGGTCGGGTGCTGGTCGTGCAGCGATTTGCCCGCATCCTGCTCCAGATGCAGGCGCGTGATGCCGATGGTGCGCTGCGTGCCGTCGGCGAGGTCGATCACGATCTCGCCCTTGCCGACGATCGGGTGCTGGTACTGCGAGATCTGATACCCGGCGGGCAGGTCGGCGTAGAAGTAGTTCTTGCGGTCGAAGCGCGACCAGAGATTGATCTCCGCCTTCAGCCCGAGCCCCGTGCGGATCGCCTGCGCCACGCATTCGCGGTTGATGACCGGCAGCATGCCGGGGAACGCGGCATCGACGAAGCTCACCTGCGTGTTCGGCGCCGCGCCGAACGCCGTGGCGGCACCCGAGAACAGCTTCGCGTTCGAGATCACCTGGGCATGGATCTCCAGCCCGCAGACGATTTCCCAGGTGCCTGTGCGGCCTTCGAGCGTGTAGGTCATGCCCCTGCCCTCACCTGCGGCAGCGCGTCGAACCCGGCCGCCGCCTCGATCGCGGCGGCCACCCGGAACACCGTCTCCTCGTCGAACGCCCGGCCGAGCACCTGCAACCCGAGCGGCAGGCCCGACGCATCCAGCCCCGACGGCACACTGATCCCCGGCAGGCCCGCGAGGTTCGCCGGCACGGTGAACACGTCGTTCAGGTACATCGTCACCGGATCGTCCAGCTTCTCGCCGATCGCGAAGGCCGACGAGGGGGTCGCGGGCGTCAGGATCGCATCGACGCTGCGCCACACCTCGTCGAAGTCGCGCTGGATCAGCGCGCGCACCTTCTGCGCCTTGAGATAGTAGGCGTCGTAGTAGCCGGCCGAGAGCACATAGGTGCCGATCAGGATGCGCCGGCGCACCTCCGCGCCGAAGCCGGCGCCGCGCGTCGCCTCGTAGAGATCGTCGAGGCTCTCGCCCTCCTCGACGCGCAGCCCGTAGCGCACGCCGTCATAGCGCGCGAGGTTCGACGACGCCTCGGCCGGCGCGACGATGTAGTAGGTCGGCAGGGCGTAGCGGGTGTGCGGCAGGCTGATGTCGTGGATCGTCGCGCCCGCGTCCCGCAGCCAGGCGATGCCCTGCTGCCAGAGCGCCTCGATCTCCGGCGCCATGCCGTCGAGCCGGTACTCCTTCGGCACGCCGATGCGGAGCCCCTTCACGCCCTGGCCGAGCGCAGCCTCGAAATCCGGCACCGCGACGTCCGCGCTCGTGCTGTCCTTCGGATCGTGGCCCGACATCTCGCGGAGAAGGATCGCCGCGTCGCGCACCGTGCGCGCGATCGGCCCAGCCTGGTCGAGGGAGGAGGCGAACGCGACGATGCCCCAGCGCGAGCAGCGGCCGTAGGTCGGCTTGATGCCGACCGTGC
>CAZHMM010000167.1:0-7895 GCA_964533585.1 uncultured Elioraea sp.
CCGCGGATCGCCACCCCGTTCTCGGCGAACCAACGCCCGCTCGTCGCGGCCCTAGCCCGCGCGTTCGCGACCGGGACCGAGGCAAACACGCCGGCGAACAGGACACGACGGGTCGGATGGATGTGCATGAGGCCCTCCCGATGGCAGTGCTGCTGCACAGGCTTCGCCCGCCCGCCCGCCCGGGTTTCCCCGCCGCGCCGATCGCATTAGCGTGCACCGGCAAACCGGGAGTGACCGCATGAGCCAGACCATCACGCTCACCGCCGCCGACGGCCACAGCCTCTCCGCCTACAGCGCCGGACCGGCGCGTGCGGCGAAGGGGCTCGTCGTCGTGCAGGAGATCTTCGGCGTGAACGCCCACATGCGCTCGGTCTGCGACCGGCTCGCGAGCCGCGGCTACGCCGTGGTCTGCCCGGCGCTGTTCGACCGCACCGAACGCGGGGTCGAGCTCGGCTACACCGCCCAGGACGTCGCCCGCGGGCGCGAGCTCCGCGCGCAGATCTCCAACGACGGCCCGGTGGCCGATATCGAGGCCGCCGCCGAGGCGCTGCCGGCCGGGGCGAAGCGCGGCATCATCGGCTTCTGCTGGGGCGGCACGATCGCCTGGTGGGGGGCGACCCGCACCTCCCGTTTCGCCGCCGCCTCCTGCTGGTATGGCGGCGGGATCGCCGCGACGCGCGAGGAGCGGCCGCGCTGCCCGGTGCAGATGCATTTCGGCGAGAAGGACGCCTCGATCCCGCTGACCGATGTCGATGCGATCCGGGCGGCGCAGAAGGAGGTCGAGATCTTCGTCTACGCCAACGCCCAGCACGGCTTCGGCTGCGACGCGCGGGCGAGCTTCGACCCGGGCTCGGCCGAGCTCGCCTGGCGGCGCACCCACGAGTTCCTCGACCGCCACCTCGGCTGAGCCCCGCCCTGATCCTGCGAGTCGCGGCCGGTCTGGTGTAAACTGCGGTGGTCATGGCTAACCGCCGCCCCGACGAGACGCGCCCCGCGCGCAGCCTGTCGATCCGCCTGCTCTGGCTGACCGTCGCCTTCGTCATGGTCGCCCAGGCGCTGATCCTGCTGCCCTCGCTCGGCCGCGCCTATCTCGACTGGCTCGGCACGCGGATCGACGCCTCGCATCTTGCCGCCCTCGCCCTCGAAGCCGCGCCCGATCAGGTGGTCGGCGAAGAGCTCGAGGATCAGCTGCTCCGCCTCGCCGGGGTCGAGGTGGTGAGCCTGCGCAAGGCCGACCAGCGGGTGCTCGCGCTCGCCCGGCCGTTCGAGGGGCCGATCGTCAAGACCGTCGACCTCGCCGCGATCCCGCTGCCGCGCGCGGCCGCCGATGTCATCACGCTGCTGGTCGCGCCCACGCCCGGGCTGATGCGCGTGATCGGGCCGAGCCCGAAGGAGCCCGACACCGTCGTCGACATCGTCATGGATACGGGCGCGCTCAAGCGCGACATGCATCTGGCGCTGGCGCGCATCCTCGCCGAGGCGCTGGCGATCTCGCTCACCGCCGGCGTGCTGCTGTTCCTCGCGCTCAACTGGCTGCTGGTGCGGCCGATGCGGCGGCTGACCGGCAGCATCGTTGCCTTC
The DNA here is from genome assembly GCA_964533585.1 of uncultured Elioraea sp. Classification (GTDB taxonomy): domain Bacteria; phylum Pseudomonadota; class Alphaproteobacteria; order Acetobacterales; family Acetobacteraceae; genus Elioraea. Next base: position 1,582 of record CAZHMM010000167.1, read on the forward strand.
CGCAAGGACCCCGAGGCGGCGCCGCCGGCGCTCGGCCCGCCTGCGCGCGATGACGAGATCGGCCGCGCCCAGACCGAGCTCGCGGCGATGCAGGACGAACTCCGCCGCGCGCTCTGGCAGAAATCGCGCCTCGCCGCCCTCGGCACGGCCGTGACCAAGATCAACCACGACATGCGCGGCATCCTCGCCACCGCCCTGATGATCTCCGACCGGCTGACCACCAGCGAAGACCCCAAGGTGCGGCAGATGGCGCCGACGCTGCTGTCCTCGGTCGAGCGGGCGGTCGCGCTCTGCAAGCAGACGCTCGACTATGCCCGCGAGGGGCCGCCGCCGCTCGATCTGCACCGCTTCGCCCTCGCACCGCTCGTCGAGGAGGCCGCGCGCGCGGCCGAGGCCGGGGCACGCGACGCGCTCGCGATGGTCGAGAACCAGGTTCCGCCCGAGGTCGAGGTGCTGGCCGACCGTGACCAGCTGTTCCGCGTGCTGCTGAACCTGCTGCGCAACGGCTTCGAGGCCGGGGCGCGGCGGGTCGTCGTCTCGGCGGTCAAGGGCGAGACGGTGACCATCACCGTCGCCGATGACGGGCCGGGCCTGCCGCCCAAGGTGCGCGAGGCGCTGTTCAGCCCCTTCGCCTCCGGCCGGCGCGGCGGCACGGGGCTGGGGCTCGCGATCGCGCGCGACGTCATGCGCACCCATGGCGGCGACATCGCGCTGGAGAGCACCGGGCCCGAGGGCACCGTGTTCCGCCTCACCCTGCCCGGCGAGACGCCGGTCGAGCCGCCGCCCGAGGCCGCCGCCGTGCCGCGCGGCACCGCCAAGGTGTGACCCTCGCGGCCGCGTAATCGCGGCTCGGCGTAGCCCGCGGCGCCGTCAGCACGAAATCCCGGCAGACCGCCCCGGGAGCCCCCATGCCGCCGATTGGACGCCGCGCTGCCCTCGCCGGCAGCCTCGCCCTCCTCACGACCCCGGCGCTCGCCACCCGCGCCGAGCTCTGGCCACGCTGGCAACGCCACACGCCCCGCGCGCGCCGCGCGGTCGATCACGCGGCGTGGGGCACCTTCCTCGCCCGCCACGTCCATGCCGGCGAGGACGGCGTGCACCACGTCTCCTACGCCGCCGCCAAGGGCGCCGACGAGGCGGCACTCGCCGCCTATGTGCGGATGCTGGAGGGCACGGATGTCGATGCGCTCGACCGGCCGGAGCAGTTCTGCTTCTGGAGCAATCTCTACAACGCGCGCACCGTCCTGCTGATCCTGGAGCATTGGCCGGTGCGCTCGATCCGCGACATCGCCATCAGCCCCGGCCTGTTCAGCGTCGGCCCCTGGGGGCGCAAGCTGATGCAGGTGCAGGGTGAGGCGCTCAGCCTCGACGACATCGAGCACCGCATCATGCGCCCGATCTGGCGCGATCCGCGCGTCCATTACGTCGTCAACTGCGCCTCGATCGGCTGCCCGAACCTGAAGAGAACCGCGTGGCGCCCGGCCACGCTCGAAGCCGATCTGGAGGCGGGGGCGCGCGACTTCGTCAACCATCCGCGCGGCGTGACCGTGCGGGCAAATGGCCGCATCGTCGTCAGCTCGATCTACAGTTGGTTCCGCGAGGATTTCGGCGACAGCGACGCCGGCGTGCTCGCGCATCTGCTGCGCTGCGCCGAACCGCCGCTCGCCGCCGCGTTGCGCGCGCGCAACCGCATCGACGCCGACGCCTACGACTGGTCGATCAACGCCTGGCCGCACGGCGCCGCCCCCGCCTGACGGAACGCTGCCGATCCGTCCCGGCCATGCTACGATCGGCGCATGGCGGACACGAACGGCACCGACGATCTCGCCCGGCGCAAGGCCGAGGCCGAAATCGCCAAGCTGGAGGCCGAGGCCGCCAGGGCCCGGCGCGAGGGCCGCGGCATCGGCGCGCGCATCGGCGTGGTCGTCTCGATCGCGACCGTGCTGACCTCGCTCACCATCGGCGGCAGCCAGGTCTGGATCGCGCGCGAGAGAAGCGAGAGCGACCGCCGCCTCGCCGAGATCGATCTCGGGCTGAAGACCGCGGGCTTCGTGCTGGAACGCCGCGAGCGCTTCCTCGCCGCCCCGCCCGAGGGACAGGTCGCCTTCGTCGGGCTGGTCGTGCACATCTTCCCGCCCGCGGACGCGCGCCGCCTGCTGGCCCAGCTCGGCCAGGACCTCGCCAGCCAGGCCGCCTCGATCGCGGCGATCTGCTCCGCCCTCGGCCGCCTCGGCGAGCCGGGCACGGAGACCGCCGCCCAGCTCCGCTGCACCGGCGAGCCCGCACCGATGCAGCCTGACGCTCGCCCCGAGCCACCCGCCGCTGCCGCGGCCCGCCGCGACGCGGAGGCGATGGAGCGCCGCGCCGCCGCGCAGGAGACCGCGGCCGACCCCTGCGCCGGCCTGCCCGAGCCGACCGAGCGGGACCTGCGCGTCTTCCCGCACGTCACCGCGCGACAGGATCGCGTGCTGATCCAGGAGCGGAGCGCACAGCTCGCCCAGGGGATCGGCTGGCCGCTCGCCGGCGTCGAATTCGTCGATATCCGCTGGACCCGGCCCGACGGCGAGATCCGCTACTACTTCCCGGATCAGTGCCGGTTGGCGGTGCAGCTCGGCGAACGGATCGATCGCGCGCTGCGTGCCGCCGGACTGCGCGAACCGCCGCGGCTGGCCGTGCGCTATATCGGCATCAACTACCGCAACCTGCCGCGCGGGCGGATCGAGGTCTGGCTACCGCCGCTCACGCAGTGAAGGACAAGAGGTGGGGGGCGACGCTCGCCCCCACACCCCCCGCACGACCTAGGAACGATACGATCCGTTGATGTCGATGTAGCCGTGCGTCAGGTCGCAGGTCCACACCGTGGCGCGGCCGCGGCCGAGGCCGAGATCGACCTCGATGTGGATCTCGCGGCCCTTCATGTGCGCGACGACGGGCGTCTCGTCGTAGTCGGGCGCCACCTCGCCGTCCTTCGCCATCCAGACGCCGCCCACCGCCACCGACAGACGGTCGCGATCCGCCGGCTCGCCCGCCTTGCCGACCGCCATCACGATCCGGCCCCAATTCGCGTCCTCGCCCGCGATCGCCGTCTTCACCAACGGCGAATTCGCGATCGACAGGCCGATCCGGTGCGCGGACCGGGCCGTCACCGCGCCAGCGACATCGATGCGGATCAGCTTCTGCGCCCCCTCGCCGTCGCGCACCACCTGCAACGCGAGATCCATCAGCACCTCGGACAGCGCGCGCGCGAAGTCGCGCAGCATCGCCCCGCCTTCGGCCGGCACGCGCGCGTGCTTGGCCTGCCCGGTCGCGAACACCAGCACCGTGTCGCTGGTCGAGGTGTCGGAATCGACCGTGGTGCGGTTGAAGCTGCCGTCCACCCCCTTCGCCAGCAGCCTCTGCAACGCCGGCGCCGGCACCTTCGCATCGGTGGCGAGAAAGCACAGCATCGTCGCCATGTCGGGGGCGATCATGCCGCTGCCCTTGGCGATGCCGGCGATCGTCACCTCGGTCTCGCCGATCCGCGCCTTGCGCACCGAGCCCTTCGGGAAGGTGTCGGTGGTCATGATCGCGCGCGCGGCCGGCTCCCACGCATCCTCGGACAGCATCCCGAACAGCGCCGGCAGCGCGCCGACCAGCTTGTCGGTCGGCAGGCGCTGGCCGATCACGCCGGTGGAGGCGAGGAACACCTCCCGCGGCCTGCACCCCGCCAGCTCCGCCATCGCCTTCGCGGTCGCGGCACAGGTCTCGCGGCCGGCGCGCCCGGTGAACACGTTCGAATTCCCCGCCGTCACCACCAGCGCGCGCGCCTTTCCGCCCTTGAGCGCCTCACGGCACCAATCCACCGGCGCGCCGGGACAGCGGTTCCTCGTGAACACCCCCGCCACCGTCGTGCCGGGCGGGAACGCCATCATCGTCACGTCGTCGCGCGCGACATAGCGGAGCTCCGCCCGCGCCGTGCCGAGGCGGACGCCGGGGATCGGCGGGAACGCGGGCAACGGCACCGCGAGCGGCGAGACCGGATGGGCCATGGCGGACCTCTCAGCGGGCGGTGGCGGGAAGCGGCGCGCCGTCGAGCCCGAAGCGCTCGATCCGCGCCTGTCCGCGCAGCCGCTGCACCAGCGCCTCGGCCACCTCCTCCGACGCCGCGCGGCGGAGCCCCGCCTCGGCCTCCTCGAAGCTGGGCCGCGGCTGCTCGCGCCGCTCCTCGACCTTCACCACATGCCAGCCGAACTGCGTGCGCACAGGCGTCGGCCCGACCTGGCCGGGCTGGAGCGCGAACGCCGCCTCGCCGAGCGCCTCGGGCATGTCCTCCTTCTTGAAGAAGCCGAGATCCCCGCCCTCGGCCGCGCCCGGGCCGCGGCTCTTCTCGCGCGCGGTGGCGGCGAAATCCGCACCGCCCGCGAGCGCGGCGATGATCGCGCGCGCCTCGCTCTCGGTCTGCACGAGGATGTGACGGGCGCGCACCTCGGCCTCCGCCGGCTGGTCCGCGATCTCGCGCTGGTAGCGCGCACGCAGGCCCTGCTCGGTCACCTTCTCGGCGATCTCGCGGCCGATCAGCGCCTGCTGGATCACCTGATCCTCGATCCGCGCCATCTGCCGCCGCACCTCCGGCGTGTCCTGCAACCCGGCCTTGCGGGCGGCCTGGGTCACCACGGCCTCGCTGATCATCTGGTCGATCAGCAGCGGGAACAGGATCTGCGGCGGCATGCCGCGGAACTGCTCGGGCAGGCGCTGCGCCGCCTCGGCGACCTCGGAGAAGCGGATCTCGGCCCCATCGACGCGCGCGACCACGGGGTCGCCGCCCGGCGCGACCGGCTGAATCTGCGCCGTGGCGGCCAGTGGTGCGGCGAGCAGGGCCGTCGCCAGGAGCGCGGCGCGGAGCGAAATGGCGAACATCTGGGCAACCCCTCACGCGGGCATGGCGGAAGCGCCGCCCGCGGCCGGGATCATGGCGGATCGCCCCCTCCCCCTCAAGCCGACCACCCCCAGACGTGACACCATGGAGGTCACGCCGGGCGGCGTGATTGACGGCCAGCGGGCACCGCGCCTATCTGACATGGGGGACCCTGCCCCTGGTGGTGCCCCGGCGCATGGCGTGCGGGGCGGCGGCGGGTCGCCGACAGCGCAGCCCGCGCCCTCACGACCACCGCAGGACAGTCGCATGCTCTCTCGCCTCGCCCGCGTCATTCTCGGTACCTCGAACGATCGTGCGCTCAAGGGGCTGAAGAAGCGCGTCCCGGCCATCAACGCGCTCGAGCCGAAGATGAAGGCGCTCTCCGACGAGGAGCTGCGCAACCAGACCGCCCGCTTCCGCGAGCGGCTGGCCAAGGGCGAGGCGCTGGATGAGCTGCTGCCGGAGGCGTTCGCCACCGTCCGCGAGGCGGCCGTGCGCACCCTCGGCCAGCGCCATTTCGACGTCCAGCTGATCGGCGGCATCGTGCTGCACGAGGGCAAGATCGCCGAGATGAAGACCGGCGAGGGCAAGACCCTGGTCGCCACCCTGCCCGCCTATCTGAACGCGCTCACCGAGAAGGGCGTGCACATCGTCACCGTGAACGACTACCTCGCCCGCCGCGACGCCGAGTGGATGGGCCAGATCTACGGCTTCCTCGGCCTCACCGTCGGCGTGATCGTGCACGGCCTCACCGACGACGAGCGCCGTGCGGCCTACGCCTGCGACATCACCTACGGCACCAACAACGAGTTCGGCTTCGACTACCTGCGCGACAACATGAAGTACCGGTTCGACGACATGGTGCACCGGGACTTCAACTACGCGATCGTCGACGAGGTGGACTCCATCCTGATCGACGAGGCGCGCACGCCGCTGATCATCTCCGGCCCGGCGGACGACTCCTCCGAGCTCTACCGCCAGGTCGATGCCGTGGTCGCCGAACTGGTGAAGGACACGGCGACCTACGAGAAGGAGGAGAAGTTCAAGACCGTCTCGCTGACGGAAGTGGGCAATGAGCGGGTCGAGCAGATGCTGCGCGACGCGGGCATCCTCAAGGAGGGCAACCTCTACGACAGCGCCAACGTCACGATCGTGCATCACCTGACGCAGTCGGTGCGGGCGCACACGCTGTTCCGCCTCGATGTCGACTACGTGGTGCGCAAGGACCCGCGCGACGGCGTCGACAAGATCGTCATCATCGACGAGTTCACCGGCCGCATGATGGAGGGCAGGCGCTACTCCGACGGGCTGCACCAGGCGCTGGAGGCCAAGGAGCACGTGCCGGTCCAGCCGGAGAACCAGACCCTCGCCTCGATCACCTTCCAGAACTACTTCCGCCTCTACCCGAAGCTCGCCGGCA
>CAZHMM010000168.1:0-7814 GCA_964533585.1 uncultured Elioraea sp.
GCCCCGACCAACGGGAGGGGCACCCTCCCCAGGGGTGCGCGAGGGGAGCGGACGCGCTCCCCTCGCCCCGTTCCTTCATGGCAGCAGCACCGTCACCGCCGCCTGCGCGGCGATGCCCTCGCCCCGCCCGGTGAAGCCGAGCCGCTCGGTGGTGGTGGCCTTCACCGAGACTGCGGCAGCCGCAATCCCCATCAGCGCGGCCAGCCGTTCCCGCATCGCCGCGGCATGCGGGGCGATCTTCGGCCGCTCGCAGATCAGCGTGACGTCGGCGTGGACGATGCGTCCCCCGCGGGCGGCTACGCGTTCGCTCGCATGCTGTAGAAACAGGGCGCTGTCCGCATCCTTCCACGTGACATCCGAGGGTGGGAACTGCGTGCCGATATCACCCTCGGCGAGCGCGCCGTAGATCGCGTCGCAGAGCGCGTGAATGCCGACATCGGCGTCGGAATGTCCCGCAAGTCCAACAGAGTGCGGCACGCGAATGCCGCAGAGCATCAGCGCGCGGCCGGGCGCGAAGCGGTGCACGTCGAAGCCCGTGCCGACGCGCGGCGTCAGGCGGGTGTACAGCAACGATTCGGCTCGGGCGAGATCGTCGGGGGTGGTCACCTTCAGGTTCTCCTCCGCACCCGGCACCAGACGCACGCGCAGTCCGGCAGCCTCGGCCACGGCGCCGTCATCGGTGAGGGACTGTCCCGCCATGGCGCGGTGCGCGGCGAGGATGAGGGCGAAGCGAAAGCCCTGCGGCGTCTGAACGCGCCACAGGCCTTCGCGGGCGACGGTGCCGGTGACGATCCCGTCCGCCGCGCGCTTCAGCGTGTCGGTGACGGGGAGGGCGGGCAGCACCGCCTCGGCCCCGTCCATCAAGGCATCGCAGACGGCGTCGATCACGCGCGCAGGCACGAGGGGGCGGGCGGCGTCGTGGATCAGCACCGCGTCGGGCGGATCGACCGCAAGGGCCTCCAGCCCCGCGCGGGCACTGTCCTGGCGGGTGGCGCCCCCTGGCACGAGTCCCGCTTCCGGGAAATCGGGACACGCGGCGGCGAGGGTCTCGACCGGACCGACCAGCGTCATACTGTCGATCCGGCGGTGGTCGGCGAAGGCCCGCGCCGCGCGGGCGACGATCGGCGCGCCGTCCAGGGCCACGAACTGCTTCGGCCGGGCGCTCCCGAACCGGGTGCCCGAGCCTGCCGCCAGAATGAGCGCCGCGATCCGCATGGCGGCCGGACGCTACGGGCAGCCTGTCGCCCGCACAACCGCCATCGCGTTGCGCACGACAGGGCAAATCGCTAGTTTGCCCAAATCATGGGCATTCCAGCATCCCAGACTCGCGGCTGCGCCGACAACGCGCCCGAAACGCCACCGTTGCGCGCATCGACCGTCCCGCGGCCGCAGCGTCTGCCGGGTCCGCTGGCGCCGATCGTGCTCGGGCCGGGGGCGGTGATCGAGACGCCGGTGATCCTCGCGCCGATGTCGGGCGTGACCGACCTGCCGTTCCGCCGCCTGGTGCACCGCCTGGGCGCGGGGCTGGTGGTGTCCGAGATGATCGCGTCCTGGGCGATGATCCGCGAGAACCGCCAGACCCTGAAGATGGCCGAGACCGACGAGGCGGCGGGGCCGATGGCGGTGCAGCTCGCGGGCTGCGACCCCGAGGCGATGGCCGAGGCGGCGAAGCTGAACGAGGATCGCGGCGCGGCGATCATCGACATCAATTTCGGCTGCCCGGTGAAGAAGGTGACGAACGGCCAGCACGCCGGCTCGGCGCTGATGCGCGACGAGGTGCAGGCCGCGCGGATCCTGGAGGCGACCGCGCGGGCGGTGTCGATCCCGGTGACGCTGAAGATGCGCATGGGCTGGGACCACGCCAGCCTGAACGCGCCCCGGCTCGCGCGGATCGCCGAGCAGTCCGGCATCCGCATGGTCACCGTGCACGGGCGCACCCGCCAGCAGTTCTACACCGGCAACGCCGACTGGGACTTCGTCGCGCAGGTGAAGCAGGCGGTGGGCCTGCCGGTGATCGTCAACGGCGACATCGTCACCGTGGAGGATGCCTCCGAGGCGATGGCGCGCTCGGGCGCGGATGGGGTGATGGTCGGCCGCGGTGCCTATGGCCGGCCCTGGTTCCTCGCCCAGGCCGCCCAGTTCCTGCGCACCGGGCAGCACCTGCCCGACCCGCCGCTTGCGGAGCAGCGGCGGATTCTCCGCGGCCACTACCGTGCCATGCTCGCCCATCACGGCGAGCACCCAGGGGTGCGGCTCGCGCGCAAGCACGTCGCCTGGTACTCCAAGGGCCTGCCCGGTTCGGCCGAGTTCCGTGCCGCGGTGAATCGCGCCGAGACAGCGGCCGAAGTCGAGGCGCTGATCGATGCGTTCTACCTGCCGCTGATCGACGCGGCCGATCAGCGGCTCGCCGCATGAGGCCCTCGCGCGGCAGGCGGGCCCTCGCGGCGGTGAAGGACCTCGCCGAGGTGCCGGTCCGACTGCTGCGGCCTCAGCCGTCGCAGCCCGACCCGGCCGCGGTGCTCGCTGCGATGGTGACCGCGGTCGTGGTGGTCGACCGCGAGGGACGGTTCCGCAGCGCCAACCAGGCGGCCGAGCAGTTCTTCGGCCTCTCCGCCGCCTCGCTGGCGGGGACGAAACTCGCCGAGCTGCTGCCCGACGATCACCCGCTGTTCGCCATGCTCGCCCAGGCGCTCGACGGCGCCGTCATCGTCGCCGATCACGACATGAGCTTCGAGAGCCCCAGGCTCGCCAAGCAGGGCATCTCGGTCACGGTCTCGCCGCTCGGCGAGCCGGCCGACTGGGCCGTGCTGGAACTCGCCGACGGCTCCACCGCGCAGAAGCTCGATCGCCAGATGGGGTTCCGCAATGCCGCGCGCTCGGTCACCGGCATGGCGGCGATCCTTGCGCATGAGGTGAAGAACCCGCTCTCGGGCATCCGCGGCGCGGCGCAGCTGCTCGAGGGCAGCGTGCCCGAGCGCGACCGCGAGCTCACCCAGCTCATCCAGGACGAGGCCGACCGCATCCGCGCGTTGGTGGACCGGATGGAGGTGTTCTCCGACCGCCCGGTCGAGCAGGGGCCGGTCAACATCCACCAGGTGCTCGAACATGTGCGCCGGCTCGCCGCCAATGGCGTGGCGCGGCATGCGCGCATCGTCGAGACCTACGACCCCTCGCTGCCGCCGGTCTGGGGCAACCGCGACCAGCTGGTCCAGGTGTTCCTCAATCTGGTGAAGAACGCCGCCGAGGCGCTGGCGGAGACGGGCGGGGTGATCGAGCTGACCACGGCCTATCAGCACGGCGTGCGGCTTGCCGTCGGCGGCAAGGGACGGCGCGTGCACCTGCCGCTGGTCGTCACGGTGCGCGACAACGGCAGCGGCATTCCCGAGGCGATCCGGCCGAACCTGTTCGACCCCTTCGTCACCAGCAAGCGTTCGGGCAGCGGGCTGGGGCTTGCGCTGGTCGCCAAGCTGGTCGGCGATCACGGCGGCCTGATCGAGTACGACTCCGTGCCCGGCCGCACCTTCTTTCGGGTGCATCTGCCCGTTCAGCCCGGCGCGACCGAGAGCAACACGCCATGACCGCGACGATCCTGGTGGCCGATGACGACCGCTCGATCCGCACGGTGCTCGGCCAGGCGCTGACACGCTCGGGCTATCAGGTGCGCACCACGGGCACGGCGGCGACGCTGTGGCGGTGGGTCGAGGACGGCGAGGGCGATCTCGTCATCACCGACGTGGTGATGCCGGACGAGAACGGGCTCGATCTGATCCCGCGCATCCGCCGCGTCCGCCCCGAGCTGCGCATCGTCGTGATGAGCGCGCAATCGACCTTCACCACCGCGCTGAAGGCGGCGCAGCGCGGCGCCTTCGAGTATCTGCCGAAGCCGTTCGACCTGAACGAGCTGCTCGCTGTGGTGGGCCGCGCGCTCGCCGTGCCAGCCCCGGCAGCCGAGGCGGAGCCCGCCGAGGAGGACCGGCTGCCGCTGGTCGGCCGGTCGGCGGCGATGCAGGAGATCTACCGCACCGTCGCCCGCGTCACCACGACCGACCTGACGGTGATGATCACCGGCGAGAGCGGCACCGGCAAGGAGCTGGTGGCACGCGCGCTGCACGATTACGGCGCGCGCCGCGGCGCGCCCTTCGTCGCGGTGAACATGGCGGCGATCCCGCGCGAGCTGATCGAGAGCGAGCTGTTCGGCCACGAGCGTGGCGCCTTCACCGGCGCGCTCCAGCGCAACCAGGGCCGGTTCGAACAGGCGAATGGCGGCACGCTGTTCCTCGACGAGATCGGCGACATGCCGCCCGAGGCGCAGACCCGGCTGTTGCGCGTGCTCCAGGAGGGCGAGTTCACCACGGTCGGCGGACGCACGCCGATCCGCGTCAATGTGCGCATCGTCGCGGCGACCCACCGCGACCTGCGCGCGCTGATCCGCCAGGGGCTGTTCCGCGAGGATCTGTTCTACCGCCTCAACGTGGTGCCGATGCGCCTGCCGCCGTTGCGCGAGCGGACCGAGGACATTCCGCTGCTGGCGCGCCACTTCCTCAGCCAGGCCAAGGCGAAGGGCCTGCCCGCGAAGACGCTGACGGCCGAGGCGATCGAGCGGCTGAAGGACTACCCATGGCCGGGCAATGTGCGCGAGCTCGAGAATGTGATGCGCCGGCTCGCCGCCCTCTATCCGCAGGAGACGATCGGCGAGGAGGTGATCGCGGCGGAGCTGGCCGAGGCCGCGCCGCCGGCCGCGCCGGCCACCACCACGCCGGCGGAGCCCGAAAGCATGGCACAGTCGGTCGAGCGCCACCTGCGTGCCTATTTCGCCAGTCACAAGGACGGGCTGCCGGCCTCGGGCGTCTATGACCGGGTGATCGCCGAGGTGGAGCGCCCCCTGATCCGTCTCACCCTTGCCGCAACGCGCGGCAACCAGATCAAGGCCGCCGCCGTGCTCGGGCTGAACCGCAACACGCTGCGCAAGAAGATCCGGGAGCTCGAGATCCCGGTCGTGCGCGGCCTCGGCTGAGCGGAGCCGCAGCGATGGACGGGACCGCCGCCCGTCCGATGACGGAGCCCGATGCCGCCGTGCCGCGCTGGCGGCGGATCGGCTCGGCGCTGGTCGGCGGGCGGCTCGGCCGCTGGCTGACGATCGGGCTTGCGCTCGCCTCCTTTGCCGCCGCGGTGCTGACCTTCGGCGCGATCACCGGCGCCGGTGTGCTCAGCCTGCCGCCGGGCAGCATCATTGCGCTGGTCAACACCAATCTCGCGCTGCTGCTGGTGCTGGGAGCCGTGCTCGCGGTGCGCGTGGTGCGGGTCTGGGCCGAGCGCCGGCGCGGGCTCGCGGGCTCGCGGCTGCATGTGCGCCTGGTGCTGCTGTTCGGCCTGGTCGCGGTGACGCCGACCATCATCGTCACCGTCTTCTCCGCAACCTTCTTCAATCGCGGCCTCGAGGCCTGGTTCAACGATCGCGTGCGCACGGCACTGGAGGAAAGCCTCTCGGCCAGCCAAGCCTATCTGCGCGAGCACGAGCAGGCGCTGCGCGGCGAGGCTCTGGCCATGGCGTCGGACCTGAACCGCGCCGCGCCCGTGCTGTTGACGCAGGGGCCACTGACCTTCCGCCTGATCGTCGAACGGCAGGCGGCGGCGCGTGGACTGTCCGAGGCCGTGGTGTTCGACGGCACGAGCGGAAGGCTGGTCGCCTCCGGCGGCATGATCACGCCGATGGCCGGCGAGGTGATGCCCGCCTGGGCGATCGCCTTCGCGCGCTCCGGCGAGGTCGCGCTGCTGCCGACGGGCGACTCGGCCCGGGTGCGCGCGGTGGTGGAGCTCGACCTGCCGGGCGACCTGTTCCTGCTGGTCGGGCGGCCGGTGGATTCGCAGGTGCTCGGCCATATGGAGCGCACCGAGCAGGCGGTCGCGCAGTACCGCGAGCTCGAACAGTCGCGCTCGCGCCTTCAGGTCACCTTCGCGCTCGTCTACGCCGTGGTCGCGCTGTTGATCCTGTTCGCCGCCGTGCTGATCGGACTGGTGATCGCGGGTCAGCTCGCGCGGCCGATCTCCGGGCTCGTGTTCGCCGCCGAGCGGGCGCGCACCGGCGATCTCGGGGTGCGCGTGCCGGAACGGCGCGCCAATGATGAGATCGGCGTGCTGAGCCGCGCCTTCAATCGGATGATCGGCCAGCTGGAAGCAAACCGCGCCGAGCTGATGGATGCCTATCGCCAGATCGACGAACGGCGTCGGTTCTCCGAGAGCGTGCTCGCCGGCGTCTCGGCCGGCGTGATCGGGCTCGATGCGGATGGGCGCATCGACCTGCCGAACCGTTCGGCCAGCGAACTGCTCGGCATCGATCTGCTGGCGCGCGGCGGCTACAGCCTCGCCGAGGTGGTGCCGGAATTCGCGCCCCTGCTCGCGGCGGCCGCGGCCGAGCCGGGCCGGCCGGTGCAGGGCGAGGTGCGGATCGGCGGGCCGGCCAACCGGCGCACGCTGATCGTGCGCATCGGCGCCGAGGCCGCGGGCGGCGAGCTGCGCGGTTTCGTCGTCACCTTCGATGATGTCACGGCCCTGCTGGCCGCGCAGCGCCAGGCCGCCTGGGCCGATGTCGCGCGGCGGATCGCGCACGAGATCAAGAACCCGTTGACGCCGATCCAGCTGTCGGCCGAGCGGCTCAAGCGCAAGTATCTCGGGGAGATCGCCTCCGATCCCGACACGTTCCGGACCTGCACGGAGACCATCATCCGCCAGGTCGGCGATATCGGCCGGATGGTGGACGAGTTCTCGGCATTCGCGCGCATGCCCCAGCCGGTGCTGCGGCCCGAGGACCCGGGCGAGATCATCCGCCAGGCGGTGTTCCTGCAACGCAACGCGCATCCGTCGATCGCCTACGCGGTCGATCTGCCGGAGCAGCCGCCACGCGTTTCCTGCGACCGTCGGCTGATCGGCCAGGCGCTGACGAATCTGCTGGTCAACGCGGCCGACGCGGTCTCGACGCGGGAGGGTGCCGGGGCGATCCGCGTGGCACTCGAACAGGCGCCGGGCGAACTGCGGATCATCGTCGAGGACGACGGAGTCGGACTGCCGGAGGAGGGGCGCGAGTCGCTCACGGAGCCTTATGTGACGCGGAAGACCAAGGGTACCGGGCTCGGCCTTGCGATCGTGAAGAAGATCATGGAAGACCATGCCGGCCGGCTGGCGCTGTCGGATCGGGCGGACGGCACGCCGGGCGCGCGCGTCGTGCTCGCACTGCCGCTCGCCGCTGCACCCGCCCAGACGATGAGTGAGATGCCCCGTATGGCCCATGGCGCATGACATCCTGATCGTCGACGACGAGCCCGATATCCGGATGCTGGTCACCGGCATCCTGCGCGACGAGGGCTACGAGACGCGCGAGGCGGCCGACAGCGACCAGGCCGTGGCGGTGTTCCGCGCGCGCCGGCCGAGCCTCGTCATCCTCGATGTCTGGCTGCAGGGCTCGAAGCTCGACGGGCTGCAGATCCTGGAGGCGATGCATCGCGAGGAACCCGTCGTGCCGGTGGTGATGATCTCCGGCCATGGCACGATCGAGACTGCGGTGCAGGCGATCCAGCAGGGCGCCTACGACTTCATCGAGAAGCCGTTCAAGGCCGACCGGCTGCTGCTGGTGGTGCGCCGCGCGATCGAGGCCGCACAGCTGAAGCGCGAGAACAGTGAACTCCGCCTGCGCGCCGGCGCCGAGGCCGAGATGGTCGGCGCCTCGCATGTGATCCGCGAGCTGCGCTCCGCGATCGAGAAGGTCGCGCCGACGGGATCGCGCGTGCTGATCACCGGCCCCGCCGGCGCGGGCAAGGAGG
>CAZHMM010000169.1:0-7776 GCA_964533585.1 uncultured Elioraea sp.
ACTGCGCGGGCGGAACGAGGGCCGTTTTCGCTCTCCGGAGGGCCGGGTCTCTCCCAACCTTGATACTAGGCCGATCTAGTCGACAAGGTTAAGCCGTTGATCTCACGATGTATTACGTTGGGCTTTCGGTACCGAAGTTCGCATTTCGATCGCCTCTCCAATCGCCCGCTGCACAAACCAAAGCCTCCCGGATTGTCCTCCTCATCTCGCGACTCTGGCCAGCCGCCGCCAAATCACGACGTTTCGTCAGCCTCTACGGCCATCCAGCACACGAGGCGTACATCCAATGCGGTGATTGGCGGCAGCGGCGCGGGTGGCTCGAAACGCTCTAGTCCGGTTGCCAGGATCCACTCCACGAGCCGTCGGCTGCGCGCGATGGCCGGCCCCGATCGGTCGCGGAACTGGTCACGCAACAGCCGTTCCTCGCGGAGCGGCCACGGCGCCTCCAGGATGTCCAGCGCGCGGCTGACCGCATCACCGTCGAGGTCGTGAGGTGGATGCGCCCGGATGAACGCCGCGACCTGCCTGTTGAGCGGCCGGATCGGCGGTTGCAGGTTGGCCGGATCGGTGAGGCTTTCCCACTCGGTGAGGATGTCGTCGAGCGCGATATCCCAGAAGGCGAACACCCCATCGCCCAGCGCTGCCGGCATGTGCCTGGGCGTATCCTCGGTACAGTCGATCAGACGGAGGCAGGTTCCGGTCTCACGCACGATCTGCGATGCTTCTGCGATCGGCTGCCAATCGGGCTGCGCGCGCACGAAGCGTAGGAAGGTACGACGTCCATCAGCCGTCTCGACTTCCGCACAGAACAGCACGCCGGAGGGTCGTCCCTTCCGCAGTCCGCTTCCTGCCTGGCCCGGCAGGTGGGTGATCGCCCGGCGATCGGCCGCGAGCGCAGCCCGCAGGCGCTGGCGGTATTCCTCACCGGTCTGCGCCGCACCCGGCGTGCCGCCGTGCTCGAAGAGGGACGGATCCTCCTCCGCCAGCTTCTCGATCTCCGCCCGCGTCTCCGTGAACACCTGCTCGCCGGCATCGCCGCCATGGACCGGCGAGGTCGCGACGCCAATCGTCTTCGCCGCCTGGGCGAGCTTGCGCAGGATCCGCGCCTCAAGCGTGAGGAGCTGATCGAGCCGATCAGCCGGGAACACCGTGCGCATGAAGACGCGCGGATGCGGGCTGCCGATCCGGTCGATCCGCCCATGCCGCTGGACGAGCCGCATGGGATTCCAGGGCAGGTCGTAGTTCAGGATGTTGCGGCACTGCTGAAGGTTCATGCCCTCGGCCAGCACATCCGTCGTGATCAGCAGGTCGTAACGATCCTCGGTGCCGGGAGGCGGCTCGCTGGATTCCGGTGCGAAGCCCCAGACAGCTTGATCGCGGTCAGCTTCCTCGCTCTCGAGCCCTCGGCCAGCTACCGCGACCACGCGGCCGCGGTAGCATGCGAGCCGAGGATCGCTCTCGATCCGCCGCCGCAGCGCCTCGCGCAGCCAGCTCACCGTATCGGCGAAATACGAGAACAGCAGCAGCTTGCGGTTCCGCCGCTCCTCCTCCTCCGATGCGGCGTCGGCCTTCGCAGCCTCGGCGATCCGCACCAGCTCCTCGACCACGACCGCGAGCTTCGGATCGTCCTCCTCGCGCAGCATCGCCATCCGCGAGGCGAGATCGGCCAGGATGGTCCGGTCGCGCTCGACCGCTTCCCGCAGCGACTTGGCATCGAACTCGGCCGCGTCCTCGGCATGCTCGCTGGCTTCCAGCAGATCGTCAAACGCCTCATCGTCGGCATCGAGCTCGCGCAGAAACGCGGTGCTGATCACCTTGCCCTTCGCGAGCGCTTCAAGGAACCGATCGTGCTCGCCCACCATGCGTTCGAGGCTCACGCGGAAGGCGTGGGCCGAGGACTCGAACCGCTTGAGCAGGCCCGACCGCAGCAGGCCAGCGGCGTTCTCGGCGATCTCGCTCTCGCCGTCCTCCCGGTCGATCCGGAACACGTCCGGGGCATAGCGGGCGAACGAGATCACATTGGCGCCGTGATCGGGGTCCAGCGCATCCGCGACCGCGTCGAACAGCCCGGGCGCGAGCGCCTCCAGGTCGTAGCGGATGGTGATCGGCACGGCCTTGGGGAACACGATCGGGCGCAGCACGCCATCCGGCCCCCGGATCGTCTCGCCGGCATAGAAGCGCTTCACGAAGCCGCGGGTGCGCTTCACCGTCACCGCGTCGATGATCGGGAACAGCGCGTCGGGGCTTAGATTCGCCGGGTCCTGCGTCGCCGCGTCGCGGAACCGCTCGCGGATCTTGATGATGCCGCGCGAGGCCAGCGCGCTGTCCTGCCGCACGAAGAACCGCATCAGGTGATATAGGTCCCACAGGCTGTTGTTCACCGGCGTGGCGGTCAGCAGCACCACGTCCTTGCGCGGTCCGAACAGCAGCCGCCGCAGCACCGCGGCGCGGTATGGCGCGTCGGGATTGCGGTAGTTGTGCGCCTCGTCCACCACCACCAGCGCGTAGTCGTCGAGCTCGGCGTTCAGGTGGACGGCGTGCGCGTGCGGTCGGCGCGGATCGCGGAACTGCCGGTCGCGCGCGAGCTGGTCGTACGACACCATCTCGACGAACCGGCCGATGTTGTGCGCCGTCAGGAACCGCTCCCAGTTCGGGCGGAGCGCGGCAGGGCAGACGAGCAGCGCGCGCTGACGCTGCTTCGCGCAGGCTTCCAGGATCGCGCCGCCGATGAAGGTCTTGCCCAGGCCCACCTCGTCGGCGACCACCACGCCCCCGAACTCCCTCAGGATGCGCCGTGCGCGCCAGACGCCGTGCAGCTGGAAGGCGGTGAGCGGGATCTCGCCTTCCTCCTGCCGCTCCTGCTCCAGCTCCTCGCCGTAGAGCTGCCAGAGGATGCGCATGAAGATGAGCCAGGGCGGGAACTCGGCCTCGGGCTCCTCGAACAGGGCGGCGAGGTCGAACGGGACCGCATCCTCCCACAGCGCGCCGAACCAAGCCTTGGCCTGCGCGAAGATGTGCGGATCCCAGCGGCCGAGGTTGAGTTCGAGATTCGCCGTCAGCCCGGCGCGGGTGAGGTTGGAGGAGCCGGCGATGAGGCCGGGCTCCGGCCCGTCCAGCAGCGTCGCCTTGGCGTGCAGGAAGGCGCGCTCGTAGCGCCGCGTCTCCAGCTTGCCGGCGCGCAGCATCGCGGCCATGCGGCGGAGATGACGGCGGGCGTCCGCGCTGAAGGGCTGGCGATCGCGCTCGTGCCGCAGCCCGGCCTCAAGCAGCTTCAGGCCCTCGGCGACCTCGCGCCGCTCGAAGGCGGCCTGCGGCGGATCGCCGGGCTTGCGGTAGCGGCCGAGCGCGAGGCGCAGCGCTTCCGGCTCCGGCTCGGCGCCGAGCAGCAGGCGGACGCGGCCGGCCTGGTCCAGGCGCTCGGCGATCGCGCCGAAGCCGGCGGGGCTCATGAAGGCGGTCGCGATGCTGATCTCGGTGAGCGCCGCCGCCTCCGCCGTGCCGGGCGCGGCCATGGCGGGTGCATCGGGGATGGCGGCCTTCAGCGCGGCCAGCAGCGTGTTGCCGTCCTGGTTGGTGATGAACTCCGGCCGGGTCATGGGAGCCCCCGCAGGATCGCCACGGTGCGGTCGCGGCGCGCGGTCCATGCGCGACGCTGCTCGTCGGTCGGCCATTCGTGGAAGGTGTCGAAGATGTGGAGGAGCTGGTCGGGGCTGAGGCCGTAGAGGCGCGCCACCACCGCATCCAGTTCCTCGATCATCGCCTGCTTCTCCTCGGGCGTCAGCGGGCCGTGTGGCACGCCCACGGCCTTGGCCCAGTCGGCGAAGCGCTCGTCCGGGCAGGCGAGGCGGCCGGCCAGCGCGACAACCCGGGCGCCGAGGCCTTTCGCCAGATCTGCGTCGGGGACGCGGAGGCAGTCGAACGCCTCTTCATCGACATGCCCTTCGACGAAGCGGCGCATCCACCAGTCGGCGGGGATGCTGCTCATCACGCCGAGCAGGAACGCCTCGTGCGCGATGGGGCGCCTTGGATCGATCCACAAGACCCAAGGCGCAGACTGCGTAAGGACACGATTGCCGGGGATCAGCGCTGTCACCAGCGTCCGCGTGTTGGTGCGATTGGTGACATCCCGATACGCGATCCGAGGACGCAGGCAGGGATGGGTCTTCGGATCCTTGCGCCAAGCCGCGGGCGTTACGGAGTAAGGCGTGCCGCGACGTGCCTTCGCGCGCTTGTCCTGCACAAGGCTGAAGACAGGACCTCCCCGAGCCTGTGCGTAGTACTCACCCGTATCTCCGATCCATAGATCGAAACTGTCACCACCATAGACAGGCCACAGATCCGGCTCACTGCCGGCGATCCTGTAGAACGCCTTGTATTTTCGACTCGTTTCCACGTCGGCATAGACGCGCCTGACCTTGAGCCGCGGATGGGCCGCGATCGCTGGGGAACTCAGCATGGTCTCGATCACCGCAATCGACGTCGCCGCGTCGGCCGTTGGCAGGGTCGGCTGCACAAGGCCGGGACTGTACTCGCGCAACCATTTGCTGGTCCGCGTCACGCAGTTATCCACCTTGCGGGCCTTGAACTGAGCTTCGCGATGATGTTCCGGCCGGATGATGTAGAGGCACCCCTCGGATGACTGCGGCCCGAGTTCGACAGCAACCAGCGCGATCGGCTTCTGCTCGTGTACGTCCGCAAATACCCACGCCCCCTTGTTGGTGAGCATCTGGATATCCACCGCGCGCGCGCGCTGATCGAGGTCCTGGCGCACCGGCCCATTGCCCTTGATCTTGAACGCGTCGCCGGGAAGCACGACAGCGTAGCGCCCGCCCTCAGGCGCGAGGACCTGAGCGAAGCGGGCCATGAACGCGCGAAACAGGTCGGGATGTCCCGTGTTCATGCCCGGAAGCGCCCGCATCGCATCGCGTAAGGCCTCGCTCTCCTCCCGTTCCATGAGTTCCAACGCGACGAGGTCAGGGCGCGCACGTTCCAGCCTGCGTATCTCCGCGTCCCGTTTCTCCGGCCGGCGGTTGTTTCGCAGTCCGGGGAAATGCCTTGCCCAGAACTCATGCTTCTCCACCCGCAGCTTCTCCCAAGGCGGGTTGCCGATGATCACGTCGAAGCCGGCCTGCGGGCGACGAAACACCTCCGGGAAAGCGACTGGCAGATGCAGCGGTTTGGCGATTGTCAGGGCTGACCGGATCTCGGCGTAGATGGACGTCCGACGGAGATCCAGCGTGTCACCTGCCTCAGTCAGATCCACCATGATCTGGTTGACTGGAAGGCGGAACCGGGTGTGGCCGGATGCTACCGCGACCGCGGCATCGAACAGTGAGGCCGCCGCGGCCACGGCCTGCTTTGCGGCGTCGTAGGCCTTCCTGCCCTCAGCAACATCGTCGGGCGTGGTGTCGGCGCTCCGGCCAAGACGCGCCAGAAAGGGATCCGCGCCGGCGACCATCTCTCGCGGCTCCACCGCGAGGCCTACGCCGGCGAGCGCGGTCAGCTTGGACTTGGCGTCATCAAGGGTCGCGACGCCGATCAGCGCGTTGCCTTCGACAAGACGATGATCCAGCAGGCTGAGCGGCAAGCCCGGCACGAAGGTGTGGATCCAGATCGACAGCCGGGCGAGTTCCACGGCCAGAGGATTGAGATCTACGCCGTAGATGCAGCGCCGCGCGATGAGGCGGCGCAGCAACTGCCCGTCCTCGATCTGGTGCGTGCCCTCCAGGCCAAGCTTCTTGAGCTCCGCCTCGGCCGCCGCGCGCAGCGTGGCGAGTTCCGCCGCAACACCCGGCAGGCTGCGCGTGGCGAGAATGGCGGAGAGCGCGCGCTCCACCCGATCCACCGCCGCGACCAGGAAGTGGCCGCTGCCCATGGCGATGTCGGCGATGCGGATGTCGAAGAACGCCTCCGCCGCCTCGACCTCGTCGAGCGCGGCGAGCCGTTCGGCATGGGCCTTCAGCGCGGGCTCCAGCGCGGTGTCGAGCAGATGGTCCACCGCGAAGCCCGGCGTGAAGTAGCTGCCGGAGGATTTGCGCGCACCGGAGCGATTGTGCAGGTAGATCGCGCCCTGCCTGACCGCAACCGTGTCCTTCGCCTTCGCGGGAACGTACACGGGGTCCTTGCCCTTGCCCTGCGGCTTCAGAGCCAGATCGCCGTCGGCCACCGCCAGTTCGGATTCCAGCAGGCCCTCGTAGATCGTGCCGAATTCGCGCACACGCAGGCTGCGGAAGTCCACCGGACCGCGGGACGGGCCGGCAAGGTCTCGCGGCAGGTCGAGCAGCAGGGCACGCAGCGCCGGCTCGAACACCGTGTCCGGCAGCGCGATGCCGGCAAGCGCGGCGCCCGGCTTGGAGATGACAGGATCGGTCTCGAACAACCCCCCGCCATAAGTCGGTACACCGAGCGTCGCATCGCCCGCACGCACGGCGTCGAACAGGCGGGTGACCTCCTGCCAGAGATGCGTGCCTGCGCCTGGGGGCGCGGTCTTGGCGTGCAGCTCCTGCGCCTTGGTCTTCAGCGCGCGGTGGCGATAGGCCTCGTTGGTGGTGAAGGGCAGCAGGTCGCGGTCTTCGGCATAGGCGATGAACAGCAGCCGGAACAGCACGGTGAGCGCCATCGCGTAGGTCAGGCGCAGCTCCTCGGCGGTGAAGGATGTCAGGCCGCGCGCCTGGGCAATGCCGGTCGCCAGCCGTGGAACGACATGGTCGTAGATGCGCTCGCGCAACCGCTCCGCGAGGTCGGCGGCGAAGCGCTTGGAGCTGTCCAGCATCTCCTCCAGCGTGCCGTCCGGCTTCAGCGCGTCGGCGGAGAACGCCAGCCAGAGCAGCGCGGCCTGATCCTGGCGCATCAGCCCGGTGCGCATCTCGATCCAGGTGTCGGTCTGGCCACGCTGGCCGACGCCAACGCTGAGTTCGACGGGGTAGAGGCGGATGCGATCGCCCTGCACCAGCACGACGAAAGGCAGGTTGCGCTGCTCGGCAATGCGAAGCGCCCAAGTGACCGGCGAGAGATTCTGGAAGCGCGGCGCAGCCCCTTCGGGAGTCTCGTCAGCGTCGAGGAGCACTGCGATGGCGCGATCGCGCTCACTGGTACGCAGCAGCAGCGTGGTCCGGTCCGCCTTCTCGATGCCGAAGCCGAGGCGGCGGAGCATGTCCATGCCCTCAGCGCCGAGAACCGGTGCAGCCTTGCTCTGGGCGCTCGCCCAGTCGGGCCGGAGGCGTGCGCCGCGGGCAAGTTCGTGGTCGGACAGCAGGCCCTCGTTGCGGATGCCGGGGAGTTCACTTTCGAGGCTCGGCAGCGCGTCGTGCAGAAAGCGCAGCGCCGCGTTGCGGTCGGGCTCGGCGAGGGCGCGGCGGCAGACGCGTTCGGCCTGCTCGGGCTCGAGCCGGCGGACAGGCGGCTCCTCGCCTGCGGGACCGCAGACCCAAGCGCCATCGCCGTGCAGGGCGACGACCATCAGCGGCGCGGCGCGTCCTCCGTGCCGGGTCTTCCACGCCTCGCGCAGCGTCGGCGCCCGCGGTGTCGTCGCAGAGTCGAGGACGAGCACCTCCAGTGCCGGGTTGCCGGCGCCGAGGTGAAGCCTGCGGAGTGTCAGCCCGGCGGGCACCGTCACGCGGGCGGGTCGGGATTCGAGGTCTTCCAGGAATGGGATCATGGGATGCCTACGGAACGATGAGAGGTGCATCGAGGGCGGCGCGCGGCGAACTCGGCCGCGCGCCGCCGAGTCGATCAGGCGGCCGCCTTCTCCTGCTTCAGAAGGGCGGTCTCGAACTG
>CAZHMM010000170.1:0-7749 GCA_964533585.1 uncultured Elioraea sp.
CCGGGGGGCCAATGGCTCCCCGGCGGGTGGGTGCGGGAGGGCGGAGCCCTTCCGGGTTTTCTTGTGCGGCCGCAGGCCGCCCTGCCCGCCTCAATTCCGACCACGGAGACCGTGACGGCCTGCTTCGCGCTGATGTCTTCGGCCAGCTTCTGGAGGCTGGCCAGCATGGCCTGGAAGTCCATCTGGCTTCCGTCGGGCGCTTCCCAGGTCTTGCCTTGGTTGATCACGACCAGGCATCCGTGCTGGCGCTGATCGATGCGCAGATAGAGGCCGACAAGCTGATCCCGCAGGGCCACTTCGAGTTCGGGCAGCGACCATCGCCCGCAGGAGCGACAGAGTTTGACCTCGATCGCCATCTGCCAGGGGCCATGCAACGCCTGAAGGCAGATGTCCGGCTCCTTCTTCTCCGCCACCTCCGGTTCGCGCACGACATGCCAACGGCCGCGGCTTCGCTCCTGCAAGTGTTCGGCGAGCCACGTCTGCACGGATGGTTCGTTCTGCGCGGTTGCCACCACGTCGCGGGACGAGAAGTCGGCCTCGCGGAAACCACGCTCGATTCCTTCCAGCGCGCGCAGAACATGGCGGTAGAGATCGTCGCCGTTCTGGATCGGCGCCAGGTGCTCTCTCTCGACGCGAATGACGTCTGCCGGCCGTAGCGGCGGACGTTCTGCGTCCAACAGGGCATGGCTGCGAAGCGCCTTTCTCAGCCAGGGACGGCCGCCGATCATGGCATCATCAGACAGCAGGTCGAGCAATGCTGCGTGGGCTTCCGCGCCGGGCGTCTTGGCAAGCGTACCGAACAGCCCGTCTCGTGCTCGTTCGGCATGGTCGCGTTCGTCGGGCCTGAATACACCTTCGTGCCGATTGTCATCCTCCGGTCGGACGTAGCGGAAGGCCAAGCGGGTGAGCGCAGCGATCGCCCGCACCGACGCGGCGCGATCGTCGGCCAGGACCGGGCCGATCTCGTCTTCGAGAGCCGCGAAGGCGTTGATTGCCGTCTGTTGGTGATGCTCTTCCGGCACCGAATCAAGCCATGCACCAACTGCCGCCGTGGCCGAAGCGGGCGAGAGGACGAACAAGAGGCGTAGATAGCCGAGGGCCATCGGATCTTCCTGACGGTCGCGCGCTGCGCGCAGGTGCTCCTCGGCTCTCTTTGCCAGCACCTCTCGTTGTGTCGGATCTGGTTGGAGGCGCCGCAGGATACGAATGGCCATGTCTAGCCGGTTGAGGTCATGGGCAGGGCCCAAGAACAGCATCAGCGCGGCCATGCGCATCAAGTCGAGGAGTTGGCCGGCATCGTGCGCAAGCGCTGACAGCAGCGGGCTGAAGGACGTCGCTCTCGTCCATTCGTGTTCGAGGCGGTTGGCAAGGAGAGGAACGGAAACCTGTGGTCGCGCGCACGCTGCTGAAGCGAACCAGGGCGGCAGCTGTTCATCGGCGACGAGGACGTGATTCAGTGCACGGCTGAGTTCGGCGTCAGTAAGCCGCCCGATCCAGTTGGCATCGTCCGCCGCTTCCAGATCGAGGCCGTGAAGCAAGAGGACGCTGACCGACTGCCGGGTTAGTGTATCTCCGTTCCAGGCTGGCGGCATCGGCTCCGTGATGCGCCAGAGCCGCTTCAGTGCGTCGGCATAGCGTTGGGCGACATCGGGACCAAACTCTGGTCGGAGGTCAGTCCAGTGCACGTCCCGACCGTCGTCTGACGAGGTGGACCGCAGGCGATTGTAAAGATCGACAAGGTCACCAAGAGTTTCGACGCGCAACGGCGCGGTTACCGCAAGGCCGTCGGGATCAGCCTTCAGCCGATCGGCAAACGCTTTCCAGGCGCGCTCGTCCTCCTCCTCGCGTCGGCGCCGTTCTTCGGCGCGGCGCGCCATTTCGGCCTCGTGCGCCACCCGCTCCGGGGAAGGTTGGGGTGGGACCAAGAGGCGTTCGAGATCCACCTGACGCCCAGCATCCTCCGCGAGCCTGCGAAGCCCATCGAGCTCGGTTTCGAGCACGTCACTTCCTCGCGCCGTGACGACCAGCGCCGTCAGGGCGAGCGCACGGTCCTCATCCAGCGGACGGTTCGTGACGTCACGACGCAGCCACTCTTGATCGTTCCACGTCAGGTGCCAAAGCTGGTTGTCGCCGGGCCATGCCTCGATCGGGTGGTTGATCGGGCGGTCCGGCCGGTGGCGGCGCGCCGCCTCGACGTCGTGCCAGAACAGCGCTCGCTTGATTCTCGGTCTCTGCTCAAGAAGATCCCTCAGGCGAACAACGTCGGCGTTGTCACCATGCGCCTCGAACAGGGCCAAGGCGTCCAGCAACGGGCGATCAGGCTCGCCATTATCCAGATCGGCAAGAACAAGGCCAAGAAAAGTACCGAGGTGGCTCGCAAGTGCGGGCGGCGGCGCGGCGAACCGCCCTTCGTCCCGCGCGTCAGGCAGCACGCCGCGGACAAGCGAGACAATGCCGGCCAGCAGCGCCTGACGTTCGGTAAGAGGGCGACTCTTTGCGCTCTCAGCAAGGTGGTCCATCACGCGCTCAAGCTCGAAGCGAGAATCGCCGGCAAGAGGACGAAGGACACGCGCAACCTCGGCAACCGGCAGATAAGTCGGCACCAGAACGTCGAGGTAGGTGGCGAGATGCCGGCCGGGCACACTCCTGGGATCGCCTCCAACTTGTTCTGCCACCGACCGGAGCGCTTCCACGTCGCCGCAAGCTTCGGCGGCGCGCAGGGCGTAGAGACGGAGTTCGGCATTGGCGCAGGGATCGTGCAGAACGGCGCGCGCGAGAGCGGCACAGGCCAGTACCGGTCCCCACCGCACCAGCCGCAGCAGGAAGCACCGCACATCGTGGTTGCAGTGGGTTGCCCAAAGTTTCCGGACGTCCGGGGGGAGATCCGGATGCGCGAACAACGCCACCATCCGGTTGTCGATCCAAGCGTCGTTCGTGTCGCCTCTTGCCAGCATGTCGGCGAAGGCGCGCAGCGCTGCCCGGCGCGCGGGCATCGACAGCGACGACGGATCGCCGGCCTCCACGAGCAGGCGCGGGTCGCGGCGCGTGACCTCCCGGCAGGTCTCGTCATCCCACAAGGCAAGCCAAGCCACCGCGGCGCGGAACGCCGGGACGACCACGTCGATCCCGTGCGGCGAGGCGAAGACGAGGTCCCGTACGGCTTCGCGCCCTCCAGATACGATCAGACGGCGAAGCCAGCAGGCCGTCAGGTAGTCTCGCGTCGTGCGGTGATGGAACCGGATGCGGCCCAATGTCTCGGGCGCGAACACGCCGAGCCGCAGCAGGGCATCACGTTCGGACTGGCTGACATCTGACAACGTCTCGTGCGGATCGAGGGCGCCGTCGGCCTGGGCCGGATCAGGATCGGCGGACGGCGATGCGATGGTCAGGGTCTTCCCAAGCGTCATCGCGGCAGCAATCCGTTCGACCGCGGCTCGGGCCTTCTCTGCATCAAGTGCAGGCTCGCGCCTGTGCTGAGCGTTGCGCTCCAGCAGCTTTTCCTTGACCAGCTCCTCCATCATCGTCGCTGGCGAACCGAGCGAGCCGTGCCTGTTCCAGTAGGTGGCAAGCATCAGGAGATCGCCGGGCCGCTCGGACAGCGGTCCGAGACCACGGCTGGAGACAGCATCGAGGAACGCCCCGACATCGTTCAGGCCATGGGCCGCGGCGAGGCGTCCCATGCGCTCCCGGTCGAGAGGCTTCAGGGTCATCAGTTGGGGCGATGCCGTTTGCGTTGAGCCGTCTGTCACTGGCTCTGCCGGTGCATCTGCCACGCCGTCGTCGCCCTGCTCGGCGATCGAGCCGTCGCCTGACTGCTGCGATTGGGTCATGGGGATCGGGAGGCAGCGCGCGATCAGCGCGAGATCGTCCTCTCCATGCCAGTCCGTGATCCGCGACGAGATGAACACCCGGGGGCGACCGAGGCTCTCGCCGAGTTCGGCAGCCAAGCGGTTCAGGGCAGTATCAAGCTTTCGGCGGCTGAGGCGGAGTTCATCGACGGCGTCCAGGAAGAACCATGCGTCCTCGGTCGATCGGCGCCAGGCGTCGTAACGCTGACGCTGCGCGACATCCAGGCAGGCAGCGAGACCGTCTTCCGCCAGGGTCGCGAGATCGATGAAGAAGCCTGCCTTGCCGTCCCTGCGAAGCGCTTCGGCCTGGGTCCTGAACTCGGTCGTCTTCCCGCTCGACGCCTCAGCCAGAAGAATCACCAGCCTTTGCGCGAGGAGTTGGGGCCACCGAAACGCACTCGCGCCGGACCACGGCACCTCGTCCCAAGAAAGGCGGGACGTGCCCCATGCCTCCGGCGTGAACGGGAGGAAGATCCGGTCGAGATCAACCGGTGGCATTCCGAAATACCCCCACCCCCGCGTGATGCCGCGCGGCTGCGCTTAGAAGGCAATCGAGTCGCTTAGGCTGCTCCGATCTTGCGCTGGCACGCCATCGGCGCTATAGGAAAAAAGTCAACCGCCCTCCGTGCGCCCGGCCTCCGCCTCGCGCGCCGCCTTCTCCCGCCGCTTGAGGATGCGGAACGCCTCCATCAGCACCTCCTTGGTGATGCCCTCGGCGGCGAAGGCGTGCTCGGCCTCGTCCAGCGTCATCTTCAGCGCCGGGCGGAGCAGCAGCGTGCGGTCAGGCCGCAGCTCCGCCTGAAGATGGCGCGGGTTGCCGAGCGCCTGAAGCACCGGGCGGGTGAGGGTGAGCTGGCCCTGGGGCGAGACTTTCAGCAGCGTCGGCATGGCGGATAAAGTGATAAAGGAATAAAGTCATAAAGTGAAGCCCCCGCCCAGGGGCCTGCTCACCGCGTGAGCCGCACGTCCTGCAACCGCATCATCCCGTCCGGATGCGCCGCGAACCCCTCGACAGTCGCTCGCGACGCCCAGAGCCAGCGGTGGTGGTACAGCACCAGGTGCGGGCGGTCCTCCATCCAGATCGCCGCCGCCTGGCGGTAGAGCGCCTGCCGCTCCTCCACCCCCGTCACCGACCGTGCCTTGGCCAGCAGCTCATCGAGCTTCGGGTTGCAGTACTTGCCCCAGTTCACGAACCCGTCGCATTGCAGCCAGATCGCGATGTTGCCGTCGGGGTCCGGCCGGCCGGACCAGATCACGATCGCCGCGTCGAAGTCGCCGCGCCGGTTGGCGGCCACCATGCTCGCACTCTCCGAGGCGAGGATGCTGACGTCGAACCCGGCCTCGCCCGCCATGGCCTGGATCACCTCGGCCACCTGACGCTCGACCGGCGAGTTCGCCACCGCGAGCTCGAACGCGACGCGCTCGTGCCCGGCCTCGCGCAACAGCGCGCGGGCGCGCGCGACGTCGCGCGGCGGCACCGGCCGCTCCGCCACCCAATAGGTGCTGTCCGGCGCCTCGAACTGGTTGGACGGCACGAACCGCCCCTCCAGCGCCACCTGGTTGATGACGTTGCGGTCGATCGCCGCCTCCAGGGCCGCGCGCACGCGCGGATCGGCGCCGAGCGGCCGCGTCGCCCGCTCGCCGGCGCCGAGATTGAAGGTCATGGTCTGGTAGGCCATCGCCGTGCCGGCGATCAGCCTGAGCGACCGGTCGCGCTCGACCGCGGCGACGTCGGATGGCGTGACGCGCTCGATCAGGTCGAGCTGGCCGGCGCGCAGGTTCAGAAGCCGCACCGTGCCATCCGGGATCGGGCGGTACTCGACGCGGTCGAGATGGATGCGCCCCGCGTCCCAGTAGCCGGGGAAGCGCTCGAGCTCGACCACTTCCTGTGTGACGCGGCGGATGAACCTGAACGGGCCGGCGCAGACCGGGTTGGTGTGGATGCGCTCGCCGAGTGCCGCGATCGCCTGGGGCGACATCATCATCCCGGCGCGGTCGGCCAGCACCGCGAGCAGTGGCGCGTCGGGCTGCGACAGGGTGAGCCGCACGGTGAGTGGATCGACCACCTCGACCGCGCTCACCGAGCGGAGCTCGGACTTGCGCCGGCTCTCGCGCGCCTCGCGGTAGCGGTCGAGATTCGCCTTCACTGCCGCCGCGTCCATGGGCGTGCCGTCGTGGAACCGCACGCCCTCGCGGAGCCGCAGCGTCAGGGAGCGGCCGTCATCGCCCCAGCGCCACTCGGTCGCGAGCTGCGGCGCGTAGCGGAGCTGCGGGTCGAGATCGATCAGCTTGTCGCACAGGGCCGAGAACACCACGCGCTCGAACACGCTGCCGGACTGCGCCGGGTCGAGCATGTTGGGGTCGGCCGAGAGCCCGATGCGCAGCGTGCCCTGCGCGGCGGCGGGCGTGGCCAGGAGCGCGAGAGCCAGCGCGGCGGCGGTTCGCATCATCGTCGTCTCCCTGTTCTTGATCGGGTACGTCAGGGGATGACGGAGTTCGTGTCAACCCGGCCGGGTCGCGTCCAGCGCCGATTGCAGCATGTAGGTGGCCGCCGCCTTGTCCACGACCGCGGCGCGGCGCGCGCGTGTCAGGTCCGCCTCGCCGATCAGCATCCGGTTCACGGCCGCCGAGGAGAGCCGCTCGTCCCACAGAGCCACCGGCAGACCGAGTGCCGCGGCGAGGGCGATGGCCCAGTCGCGCGCGGCCTGGGCGGCGGGGCCGGCGGTGCCGTCCATCGACAGCGGCAGGCCCACCACGACGCCGCCCGCCCCCTCCTTCGCCGCGATCGCCGCGATCTCGGCCGCGTTCGCCTTCAGCTTGCCCCGCTTCAGCGCCCCGTAGGGCGAGGCGATCATCAGCCCGACATCGGAGAGCGCGACCCCGATCGTCTTCGACCCCGGATCGAGCCCGATCAGCCGCGCGCCCCTCGGCAGGGAGGCCCGCAGGGCAGCGACGTTGGCAACCAGCATGGCGCGATGGTAACACCCCCGCCTTCACTCGAAGGAGTAGCCAGGTGTCGCTCGACGCCGAGACCGTCCGACGCATTGCCGCGCTCGCCCGCATCCGCGTGAAGGATGACGAGGTCGTGCGCCTCCAGGGCGAGCTGAACCACATCCTCGCCTGGATCGAGCAACTGTCCGAGGTCGAGACCGAGGGGGTGGAGCCGCTGCCCGGGGCGATGCGCATGGCGCTGAAGATGCGCGAGGACGTGGTGAGCGACGGCGACCTGCACGACGCGATCCTGGCCAACGCGCCCGACCGTGCCGACAACGCCATGGGTTCGTTCTTCGCCGTGCCGAAGGTGGTGGAATGACCGCGCCGACCGACTTCACGCTCGCCGAGGCGCGGGCGGCGCTGGCGAAGAAGCGGATCAGCGCCAGGGAACTCACCGAGGCGCATCTCGCCGCGATCGAGCGGTTGAAGGATCTGAACGCCTTCATCACGGTCACGCCGGAGCGCGCGCTCGCCGATGCCACCGCCGCTGACGCGCGGATCGCGAAGGGCGAGGCGCGGCCGCTCGACGGTATCCCGCTCGCGATCAAGGACCTGTTCTGCACGGACGGCATCCGCTCCACCGCGGCGAGCCGCATCCTCGGCAATTTCATTCCGCCCTACGAGAGCACGGTCAGCGCCAAGCTCTGGGCCGCCGGCGCGGTGTGCCTCGGCAAGACGAACCTGGACGAGTTCGCGATGGGCTCGTCGAACACCACGAGCGCGTTCGGCAACGTGGTGAACCCCTGGCGCCGGCGCGGCGACAACCGCGACCTGGTGCCGGGCGGCTCCTCGGGCGGATCGGCCGCAGCCGTCGCCGCACGGCTCTGTCTCGGCGCGACCGCGACCGACACGGGCGGCTCGATCCGCCAGCCCGCCGCCTTCACCGGCACGGTCGGCATCAAGCCGA
>CAZHMM010000171.1:0-7706 GCA_964533585.1 uncultured Elioraea sp.
GCCCCGGCATCTCGGTGCCGATCAGGAAGGCATCGACCCCGCCCGCCGCCGCGCAAAGATGGGCGTAGTGCAGCACCATGCGGCGCAAGCCCCAGTCGCCGGACGGTCCGGTCCAGCTGATGCTCTCGCCCGAGACGCTGAAGCTGGCGGGCGTAGCCGCGCCGAACAGCGCCGCGATCTGGCTTGCGGCGGTGGCCGTCTTGTCCACGGTCCCGGCGAACCCCGCCGCGGGCGAACAGGTGATCCGCCCCCGCCAGGGGAATGCGGGCTGACCCGTCTCGGCGGCGTTGTCGGAATAGGGGTTCGGCAGCGTGTTGCCCTGCGGCACGTCCATCAGGATGAACGGATAGAAGGTGACGCGCAGCCCGCGGGCCTTCATCTCCTGGATCGCCTGCACCACGGCGAAGTCGGACGGCGTGCCGCCGTAGACCGGGCGATCCTGATCGTCGCGGCTCACGAGGAAGGCGCTCGCGCGGCTCACGCCATTGACTGACCAGATGGCAGGCGTGGTCGACTTGGCCGAGACCTCGACGCCCGGCCGCACCATGCAGGACCCCGCGCGCAGATCGTCGCCGAACCACGCCACCACGAGGCTGACGCTTGTCACAGCTGGGGCCATGGCCTGCAGCCGGTCCAGCGCCTCCACCATGTCGGTGGAGTCGGCCAGCGCGTTCAGGTTCTCGGGCACCGTCGCGCCGCCGTCGGTCTTGCGGATCGCCTGCGTCGCGTAGGTGAACTCGCCCGAGGCGGGGATCATGGTGACGGCGCGGGTCAGCCCCTCGGCGGTGTCGGGATCGGCGAGCGGCCGGAACACCTCGAAGGACAGCTGCGGCAGCCGGTTGCCGAAGGTCGAGAGCGCCAGTTCCTCGAAGACCACATAGGCGGTGCCGCGATAGGCGGGGGTGTTGGGCGCTCCCATCTTCGCGGCGATGAACGGGTCCGCCGTCTGCGCCTCGTCGCCGGGATACCAGCGCCAGGTGACGCCGGAGAGGTCCATCGGCTTGCCGTCCGCCCAGATGCGCCCGATGCCGGTGATCGGGCCCTCGCACAAGGCGACGGCGAAGCTCGCATAGTACAGATACTCGGTGGTCTTGACCTTGCCGCCGCCGCCGCCCTTGCCGCCGCCCTGCGTGGTCGTCTTCGTCTCCTCGCGGAAATCGGTCGCCCAGATGATGTTGCCGCCCATCCGCATCCGTCCATAGACACGGGGGATGACGGCTCCCTCGGTGGACGACGTGATGCGCAAGCTGTCGAGCCGCGGCCCTTCGATCCGCTGGGTGGGCGCCAACGAGGAAATGATCCAGCTGTCGACGACAGAACCAATTGCGGAGCCGACGAAGCCGCCGATGGTGGCGGCGCTGACGCCGAGGATCGCGCCGCCGATCGAACCGCCAATGGCGGCGCCTGCGGCACCGAGGACAAGCGTTGCCATGTCGGGGTCTCAGCGTTGCGGGAACAGGAAGGCGAAGGCGATGCGCCGCCGCCAGCATTGGGTGAGTGGCTCCTCGATCACGCCGAGCCGCTCGTAGGCATGGAGGAAGCTGTCGCGACCGGTCAGGATCCCGACATGCTTGGCGATGGCGCGGGGCCTCATGCGGAAGAGCACCAGCGCGCCTGGACCGGCTGCCGCCGGTTCCACCTCGGTCATCATGCGCCGCGCGCCCTCGGCCAGCACCTCGCGCGGGCCCGTCTCGCCCCAGTCCCGGCTATAGGGCGGGATCGGGAATGGCTCGGGACCGACGACCTCGCGCCAGACGCCCCGGGCCAGTCCGAGGCAATCGCAGCCGACACCGCGCAGGCTGGCCTGGTCGTGGTACGGCGTGCCCAGCCATGACCGCGCGATGACGATGACGCGGGTGGGATCGGCGGAGGTCACAGCACGGACCCCTCGTGCCCGCCGTCCTTCGTGGCGTAGCGGAGAACGGCGTCCTGGCCAGGGATGTGCGGGAAGCCGCGGAAGTTGGCGATGTTCGCGAACTTGGCCCCGCAGGTCTCCATGCGCTTGTCGCAGCCCGCACGGATGGTGAAGCCGTCACCCTCGGCGATCGCACGCACCGGCGCTTCCAGTAGCGTCAGCACCGCGACGCCGTCCGTGACGTCATGGCCCAGCACCTCGGTGCGCCGCCCCACGTTCGCTCCGCTCGTCCAGTTCAGCGTGCCGAAGGTGAACCAGCCTGAGGTGAAACCGCCGAGCCCTGAGGCGGTGAAGGCGCGGTCGCGCAGCAGATCGATTACGGCACCGGTGCCCTTGAACGCTGTGTTCTCTAGATCGACACCGCAGCGCGCATCGCCGAGCGCAGCGTCGCAGGTCGCCTGAAAGTTCCGCCCGACCGTCTGGCCCAGCACATGGGCGAGCGAGCGGACTTCGGCGACGAAGGCGAGCCGCCCGCGCCGGATCTGACCGATGGCCCCGCTCCGCATCAGCACGCGCTGGCCCGTGTCCGCCCAGTTCACCCGCCAGACCTTGACCTCGGCGTTGTCCCAGCGGCCGTCCAGGATGTCGGTCTCGGTGATCCGGTCGGAAGTCAGCACGCCCTCGGCATCCTGCGCATCGACCGACAGGTCCGAGCCCGACCGCACCTCGGACGCTGTCAGCCCGCTCTCGGGCTCGAAATCCGTGCCATTGAAGCTGAGCGTCCGGTCGTGGTCGGTGAAGCCGAAACTCGTGCCGTCCGCGCGGGCGATCCGCCAGCACCAGGCGAGCGTCGTCGTGCCGTCGTCGAGATGGGCCTGCAGATCGGGATCGAGGGTCTTCATCGGCGCAGTTCCAGCAGCGGGATGGAGGTGATCGAGCCGAGCCGCTCGAGGTCGAGTGTCACGTCGAGCGCATCGGTGTCGAAGCGGACCGGCACGTCGAACTCGAACCCCGCGGTGATCGCGACGCCAGCGCCCGGCGCGGCGCTGAAGGTGACGAGGCCGGTGGCGGTGTCGACCGACCAACCGGTGGCCTCCTCAACGCCCGCCAATGCGATGCGCACGGTGCCCGCCACCAGCTTGGCGATGGCGCGCGTCCATGATTGCGCACCGGAGGCGTAGCGCTTCACCAGCTGGAAAGCGGTGGTCGTGCCATCCCCGGTGCCGATGGCCTGATCGGTCGGCGACGGCGTGCCCGAAGGCAGGCAGGACTTGTGGTCGCCCCAGTCCTTGAAGCGGAAGCCGTGCAGCCGCCCATTGCGTGCCTCGAAGAAAGCCACGACAGCCGCCAGATCGTCCGCGCGGCGGATACCGTAGGCCACATCGTAGCGGCGGCGCGAATTGGCCCAGCTGGCGTTCCTCTCCTCGTCTCCCGAGGCGACCTCGACGATCTGGGTACGCCGTTCCGGCCCGCCGCGCGCGCCCCGGCTGATGTTGTCGGGAAACCGCACCTCGTGAAACGCCATTACATGCCCCTCCGCCCGAGCGACACGGCGCGGGCGATGTCCGCCGCGACCTGCGTGCGGGACTGCCGGAAGCTTTCAGCGTCGCGGGCCATGATGGTGACATTGACCCCGCCGCGGTAGCTCTGTGCTTCACGCCGCGACAGCACACGCTCGCCCCGTTGCAGGATTGCAGGCACCTCGTCATGACGGAGCCCGGCCATGCCGCCGGAATGCATGCGAGGCGCTGCCGCGAAGGCCATGGCCGGAACCATTCGGCCTGGCGCCGAGGCTCCAACCATGCCGCCCGCGTGCAGGATGTTTGCGAAGATACCACCCGCGCCGCCAAGCGCCCCGGAAAGCGCATTGGCGATCGGCCCAAGAATGAATCGACGTGCCGCCAGCTTGGCGAGATCGGCCAGCAGCGAGGTGACGAGATCGCGGAAGTTCAGCTTGCCGGTCTTCACGAACTGGCCCACCGCGTTCTCGGCCGACTGGAAGGCGCCGACGAGGCTCTGGCCAATATCGCCGCCGATCTCGCGCGCCTTGCTGGCGTAATCAGACAGCGCCGCCGTGACCGCCTGCCAACCGGTGACGGCGGCCTCGGTCGCGGGCTCTGCCGCAGCGGCGGCAGCCCCGGCCGCCGCACCGGCTCCCGTGGCGGCGCGTCCGGCTTCACCAAGCGCCGTCTCCAGGCGCTCGGCCGCAGCAGTCGTCTCGGCCAGAGCGTCGGCGCCGTCCTCGTCGGTGCCACGCACCGCGTCGCGGAGCGCCTGCCAACTTTCGAGGGGCGCACGTGCCCCCTCAGCCAGATCGCGCGCGGCGCCGCGATACAGGTTGGCGGACTCGAGCGCGCGGTTCGCCGCCTCGGCCAGACCAAGGTCGGGCGCGCTCAGCGGGTTGTCCTCGAAGGCCCGGTCGAAAGCCGCCTGCGCAGCTGTCGTGGCGGCACTGGCCGCACCCTCGAAGCGGTTCTCGATCTCGCCGAGGTCGAGGTCCGGCACCAGCGAGATGCGCCGCTCCGACCCGAGCGCTTCCAGCCCCTCGTTGATGCCGCCGATGAAGCCGTTGATGCGCGCGACCACGCCGTTCAGCATCGCCTCGACGCCGTCGATCAGGCTGTTGGCCGCCTGAAACGCAAGATCGCCGATGGCGGCAGGCAGCAGACCCCAGATCGCCTTGATCGCCTCATAGGCGCCTTCGAAGGTGTTCGCGGCGGTGTTGCCGAAAGCCACGACGCTCTCGATGGCGCTCTGCATGCCCGAGGCGGCGTCGGCCTTCAGCTCGAAGAACATCGCCGTGGCGGCGGCACCCGCCGCTGCGGCGCCCATCCTGATGCGTTCCCAAACCTCGACCGCGAGGTCCTTCAGGAGCGACATCGCTTCTCCGAACCCACCCGCACCGGAGACGAGGCGGGTGAACTGGTAGACGAGCTCGCCCGCGCCGACGATCAGGGCACCGATGCCGGTGCGGATCAGCGCGCCGCGCAGGACGACGAGCGCGGTGGCGAGACCACGCACGGAGAGCGCAGCGGCGGCCATGCCGGCGACCCAGCGGCCTGCGAGGAACGCCGCGAAGGTGGCGGCATAGGTGGTCAGGCGGCCGATGTTGTCGAAGAGACCGCGGATCGCGATGCCGAGCGGGCCGGTCCGGCTGGCGACAGCCGCCATGGCGTTGGCAACGGCTTCCAGCGCGGGGGCCGCGGCGACCGCCAGCTGGTTGGACAGCCCGCGCCAGATCAGCCCCAGCCGGGAGATGGCGTCGTTCGTCCGCTCGATCTGGTCGGCATCCTGCTCGGAGACGACCACCCCGAAGGCGCGCACGTCCTCCGTCGCCTGGCGCAGCGTCGCGGTGTCGATCCGGCTCATGGCGATGGAGCCTTCCTCGCCGAAGAGTTGGCCCGCGACCGCCGCGCGTTCGGCGGCAGGCACGAAGTTCTCGATGGCGGCATTGATAGCGCCGACGCGCTGATCCAGCGGCAGAGCGATCAGCTCATTGGCCGAGAGCCCGAGCCGGTCCAGCGCGTCCGCGGCCGGACCGGTCCCGGCGGCGGCCTGGCTGAGACGGCGCGTCAGATCCTTGGTGGCCTGCTCGATGCCGGACATGGAAACGCCAGTAAGTTCGCCCGCGCGCTCCAGCGTCTGGATCGAGGCGACCGTGGTGCCGAGCGACTGCGCGAGCTTGGCCTGCGCATCGACGGTCTGCAGCCCGGACCGGATCATCGCCACGCCCGCAGCGGCGGCAGCTGCCACGGCGGCGGCCGCAGCAACCCGCACCCGCCGCGAGAAAGCCGCGAGCCGGGCGTTGGCCGCATCCATCTCCCGGCTCAGTCGTCCGAAGCCACGCGATCCGGCTTCGCCGACACCTTCCAGTTCGGCGCGCACCTGTCGACCGCCCACGGCCGCAAGGCGGACGGACACACGCTTTTCAGCCATCGGGGCGTTCCATCTGTTCGTTGAGCTTGGCCACCATCACCGCTTCGATGACCGGCAGCAGTTCGGCCATGGCGAGCGGCGGTACGCCGAGGGCGTCACCGAGCGCCAGCGCTGCCGACATGTCCCATCCGATCACCGCGCCGGGCAGCACACGCAGCTGGCCGCCGAGGCGTCCGACGAGGTCCCAGACCTGCCAGCCCTCATGGGTCAGCGGCCGGTTCAGCCGCGCCGGGCAGTTCGGGCAGGCTTGCTCGCGGCCCTCGTAGGGTGCGCAGGCTTCGCAGTAGCGCTCGCCCCCGCCGAAGGACCATTCGGCGAGGGCGCGGAGGCGTTTTTTTCCTGCTCCAGCAGCAGAGCCTTCGAGACATAAGTCAGCTGGAACGCCTCGAAGATCGGCCAGACATCGAGCAGCGCGTCGATGGCCTCGGGGCTTGGCTCGATAGGTTTGCCGTCCGCGTCGCCGATGCCGTCCCAGGCGAGCACCGCGCGGCGGGCCAGCGCCTTGGCGAAGGCGACCGCGCGTTCCTCGTCGGAGGCATCTTCTGGAACAGCTTCCACGGCCGGATCGCTGCGCGTCGCCACCATTAGCGCCGTGGTCAGTGGGCGCAGTTGCACCCGGACGCCGGGCGCGAGGTCGTGCCAGTGCGGCGCACTGGTCAGATCGAGCGTGATCATCAATAAACCTCGATGTCGTTGATCAGCGTTGCGGTGCACATCCGGCCGACGACGCTGTCGCGGGCCGCCTGCCAGTCGAAGGTCGCCTGCACGCCCTGCGGCCCGGAAATCTCGATGCGCGGACGCGGCAGATAGACCGCGTGGACCGTGAAGGTGAAGCTCTCGCCGGACGGCAGGACGTAGGCGAATTCCATCTCGCAGGC
This sequence comes from uncultured Elioraea sp., assembly GCA_964533585.1. Classification (GTDB taxonomy): domain Bacteria; phylum Pseudomonadota; class Alphaproteobacteria; order Acetobacterales; family Acetobacteraceae; genus Elioraea. The sequence goes on from CAZHMM010000171.1 coordinate 6,670, forward strand.
CTCGCCGTTGATGGCCTGCGTCACCAGCGTCTGGTCGGCGAAGCGCACCTCGATCCGACCCGTGAGCGCGGCGATGGACGGGTCCGCGCCGTCGATGCGACCATCGTTCCGGATGGTCTCGATCCGGTCGAGGTTGTTGGCGTACGTGATCTCGGCCGAGACCACATTGCCGAGGGCGGTGCCGTTGCGGGTAATCGCCCCGTTGAAATGCCCGAAGCGCTTAAGCTCCAGCGCAGCGGGTGTTCCGGCGCTGGTGGTCGTGCCCACCGTCTCGCCCTGCGCCACCAGCCGCGCCGTCGCGGTCAGCAGGCCAGACCGCTGCATCTGCCAGGTGATCTGGTCGAGGACGCAGCCGGAATACATCGCATAGCGTGGCACCTCGGGCATGCCGGTCTCGATCGACATGCTGGGCAGCGTCCAGGACCCCGACTGGAACTCGTGGCTGTACGGCGCTTCCGCGCCCGTGGTCGTCGGCGCGCCGAAGGCCGCCTTCAGCCAGAAGCCGAAGGCCTCCGCGTCGAGCGGCACGACGACATCGCCGTCGGCCGTCACCGCGTCCTTGATCGGCGCCAGCGGATCGCGGCCGTACCCCAGCAGTTCCGAGTTCAGCAGCGGTTGCTCTGCGCCGAGCGAGGTGCTGGCGAAGGGCATGCGGGTGAAGCCGCCCACGGGCGGCGTTCCATAGGTCGTCTCGAACGCAAGCGCCATCAGCGCCCGCGCCCCCTGGGCTCGTGCCATGGTGTTCTCCTCGGGTTGTCGGGGTCAGGCCAGCTGGTCGGCCGTGGAATAGTGCAGCACCACCGGGATCACGGCGGCCTTCAGGCTGGCCGCGCCCTCGACCGGCAGGTCTACGGGGCGCGGGGCTTCCGCCTCGACCCAGTCGCAGAGCCCGCCAAGCGTGCGGTCGGCGGCGAGCGCCGCGCCAATGCTGGCGGTCAGCCTGTCGAAGTCGGCGTCCCGATCGGCGCCCTGCACGACCGCTTCGATCTCGGCGCGGTGCTGGTAGTGGTAGCGCAGGGGCGACAGCGTCACCTCCG
>CAZHMM010000172.1:0-7674 GCA_964533585.1 uncultured Elioraea sp.
CTCAGGCTGCCTCAGGCGGAACGCCGCCGTTTCGCTCTCGTGGCACGCGGCTTGCTTCTGCAATCGATAGCCGACGAATGACGTCGGCGGGGACAACAACCGGGAGAATTGTTTCGATGCGATCGATAAACCGTTTCCTCGCGGCGGCCGCGCTGTCTGTTGGCTTGGCCACCGGCGCTTCGGCTGCAATCAAGACCGACATCGTCTTCATCGTCGACGAGTCGGGCAGCATGTCCAACGTGCAGGCGAACCTGCGCAACAACATCGGCCTGTTCGCCTCGATCCTGTCCGCGGGCGGCGTCGATGCGCGCTTCGCGCTGGTCGGCTACGGCAACAACCAGGTCGTTCCGCGCCTGCTGACCGATTTCACCGACCCGGCGTCATTCGCGACGGCAGCGCAGGGCCTGGTGATCAATGGCAGCATCGAGCCGGGCTACACTGCGACCGCCTTCGCACTGAACGCGCTCGACTCGCAGTCGACGACGCTGAGCTATCGCAGCGACGCGGTGAAGAACCTGATCATCATGACGGACGAGCCGCACAACGGCACCTCGCCGGTCTATGGCACCGTGGGTGGCGTCTCGCCGACGCTCGCGATCGTCGACGGCCTGCTGACGGCCAACAACGCCTTGTTCAACGCGGTGCTGACCGGAACGAGCACGATCAACTCGTACAAGCCGCTCGCCGATAACCACGGCGGCAACGTCTACACGCTTGCCAGCCTCAACACGACCGACCAGGCGGCGGTCGAGGCATTCGTGGAGGCGTTCGCGCTGTCCAAGCTGCAGGAGATCATCGACTTCTGCACGCTCAACCCGACCGACCCGGCCTGCACGGGCGGCGGCGTGACCCCGGTGCCCGAGCCCGGCACCATGGCGCTGCTTGGCCTCGGCCTGCTTGGCCTCGCCGCCGCGCGGCGCCGCTTCGCCTGACGCGGGCCGTCTGTCCTTCCTGTCGCAAGGGGGCCTTCGGGCCCCCTTGTCGTTCGGCCGCATCATGCGCTCGCGTTCCTGCGATCGGCGCCCGACATGATCCGCAGCCGGGGAGTGTTCTTCGCGCGGCGATCCGATCGGGCTAGCCTCAGCCTCTCAACGATGTCGGGAGGATGCGATGCTGCGACGCCGCCACGCCCTTGGGCTGACGCTCGGCCTGCCCGCACTGATCCGCAATGCCCGCGCGCAGGCATGGCCTGACCGCCAGCTGACGATGATCGTGCCATTCCCGCCGGGCGGGCAGGCGGACCTCGCGGCACGGCCGATCGCGGCGGCGATGGAGAAGCTGCTCGGCCGGCCGGTGGTGGTGGTGAACCGCGGCGGTGCGGGCGGCGCGGTCGGCAATCGCGCGGCCGCGCAGTCGGCGGCGGACGGCTACACGCTGCTGATGACGCTCTCATCGCTCGCGGTGCTGCCGGAGGCTGATCGTCTGTTCGGTCGGGCACCGACCTACGAGGTCAGCCAGCTCGCGCCGGTGGGCCGCGTGCTCGCCGATCCGACGCTGCTCGCGGTGCCCTACGATGCGCCGTGGCGGACGCTGGATGACCTGATCGCTGACGCCAGGGCACGTCCGGCAGCCATTCCGTATGGCAGTTCGGGCACCTACGGCACGTTGCACGTGGCGATGGAAATGTTCGCGCATTCGGCCGGCATCAAGCTGTTGCACGTGCCGTTCCAGGGCGCAGGGCCGGCGGTGACGGCGCTGCTCGCGGGCACGGTGCAGGCGCTGGCCTCGGCGCCGGGTGTGCTGCTCGGGCATGTGCGCGAGCGGCGGCTGCGCGTGCTGGCGAACTGGGGCGCGGAGCGGATCGCGTCGTTCCCGGATACGCCCACCTTCCGCGAGCTCGGTCATCCCTCGGTCGAGTTCTACATCTGGGCGGGGCTGTTCGTGCCGGCCGGCGTGCCGGCGCCGGTGATGGAGGTGCTGCGGTCGGCCTTGCGCAAGGCGTGCGAGGACCCGGAGGTGGTGCGCGTGTTCGCCGGCGCGGGCAGTCCGGTCGCGTATCAGGACGCGCCGGAGTTCGCGCGCTTCGTCGAGCAGGACAGTGCGCGGCTCATCACGGCGGTCCGGGCGATCGGCCGCGTGGAGTAGTGGGGGTGAGGGTGCGGGGGAGGGGCCTCAGGCCCCTTCCCCGGGTTCCTTCTCGTAATCCTCGCTCGTCACGATGCGCGGCCGCGGCGGCCCGGCGTAAGGGTCGATCCCGGTTCCTTCAGTGACCGCGATCACGCGGCAGTCCTCGCACATGCGGATGAGATCGAGGTTGGCGGTGCTGCCCTTGTACATCCAGTGGCTTGGGGCGAGCCTGGCGGCGACGCGTTCGACGGTGCTCTTGACGCCGAACGGCTTGCCGCAGCGGATGCAGGCGAGGGGCTCCTCTTCCTTGATCAGGCGTTGTGCGGCGGCCTCGGTCGCGACGTTCAGGCGCGGTTCGAGCGTGATCACCTTCTCCGGGCAGGTGTTCGCACAGAGTCCGCACTGCACGCAGGCTTCCTCGGTGAAGGAGAGCATCGGCCGGTCCGGGTTGTCGCGGAGCGCGCCCGTGGGGCAGGCCGCGACGCAGGCGAGGCAGAGGGTGCAGCCGCGGACATTGACGTGCACGGTGCCGAACGGGGCCTTCTCCGGCAGCGGAACGATCTCGACCGGCGCGGGGGCGGCCCTGTGCAGTTCCTTGAGCGCGGTCTGCATCACGCCGCGCTTGTCGCCCATCGGCAGGAAGCTGCGCGGTGCGGTGACGCCGTCGCGGTCCGGCAAATCGGCGAGGGCGGCGGCGAGCGCGCCGGGCTCGTCGGCGTGCAGCAGTGCGGCGCGGTCGGGACCGAACCCCCAGCCGCGGAGCACAGCGTCGGCGAGTACGAGGGTGCGCTCCAGGGCGGTGAGGTCGTCGCGGTGACGCGTACCGAGCAGCACGCGGAGCTCCGCCGCGCCGTAGGCGAAGGCGGCGGCGACCGTCTCGATGCCGAGCGCGGTCACCTCGTTGACCTGGAACGGGATGACGCGCGCGGGCAGGCCGTCGCCGAAGCGGGCGAGCGCGTCGAGCAAGGGCAGGCCGTGCTCGGCCTCGTGCACGAGCAGCACCGCGCGTCGGCCCCCGGCTTCGGCATAGGCGAGCTGCATTGCGCGGAGCCGGCGCAGCAGCGCATCCGCGGGCGGCAAGGCGTAGGAGGCAGCGCCGGTCGGGCAGACGGCGGCGCAGGAGCCGCAGCCGGCGCAGATCATGGTGTCGATCACGACATGATCGCCCGCGGGCGCGATCGCGCCGACCGGGCAGAGATCGAGGCAGCGCGTGCAGCCGATCTTCCTGGAGCGCGAATGGGCGCAGAGCGTGTCGGTGAAGGTGACGAAGCGCGGCTTGTCGAACTGGCCGACCAGTTCAGCCGCCTGGAAGATCGCCTTCTGCACCGCGACGGGGTCGTTCGGATCGGCGCGCAGATAGCCCGGCCGCTTGTGCGGCGCGGGAAACAGCGGTCTGCCGCCGGAGAGATCGAGGATCACGTCGCAGCGGCTCTTCGCGCCGTCGCGCGACGGGCCGAAGTCGAGCCGCGCGCGCGAGGAGGGTGCCGCCAGCGCGTAGTCGTCCACGATGAGCTCGAAGGCGCCGAGGTGCCCGTGCGCGCGCACGATCGTGCCCTTGACCACGGGAAAGGTGGTGGCCGCCGGCGGCATCACGTCCGTCGGCTTGGTCAGCAGCACGGTCAGGTTCAGCCGGTTGGCGAGCTGACGCGCCGCCTCGATCGCGGTCTCGTCACGGCCATAGACCAGCGTCACGCCCTCGGAGCTGTAGGAGACGATCGGCGTCGCCGGCATCGTCTCGGCCGCGCCAGCGAGCAGCGCGGCGATCTTGGGCGTCGCCCGCTTCGCCTCCCGGCTCCAGCCGGCGTGCTCGCGGATGTTCACCGTATCGAGCCGGAAACTGTGGCCCATGTCCTCGGCGCGCTCGCCGAACAGCGGCGCCTCCTGGGTGCAGGCCACAGTGATGTCGCCCTGGCCGAGTGCCGCCTCGAACCGGGCGAGTTCAGCGCGGCAGAGCTGATGCGCGCCTGCGACACGCGCACCCTTGCAGGCCCCGGCGAGCGCTGACTCGTCGAGCGGGATCGTGTCCTCGCAGGAACACACGAACACCGTCCGCCCGGCGCGTTCCGCCATTCCCGTTTCCTCGCCTGTGAAATCGCCGCACTGGCCCATATATGACGGCGATCGCAGAGCTCACAGGGGCCTGGGTGCGGCCGGAGGGACGGAACGCCGGGATGCGGGCAGAGGTGTCAGGGCTCGATCTGCCGCCGCTCTATCGCGAGGTACGGCTGCGCGAGGCGGGCGATGCCTTCGCCCATGCCTGCGCGATCGCGCCCGACGCCGGCGCGGGCACGCTGGTGTGGTCGCGCAGCCCGCGCCTGTTCGACGTCGCGGTGGTGCTGGAGCCGGCCATGCCGCTCGCCCGCGCGCGGAACGCGCTCTATGTCGGCATGTCCGCCCTCGCCGACGCGCTCGCCCTGCATGCGCCGCCCGAGAACCCGATCAGCTTCGTCTGGCCCGACCTCATCGAGGTGAATGGCGGCGCGGTGGGCGGGGTGCGGCTCGCCTGGGCCCAGGTCGGCGAACTGCGCGCTCCGGCCTGGCTGGTGCTGCACGCGGGCCTGCGGCTGGTGCTCGACGATGGCGCCGAGCCTGGCGAGACCCCCGGTGTCACCGCGCTCGCCGAGGAGGGCTATGGGGAGCTCGACGCCGCCACCCTCGTGGAATCCTATGCGCGCCACCTGATGGCCGGGCTGCACGACTGGCAGGACCAGGGGTTCCAGGCCGTGGCGACGCGTTATCTCGACCGGCTTGACCGGCCGCGCGCGGCGCGGCGCGGGCTTGACCCCTCGGGCGACCTGCTCCTCCGCGCCGAGGACGGCGCCGAGACGCGCCATGCGCTGGCAACCGCGCTCGCCGCGCCCTCCTGGCTCGCGGTGGTGGGGCTCGCGCCGTGAGCCGGCCGATGCTGCGCACGATCCGGCTCGACCCCTCGGACACGATCGTGTTCGAGCGCGCGGCCGAGCCGGGCGAGCCCGCCGTGGTCGGCGGGTTCGTGTTCTGGGAGCTCGATGCCGAGGCGCTGACCGGCAAGACGCGCCAGGCGTTTCGCGCCGGGTTCCTGGGCGTGGAGAGCTTCGGCTGGTCCACCCTCGCGACCGTCGGCAGCGCGACCGCGCTCCAGCGCGAGGCGGCGGTGGCCGCCCTCGCCGCGGCGATCCGCGACCGGTTCGGCGCGCCGAGCCTGGAGGCCGCGCGTGCGGCGGCCGAGGAGGAGCTCGCCTATGCCGAAGGGCTGTGCGCGGACCACGAGCCAGGCACGGTGATCGCGCTCAGCCGCACGGTCGAGGCGGGCGCGATCCGCGAGCGGTTTCGCACGCTGAAGCCGCGCGGCGCGCCACAGGCCCTGCCGGTGATCGGGCTCGTGCGCAGCGAGGGCGAGGAGGAGACCGCCGAGGCCGTCGATCTCGTCGCGCTGATGAAGGGAGTCCGATGAGCCGCGATTTCTGGCTCGCCTGCGGCCATCACCTGACCGGGCGCAACGACGCCGGCGGGCTGCTGGTCACGGACGCGCTGCTCGCCGCCTGGCTGGCGCGGCCGGAACTCCTGCCGCCGGACGAGGCCTGCGAGGCCGAGCGCGCGCTGCACGCCTCGCTGCTCGCCGAGCCGCAACGACGCGTCGCCGAGGTGGAGATCGCGGCGCTGGCCGATCCGGATGCGCGCGAGAACTGGCAGGTCTGGCTCGGCTTCCGCGACCATCTGCTCGCGCACCCGACCATCGAGGCCGGCTACGCCGCGCTGTTCCGGCGCGACCTCGCCGGCATCCCGCCGCTGTTCCTCGCCCAACTCGCGCAGCTGATCCTGCGCAACGTGCTCGACGGGTGCGAAGACCCGCTGCGGCTGCGCGCCGCCGAGCTCTTCTTCCGCACCCAGCGCGCCTCGACCGAGGGCGGCAACCTGCTGCTCGCCGACGAGGAGGTGGTGGAGGGCGCGGCGCGCACCGGCGGGTTCGGCGCGCTCGGCGCGCTGCTCGCCGAGGCCGGCACGGCGCTGCGCTCGGTCGAGCTCGATGTGCTCTCGCCCGACAACGCGGCGCTCTACTGGGACCGCTCCGACTTGCACGACACCGTGCTCGACCTCACCTTCGGCCGCGAGGGCCAGGATGCGCTCGCGCGCGTGATCGAGGCTTGGGTGCGCCACATGACCGGGCCTGCCGTCTCCGTGCAGCCGCTTCAGACCATCCATGACGAGGCCTGGGCCTGGTATGTCGGGCTGGACGCCGAGGCCTCGGCGATCGTCGGGCGGCTCTGGAACGGCGAGAACGTCGATCCGGAGGCACTGGGCCGGATCGCCGCCCTCTATCGCCTGGAGTTCGCCGATCCGGCCGAGATGCTGCCGCGTGTCGCCGGACGGCCGGTCTATCTCGCGCTGGCGATGGATGGATCCAAGCGTGTGCGGCTCAAGCCGCAGAACCTGATCGAGAACCTGCCGCTTGCGCGCGGCCGGGCGGCGGCGTGAGGACAGGGCCATGGAGGAACTCCGCATTCCCGTCTCCGTGATCGTCGAACGTCGCAAGGCCAAGGGGCCATGGGTCGATCACATCTGGGTGCCGGTCGCCGTGCTGCCCGCGCCGACCGTGGCCCGGCCCTGGACCGTGCTGCACCGCGATGACGGGCTCATCGCCTACATCGCCGGGCAGGCGGAGGTCGAATTCCATCCGTCGGATACGCTTGGCTACAAGGCCAACCTCGACTCCGGGCGGCCGACGCTGTGGGTGGTGCTACGGCCGTGCCTGGATGAGCCCGGGATGGAACTGCACCGCGTGCTGGCCGATCCGACCGAGGCCGAGGCGCTGGTGACCGTCGGCAGCGAGGACGTGATCGAGCCCGTGCCGATGCCGGGTCCGGTGCGCGAGGCCATGGAGGCTTTCGTCGCCCAGCACCACCGCGACCGCGGCTTCTTCAAGCGCAAGCGCGACCGCGCCGATCCCGAGGCACTGGCCGCGCGGCCGCGCGCCGGAGGTCCGCATGGCCGAGGCTGACGAGGAGGGCTTCCTCGCCCGCTGGTCGCGGCGCAAGCGGGAGGCACGCGAGGGGGGCGAGCCGGCCGAGGCCGAGGCGGCACCCTCCCCACCGCCGGCCGAACAGGCGGTCGCGCCTCTGGAGGCCGAGGAGCCGGTCGATCTGTCCGCGTTGCCGAAGCTCGAGGACCTCACCCCGACCAGCGACATCACCGCCTTCCTGCGCAAGGGCGTGCCGCTGGGCCTGCGCAATGCGGCGCTGCGGCGCATGTGGTCGCTCGATCCAGCGATCCGCGACTACATCGGCCCGGTCGATTACGGCTGGGACTGGAACACCCCTGGCGGGGTCCCGGACTACGTCGCCGACCTGGGCGAAACCCCTGCGATCCGCCAGCTCGTTGAGCGAATGCTGACACCCGCGCCCGGCCCGTCGCTGCCGCATCGGCCCGAGCCGGAGCAGGCGCCTGCCCCCCTGGGCTCGCCCGCCGAGCCGGCCCCGGCGCCCGAGCCGCCAATCGCGGTGGCCGCAGACCGGCCTGCGGTCGCGCCGGCCGCCGCCCCCGCCGAGGCTGCCGCTGGCCCCGCCATCCCCCCCGCCCGCCCGCGCCCCGGCGGCGCCAAGCCGGGCTGACAAAACCGACCCAATTTGT
>CAZHMM010000173.1:0-7528 GCA_964533585.1 uncultured Elioraea sp.
CCTCACCGCGGCACGATGCGGATCGCGAGCCGCGCCGCGCTCACCCCCTCGATCGACGCGGCGCGCGCGACCAGCCGCTCCACATCCGGATCGGGCAGCGGCGCGAGATCGACGGAGGCGAGCTCGTCCGGCAGCAGCGGCAGCACCGGCGCGCGGCCGAACAGGCAGACGACCTGCTCCTCCACGTTGGGCGTCTCCGGCACGATCTGGAACGGCCAGTCCGGGCTCGGAATCTCCACCGTGCGGCCGGCCGTCACGGCCGCGTCCGGCGCATGCGCGTTCGGCAGCACGCGCACCAGCGAGCCGTCGCCGAAGCGCCAGAAGCAGACGAGATGCCCGTCCTCCGCCACGGTCGCGCGCAGCACCAGCGGCACGCCGACCTGCGCCGGCCGGTCGCCGCGGTCGGTGGCGAGCTGGGGCGCGGGCGGGCGCGCGATCGTGCGCGTCGCCGCCGCCGCGACCTCGGCGGAGACGGTCTCGGTCTCCGCGCCCGGCAGGGCGGCGAGCACGATCTCGAGCGGCTCGCCGAGCGGCGCGAGCGCCGCACGCAGCGGCGGCGGCAGGCGATCAATGATCGGATCGGCGGCCTGCGCACAGGCGAAGCGCACCGCGACACCCCCCGTCGCGGGCACGATCTCGAAGCCCATCGCGGCGTCGGGAATGCGCAGCTCCTGCCCCGCCGTCACGGCCGAGTCCGGTCGTCCCGGATTCGGAAAGATGCGCAGAACCTGCCCCGCGCCGGTCTGATAGAAGCAGGCGAGGTGGCCGTCGCGGCCCGGTGTGACCGACAGCACCAGCTTCTGACCGACCCGCATCTCGCCGCCCGGCGCGAGCACTTCCAGCCGGGGCGGCACCGCGGCGACGGGCGCCGGCATCGCGGCCACCGGCGGCGGCGCTGCTGCCGGTGGCGGCGCAGGCTCGGGCGCGACGGGTGGCGCCAGCGGGCTCGTCACCGTGCCGTCGTAGCGCGCGGCGAAGCGCTGCCCTTGCAGGCTGAGCGCGATTTCGGCATCGCCGCCGGCGAGCGCGGCGCGCGGATTGCCGACCTCGCCGTCGATCGCGATCCGGTCGTCGCGCCAGGTGCCGTGTCCGGCGACCGCGGCCGGCGCGTCCAGCCGATCGAGCCGGAGCCGCAGCGTTTCGACCGGGATCGGATCGAAGCCGGGTAGGCTGAGCCGTCCGCTGCTCAATGTCAGTTCGGCGGCGAGATCGAGCGCGGCTTGGCGCAGGCCCGGGCCCCGCAGCGACAGCGCCAGCGGACCGCTGACCGGCCCCGCGAGCGCATCGAGGTCCTGCCCGGTGAGGCCGCGGAACAGCGTCGCCGCGTCCGCCGCGGCGAGGTCGAGCGCGGCGGTGGCGGCGAAGGCCGAGGCATCGGTGGCATCCACGCGCACCGTCACCCCGGCGCGACCGCCGGCGAGGACGACGTCGCGCGCCTCGGCCGCCAGCACGCCTCCGTCCAGCCGGGCGGCAAGTGCCACGCGGCCGAAGCCGAGCCCGCCGAACGTTGCCTGCTCGGCGGCGAGGTCGAGCGTGCCGTCGAGCGCGCGCAGCACCTGGCCGGAGCCCGCGGTCGCGATCTCCAGGATGCGGCGCAGATCGGCGGTCTCGGTGCGAAGCGACGCGGCGAGGCGTGGGCGGGCGCCGGACCGATCGACCTCCAGCCGTCCCGATGCGGTGCCGCCGGCGAATTCGAAGCGCGCGTCGTCGAGTGCCAGCGCGCGATCGGCCACCGCGAGCTGGCCGTCCACCCGCGCAGGCGCGGCAAGCTCGGCGGTGGCGGTGGCCTCGACGCCGAGCCAGCCGAGGAAGTCGGCGAGATCGCGCGTCTCGAAGCGCAGCCGGCCGCGCGCGCTGAACGGGCGGGCCGTGCTGTCGGCGACGAGATGGAGCCGCGCGCCGCCGAGCGTCACCTCGGCCTCGGTGCCAAGCGGGCCGCCGGTGACCAGCCGTCCCGCCGGTCCGGCGCGCGCGAGCAGCGCCACCGGCCGTCCGTTCAGCGTCAGCGCGCTTTCGATCGCGAGCGGCTGGTCGCGCCCGGCCAGCGTCAGCGCGAGGCGGCCGGCCGCGATCGGCCCGCCGCTGAGCGCGGCGTTCTCCACTACCAACCGGCCGGTGCCGTCGAGGCTCGCGAGCAGGTCCGCCGCCGTGCTGCCGCGCGCGACGAGGGCCAGGTCGCCGCGCGCCGTGCCGCTGAGCCCATCGAGCCCGGCCTCGGCCATCAGTGGCCCGATCGCGACGTCGCTGAGGTCGAAGGCGGTGTCGAGCCGCGGGCCGTCGGCGCCCGGGGCGAAGCTCAGCCGCCCGACCAGCCGACCGCCATAGAGGCCGAGCTCGTGCAGGGCCGCACTCAGCCGCCCGTCCGTCAGCCCGAGCTCGACCGCGGTCGGCCCGGCGGTCAGCCCGGCGAGGGCGACGGTTTCGGCGTCCAGCCTCAGCCCGGCATCGAACCGGCGCATGAGCCCGTCCCACGGTTCGGCGGCGAGGCGGTCGAACGCGGCGGCGAGGTCGAGCCGGTCGAGCGTGATGCGGCCGGAGAGAAGCGGACGGACCGCGCCGGCGGTGGCGACGAGGGTGGCCGTCGCGCGCGACCCGCCGATGCTGAGCCGGGCCTCGTCCAGCGCGAGCCGGCCGGCCTCCAGCCGCAACCGGCCGCTGCCCTCGAGCGCGGCGGTGCGCAGACGCAGCATGCCGTCGGCGCTGTCCGGGCCGAGCCGGCCGGCGAAGGAACCGCTGAGGGAAGGGTCCGCCAGGGTGACGGCGAGCTCGGCCGGGCCGCCATCCGCGGCCGGACGCAGCGTGGCGGCGAGGCCCGTGAGCGTCAGCGCGCGGCCGGTGGTGGCGTCGGTCAGATGCAGCGAGCCGTCCGACAGCGCCACCCGCTCGGCGGTCGCGAGCCCGCGCGGCAGCGGCCCGGCGAGCGTGCCCCGCTCGGTCAGCGTCAGCGACAGGGCGGCGCGCTCAAGCGAGAGTTCGGTGAAGCGGAACTGGCCGGTGAGCAGCGCCAGCGGATCGAGCGCGCCGCCGAGCCGCGCCGCGGCGAGACCGCCCTCGGGCGTGCCGGGTGCGCCGACGCGCAGCTCCTCGGCGACCAGGCGCGGCGTCGGCACCAGCCGCAGCCGCACCGGCCCGGCGACGGTCGCGGCCTGATCGAAGGCGCCGCCGATCAGCCCGCCGGCGATCGCCCGCAGCCGCGCCTCGGGCATCAGCGACGGCAACACCGCCAAGCCGGCGCCGGCGGCCGCAAGCGCGCTCGCCAGCGCCACCAGGAACAGCCGGGATGCCCGCATCGCCCTGTCCTCCCCACCGCGAGGGTAGTCCGGCGGCGGGGCAGGCGGGAAGCGCGCTATCCGGCGTCCGCGTCCGGCGCGCGTACCACCCGGCGCGGCTCGCGCGACTTGCCCTGGGCGGCGAGCTCCTCGAGGTAGCGCGCCCAGCGGGTTTCGTACTCACGGCCGAGCTGGTGCAGGTAGTCCCAGGAGTAGATGCCGGTGTCGTGCAGGTCGTCGAAGACGATGCGCACGGCGTAGTTGCCGACCGGCTCGACCTTCAGGATGCCGACATGCGCGCGGCCCCAGACCAGCACCTTCTGGTCCGGCGCGTGGCCCTGCACCTCGGCCGAGGGGCTTTCCACGCGCAGATACTCGGCCGGCAGCACGAAGCGGGCGCCGTCGTCGAAGGTGACGGTCAGCGTGCGGTCGGCCTTGGAGGCACGGAGCTCGACCGGGCTTGGCATGTCAGGGCCTGGGCGGCGGGGCCGGCGCCTCCAGCGGGCGCGCCTCGTCGGGCAGCATGATCGGGATGCCGTCGCGGATCGGGTAGGCAAGCCCGGCGCGCTCGCTGATCAGCTCGCCCCGCTCGCGGTCGTAGCGCAGCGGCCCCTTGGTCACCGGACAGACCAGGATCTCGAGCAGACGGGGATCGATCTCGGTCATGGTGTCCTCACGACAAGGGCTGGCCCGGCTCCGGGCCGCCATGCGCGCCCATCTCGATCAGCGCCAGCAGCATCTCGGCGCGCTCGTCGAGCGTGGCGGCCTCCAGCAGCGCCTGCTTCTCGCGCGGATCGAACGGGCAGATCATCGAGAGCGTGGTGACCAGCGCGGCATCCGGCGTGTCCTTCACCGCCTGCCAGTTGGCGTCGATCCCCTTGGCGCGGAAATAGGCGCGCAGCGTGCGGTCGAGCCGGTCGCGGTCGAGCGCGGGCCTCGCCTCGAGATCGAGGTCCTCGGCGAAGCCCGTGAAGTCCGCCCGCACGCGGCGGTAGCCCCGGCGCATCGGCAGTTCCGCCGCCACCCGGAAGCGGATGAGGCCGGTCAGCGTGATCAGCAGGCGCCCATCCTCGGTCTCGCTGAACGAGGAGAGCCGGCCGAGGCAGCCGACCCGATAGAGCCCGGGTCCGTTCGGCGTCGGGGCCTCGGTCGGGTTGGGCTGGATCATGCCGAACATCCGCCCCTCGGCCAGCGCATCCAGCGTCATCGCCAGGTAGCGCGGCTCGAAGATGTTCAGCGGCAGCCGCCCCTGCGGCAGCAGCAGCGCGCCGGTCAGCGGGAAGACCGCGAACTCGCCGGGCAGGTCCTCGAAGGCCGGGTGCCAGGCGGAGGCGGTCGGCACGACGCTCAGCTGAACAGCAGGGTGGAGAGGCGCCGGCGCGCGGCCACGGTGACCTCGTCGGTGAGCCCCCAGGCCTCGAAGAACTTCAGCAGTTGCAGTCGCGCCGCCTCGTCGTTCCACTTGCGGTCACGGCGGAGGATCTGCAGCAGCTGCTCGGCCGCCTCCTCGCGCTTGCCGATCGCATTGAGCGCGATGGCGTAGTCGTAGCGCGCCTGGTGGTCGTCGGCATTGGCGGCGAGCCGGGCCTGGAGGGTGGCGATCTGGCCCTGCGCCTCGCGCCCCTGCTCGGCCAGTTGCAGCGCGGCCTTCACGCCCTGGATCTCGGCATGGCTCTCGACGTTCGCGGGCAGCGTGGCGACCAGCGCCTTGGCCTCCTCGGTGCGGCCGAGCGCGATCAGGGCGCGACCGAGGAGGCCGATCGCCTCGGCGTTCTCGGGCTCCTGCTGCACCAGCGCGTGCAGGATCTCGGCCGCCTCCTCGTGGTTGCCCTCGGCCGCCGCCTCCTTCGCCGCGGCGAGCAGATCGGCCGCCGGCATGGTGCCGCCCGCCATCTGCACCAGCCGCTCGACCCACTGCTTCACCTGGCTCTCGGGCAGCGCGCCCTGGAACCCGTCCACCGGCTGGCCCTGGTAGAAGGCATAGACCGTCGGCACCGACTGGATGCGGAGTTGCGCGGCGAGGCGCTGGTTCTTGTCGATATCGACCTTCACCAGCCGCACGCGCCCGCCGGCACCGCGCACCACGCGCTCCAGGATCGGGGTGAGCTGCTTGCACGGTCCGCACCAGGTCGCCCAGAAGTCGACGATCACCGGCAGGTCGCGGCTCGCCTGGATGACGTCGGCGACGAAGCTCGCCTCGGTCGCCTCGCTGACCGGGTCGGGCGCGGTGGTTCCGCTGCCGCCCTTCTGGGGGTCGAAGATGATTTCCATGGCCTGTCGGGCGCCTCTGTTCGCGTCGCTGGGGGTGTTCGCCCGCCCATAACATGACCCTGGGCGGGGCGCGAACAACCCCGGATCAGGCGGCGGCGGTATCCAGCGCGTCGAGTGCGACGAGGCGCGGCGTGTGGCCGGTGGCGGCGAGGAAGGCGCGGAACCCCTCTGTGCTGACCGAGGTGGTGGCCTCGTTGGTCAGCGGGTGGGCGTTGATGCGGGCGTAGCGGCCGGAGAGCAGGGCGTCATCGAGCACGAAGTCGACCCGGTGTGTGGTGTCGTTGATCAGCGCGAAGGGGGTGACGGCGCCGGGGATCACGCCGAGCAGCGCGATCAGGTCCTCGGCCGGGGCGAAGGACATGCGCGGCACGCCGAGCGCGCGGGCGAGTGCGCCGACCGGCACGCGCCGGTGCTCCAGCATGGTGACGAGGCGGAACGCGCCTTCCTTGTCCTTGAGGAACAGGTTCTTCACGTGCGCGCCCGGGATGGTCTCGTGGATGCGCAGTTCCTTGGTCTGTTCGACCGTGAACACGGGCGGGTGCCAGTGGGTGGTCTGCTCGATGCCGAGTTGGGCGAGGCGGTCGAGCAGGTCTTGGGGGGTGAGCGGCATGCGCGCCGGGATAGGGGGTTCGGGCGCGGGCGGCAACGGGGGGACGCTTTATGGCTTTACGACTTTATTCCTTTATCCGGCCGCGGCGCGGTGGGGAGCGGCGGCGCGAAGGGGGGTGGCGCGCGGAGTGTAGCGGCGTGCCGCGTCAGGTTCGGGCGTGGGTGGTGCAGGGGGTGTGGGGGACCAGCGTGGTCCCCCACTGGTTTTTTGGGGGGCGCGGAGCGCCATGCCAGAGCCGAACATACCACCAGAGCCGAACATACCAGAGGCTGACTGGCAGGCAGCCATCCTGAGGCGTCGAATCGATTGTCAGCACAACTCAGCATCGTAGAGTGTTGCTCATGCCTCAAGCGAACATCCTTTTCCCGGACTTTGTTCCTGACGATCCGAAGCGGCGAGGCGCGTTCTTTACACCGCACGATGTTGCCCAATCGCTTGTTCGTTGGGCCGTTCACGACGAGGGAGACCGCCTGCTCGATCCGTCATGCGGCGACGGGCGCTTCATCGCCAGCCACACCAAGTGTGTGGGAATCGAGCAAGATCCCCGGTCCGCCGCCGTCGCCATGCAGCGCGCCCCCGGCGCTCTCGTTCATGAGGGCGACTTCTTCACGTGGGCGGCGAGCACGAATGAACGCTTCGAGTGTGCCGCCGGAAACCCGCCATTCATCCGCTACCAACTGTTCAAGGGCGAAGCGCGCCGGCGCGCTCTGGCGCTGTGCGCTCAGCTTGGTGCTGTATTCTCTGGGCTTTCGTCATCATGGCCGTTGTTCATTGTCGCGACGGCCAGCCTCATCAAGCCAGGTGGCCGAATTGCCTTTGTTGTCCCCGCTGAGATTGGTCATGCGCCTTACTGCAGACCGATGATGAACTATCTAATTAAGGAATTTGGTCATATTCAAATTATCGCCGTACGCGAAAAAATGTTCCCTGATCTATCAGAGGACTGCTGGCTGCTTTACGCCGATCAGCGTGGTGGTTCGGCCGCAACGGTCGAGTTCACGATCTTGCAGCGCTTCGACGCCAATCCTTTGCCGCCACCATCAACTCTGTCCATTCCGATTAGCGAATGGCGCGGCGCCTGGAATGGGCGGCTCAGGCCATTCCTAATAAGCAACGATGCGCGTGCGCTCTATCGAGAGCTTTCCGAGGCGGCCGGCACTCGCCGTCTGGGCGACATCGCGAGCATAGGAATCGGGTATGTGAGCGGCGCGAACGACTTCTTCCACCTTCGACCTTCGGACGCCCATCGATGGGGGATTCCGGAGCAACTGCTTCGCCCGACCGTCCGCAATGGCCGTGTTCTTCCGCCCACGCGCTTGACGTCCTCAGAGGCTGTCTCGGAATGTAGGCGGAACGAGGGTTGGGTGGTCACGGCGGG
>CAZHMM010000174.1:0-7482 GCA_964533585.1 uncultured Elioraea sp.
CTAGATCTGGATCTGCGCCTCGACGGCAAGCGGACGCCAGTCGCGGAAGAACGCGGTGCCGATCTCGCCCGCGGCCGCGATCAGCATGCGCTGCACCCAGTCGAGGAACTCGTGCAGGCCGCCGTTGATGATCTGGTCGATCGAGCGCTCCTCGAGCCCCGCGCGCAGCTCCTCCAGGCGCTCGGCCGGCGCGCGCACCCTGAGCCCGTAGCGGTGGCGGAGCTGATCGAGATTCCACTCCGCAAGCCGCACGCAGAGCAGCGTCGAGCGCGGGAAGGCGCCGTTCAGCAGCAGGAAGTCGGCGACACTGTGCGGCGTCAGGCCGCGCGGATGGGCGCGGCGGAACGCGTGATAGCCGGCAGCCGCCCGCAGCAGCGCATGCCACTGCGAGAGGTCGAGTGCGGAGCCGATATCGGCGAGGCTCGGCAGCAGCAAGTGGTACTTGATGTCCAGCAGGCGCGTGGTCTGGTCGGCGCGCTCGATCTGCCGGCCGAGCTGGAGGAAGAACCAGCCCTGGTCGCGGAAGAACGTGCCCTCGGTGATGCCGGTGTTCAGCTGCACGGCCTCCTTGATCCGCGCGCAGAGCCGCGAGAGCTGATCGGCCGCCGCCTCCTCCTCGCTCAGCGCCGTCAGCCAGGCGTGGAACACGTTGAGCTGCTGCCACATCTCGGTCGAGATCAGCGGCCGCAGCGTGCGCGCGTTCTGCCGTGCCGCGGCGACGGCGGCCGGGATCGAGGTCTGGTTGTCGCGGTCGAGCAGATAGAAGCGCCGCACCGCCTCGGGCGACGGCGCGCCGTAGCGCACCCGGAACGCCGCCTCGTCGGCGTTGATGCGCACCACGCTCTCCCAGGCCTGGGCGGCGCGGCCCGAGGCCTCGAAGGTCTGCGTCACGTCGATCACGCGCGCCATGTTCTCGATGCGCTCGAGGTAGCGCGCCATCCAGAACAGGCTCTCGGCGTAGCGGGCGAGCAGGGGCTGCTTGGGCATGGCGTTCATTCGTCCACCAGCAGCCAGGTGTCCTTCGAGCCGCCGCCCTGCGAGGAGTTCACCACCAGGCTGCCCGGCTTCAGCGCGACGCGCGAGAGCCCGCCCGGCAGCACCCAGGTGTCGCGCGCGGTAATCGCGTAGGGGCGCAGGTCGAGGTGCCGCGGTCGCAGCCCGTCGGCTGTCAGCGTCGGGCCCACGGACAGCCCGATCACCGGCTGGCTGATCCAGTTCGAGGGATCGGCGATCAGCTTGGCGCGCGCGGCCTCAAGCTCCTCGCGCGTCGCGCGCGGCCCGATCGTGATGCCGTAGCCGCCGGATTCGCCCACCGGCTTCACGACCAGCGTCTCCAGATTGGCGAGCGTGTGGGCGAGCCCCTCCGCCTCGCGGCAGATTTGCGTCTCGACATTCGGCAGGATCGGTTCCTCAGCCATGTAGTAGCGGATGATGCGCGGCATGTAGGCGTAGAGCGCCTTGTCGTCGGCCACCCCCGTGCCGACCGCGTTGGCGAGCGCGACATTGCCCTTGCGCCAAGCCGCGATCAGGCCCGGTACGCCGAGCATCGAGTCCGGGCGGAACACGGTCGGGTCGAGGAAGGTGTCGTCGATGCGGCGATAGATCGCGTGCACCGGCGCCAGCCCGGTGGTCGTGCGCATGAACACGCGGTCGTTCTCGACCACGAGATCGGCGCCCTCGACCAGCGGCACACCCATCTCGCGGGCGAGGAAGACGTGCTCGAAATAGGCGCTGTTGTAGATGCCTGGCGAGAGCAGCACGACCTGCGGATCATCGACACTCGCCGGCGCGATCTCGCACATCGCCTCCTGCAGACGGATGCCGTAGCCGTCCACTGGCCGCAGCGCGATCCCGCGCATCAGGTCGGGAAACGCTCGCAGCATCGCGTGGCGGTTCTCGATCACGTAGCTCACGCCCGAAGGTGTGCGCGCATTGTCCTCCAGCACGCGGAAGGTGCCGTCGGTGTCGCGCACGATGTCGGTGCCGCAGATATGCACGTAGGTGTTGTACGGCACGGGGAAGCCCTGCATCTCGGGCCGATAGTTGGGGTTGCCGAGCACGAGGCCAGCGGGCACCACCCCGTCCTTCAGGATGCGTTGGGCGTTGTAGACGTCGTGCAGGAACAGGTTCAGCGCCGCGACGCGCTGCTTCACGCCGGCCTCCAGCGTGCGCCACTCGCCGGCGGTCAGCACGCGCGGGATCAGGTCGAAGGGCAGGATGCGGTCGATCGCGGTGGCCTCGGAATAGACCGTGAAGGTGATGCCCAGGTTGAACAGGTCGCGCTCGGCGGCGGCGGAGCGGCGCCGGAGTTCCTCCACCGGCAGGGCGGCAAGCCGGTCAGCGATGGTCGCGAGCGCGCCGCCGTCGCCCGGGCGCGGCGTCGTCAGTTCGCAGAAGAACGGCCCGGCATCGTAGCCGGCCAGGGTTGGGCGTTGAGCCGCCTCGCCGAGCCCTGCCGCCACGTCGATCTCCGCATCCATGCGCGCCCCCGTCGTCGCGACGTGCACGGCATTTCTCCCTGCACCAATCCTAGGCCCGCACGCGCGCGCGAGGGAAGTCCGCGGCGCTTGATCATGCTGGCCGATTCGCCGATAAGGCTCGGGAAGTCGTATCCAAACGCCGCGCCGAGTCGCGCGGCCCGTCGGCGGAGGAATTCCTTGCGCTCGCTTCTCCTGAACGCAGCCGCCTTCGTCGCGGTCGGCCTTGCCTCCTCCAGCGCGCTGGCCCAATCCTGCGCCAATGCCCGGGAAAAGGCGGCCTTCGACCTGCGCGCGCTGCAGACGCACCTGATGGTGGGCGCCCTCTCATGCGGCATGCATGATCGCTACAACGCCTTCGTCACACGGTTCCAGTCGGACCTCGCCGGCGCGCACCGCAACCTGACCGGCTACTTCAACCGTGTGCATGGCCGCAGCGCCCAGCGCGACCTGAACCAGTACATCACCGCGCTGGCGAACGCGCAGTCGCAGGAGGGCATCCGCCTCGGCAGCCATTTCTGCGGCAAGATCGGCCCGCTGTTCGACCTGGTGATGGGCGGCGGCATTGCCGAGCTGACGACCGTGTCCGCGGCGGCGGGCCTGCCGCAGGCCTACCCGGTCCGGCCCTGCGACGTCCGCACCGCTGAGACCCCGGCGCGGGCGAACACGCCCCAGCGCTGACGCGGCCGCGCGCCAGCCGCGCGCCCCCAAGACCCGGAGGCGTTCGCCGCCCCGCCAGTTCGGGTACTGCGCGGGCGGTGCGTCGTCTCGTTCGCTGCATGCGATCGCGCTCGCAGGCGGTGGCCGGGGCGCGCTCCGTCCGCACCATGACGACAAGCGAAAGAAAAAGGGGCGCCCGCGGGCGCCCCTTTCCGTCAAGCTGATCCAGAGCGGATCAGCGGAGCACGATCTCCACGCGCCGGTTCTGCGGCTCGCGGACATTCGGGCCGGTCGGCACCAGCGGCTGGCTGAAGCCACGGCCGGTAATGACCATCTGGCTGCGCGGGATCCCACGGCGCTCGAGTTCGGCGGCCACGGCATTCGCGCGCCGGATCGACAGCGCCTGGTTGTAGGCGGCCGAGCCGACGGTGTCGGTGTGGCCCGTCACCTCGATGCGGGTGGACTGCACGCGGGGTGCGTTGGTCGCGGCCTCACCGATGATCTCGCGGGCCCGATCCGTCAGCGCCGAGCTGTCGAAGTCGAAGAACACGAGGTAGGTGCGCGCCGGGGCGGGGGCCGCGGCCGGCGCCGGCGGGGGCGGCGGGGGCGGCGGCGTCACGCCGAAGGCGTAGCGCAGGCCGATCAGAAAGGTGTGGTTGTAGTTGTCCGCCTTGTACGAATTGACGCCCGTCGCAGCCCGCGCAGCGGGCGACAAACTGAAGCGATTCTCAAGGGTGCCGAAGAAGCGGTACTCGGCATTGATCGCCAAGCCAGGGACGCCGACGATCGGCACGCTCAGCCCGGCGATGCCCTGGAAGGCGAAGTTGTTGTCATCGTCGTCGGCAAGCGTCACGCCTGCAGCACGGACACCGTCGTGATTCGTCCATGCCCAACCCACGCCGGCGCCGAGATAGGGATAGAGGAAGCCAAGCCCGAGGTCGAAGTCGACCAACGCATTCAGCATTGCGCCGTAGGACTGCTGCTTGCCACCGACCCCCGGGAGGTTGCCACCAAGAGCGGTAATCCTGATCTTGTCGACATCGTTCTCCCGGTAGTTGCCCTCGAGCTCGACGCGCAGGCCAATGCCCGGCGCAACCTCGCCGAAGCCCCAGCCGATCCGGCCGATCACCGCCCAGCCGCCGTCAAACTCGACCTCGTTCGTGCCGGGTACTGCCGGCGAGAACTTGAGGTCGCTGTCCTGGACGATGTTGTAGCCGCCCATCAGGCCGATATAGAGGCCATCGACCGGCTGGGCGCTGACCGCGGCGGGCAGCACGCCCATCGTCGCGGCCAGAAGCACAGTGCGGAGCTTCATCCGTATCTCTCCTTGACCAAACCCGCGCGGGGCATGGGCCCGGCCGGTGGGCATTGCGCCCGTCGGCACTCCGTATCCCGCAATGACCGCACCATACAAAACGCCCCCGATACTTGCACCGGGTCCGACGACGTTTTTCCCAGCCTGTGGCGCCAATGCAACAGGTGTGACCGATGTGCGCCCGCAGCACGATGATGCAGCGCACAACGGCGGAAGAGGGCGGAAAACGGCGGAAGAGGGCGGAAAACGGCGGAAGAGGGCGGGAGTCGAACCCACCCGGGACCGCGTCCAGCCGCCCCAACCGGCTTTGAAGGCCGGCCGACCCACCGGGGCCGATCCTCTTCCACCGGCTCACATCGCCCCGCGGCCCAGTCCGGGCAAGACGGCGGCGACATCCCGCTCATCCGCCTCGGTGAGGCAGCGGCAGTCGAGCCAGAGCCGGCGCTCGGCGATTCGGCCCAGCACCGGCAGCGGGAGGCCGCGCAGCCCGGCCGCCAAAGACTCGACGCCGCTGCCCGCGACCGTCACCGCCGCGGAGGGCAGACGGCCCTCCGGCAGCGCCCCCGAGCCGATCTGGCTCCGGCAGGGCTCGACGGCCACTCGCCAGGCCGGCCCGAGCGCCGGCGCGAGCAGCCCGGCCAGCCGGCCGGCAGCGGCGCGGATCGCCGATTCGGACCGGGTCAGCAGCGCCAGCGCCGGCAGGCGCTCAGGCAGAAGGTCGGGAGCGCGGTAGAGCCGCAGCACGGCCTCGAGCGCCGCGAGTCGTCCCTTGTCCATCCGCAGCGCCCGCTTCAGCGGATTGCGGTTCAGCCGCCGCACCAGGTCCGCCCGCCCGACCACCAGCCCCGCCTGCGGGCCACCGAGCAGCTTGTCGCCGGAGAAGGTGACCAGATCAGCCCCGCCAACGAGCGCCTCGCGCGCGGTCGGCTCGTGCGGCAGGCCGAAGCGCTCCAGATCGACCAGCGCGCCGGCGCCGAGATCCGTCACGAACGGCAGGCCGGCGTCCTTCGCGATCCCGGCGAGATCGGCGTCCGCCACGCGGGCCGTGAAGCCGGTGATGGCGAAGTTCGCCTGATGCACCCGCATCAGCAGCGCCGAACGCGGGCCGATCGCCTCGCGGTAGTCGGGCGCATGGGTGCGGTTCGTCGTCCCCACCTCCACCAGCCGGCAGCCGGCGCGGGCCATGATCTCCGGCATGCGGAATGAACCGCCGATCTCGATCAGCTCGCCGCGGCTGACCATGACCTCGCGGCCCTTGGCGAGGGTGTTCAGGACCAGCAGCACCGCGGCGGCATTGTTGTTGACCACGGTCGCGTCCTCGGCGCCGGTGAACTCGCGCAAGAGGCCGCGGATGTGATCGTCGCGCTCGCCGCGTCGGCCCGTCGCGAGGTCGAACTCGAGCGTGCTCGGGTGGCGCATCGCCTCGGCGGCGGCCGCGATCGCCTCCTCGGGCAGGGGCGCGCGGCCGAGATTGGTGTGCAGCACCGTGCCGGTCAGGTTGATGACGCGGCGCTGGCTCGGCGCGAACAGGCGCGCGAGGCGGTCGGCGACCGCGTCGATCAGGCCGGCCTCGCCCGGCGGATGCGCCCCCGCGCGCACCGCGTCGCGCGCGGCCTCCGCCTCGGCGCGGAGCGCGCCGAGCGTGGCCTCACGGCCGAACCGCGCCAGCAGCACCGCGACTTCGGGGGCGCGGAGCAGCCGGTCGATCGACGGGATGGGGAAGCGGGTCGTGGCCATCATCGCGAGGATTGTGCATGCGTCGCCGTCGCGCCAGCCTGCCGCCGCACCGAGCGCACGATCGACAGGAGCGACGATGATCCTCACCCCGGGGTTTCACGAGGTGCCGGCGGGCCACGTGCCGACTGTGGTCACGCATCTCTCGATGACGGCGCGGCCGGCGCTGCGTCCCGCGCCGCAAGCGCCGCCGTCGCCACGCGGGCCATGGACGATCCGGCAGGCCAAGGACATCAATCTCGCCTGGTATCGTGCGCTCTATCGCCGCATCGGCACCGAGCATCTCTGGTGCGCGCGGCTGCTGATGAGCGACGAGGCGCTCGGCGGGATGCTGAACGATCCCGCCTACGAGCTCTGGACGCTCGCACAGGAGGAGGTGGACGAGGGCATCGCCGAGCTCGACTTCCGCACGCCCGGCGCATGCGAGCTCAAGCTGTTCGGCGTCACGCCGGGGCTGGTCGGCAAGGGGGCGGCGCGGATGCTGATGAACCACGCGATCGAGCGCGCCTGGGCACGTCCGGGGCTCAGGCGCTTCTGGGTGCACACCTGCACGCTCGATCACCCGACGGCGCTGGCCTTCTATGTCCGCTCAGGATTTCTTCCGTTCCGATACGAGATCGAGATCATGCCCGACCCGCGCCTGGACGGTACCCTGCCGGCGGATGCCGCGCCAAACGTGCCCATCATCCGCCCGACGGGCTGAGGCTATTTGCGGCGGACGATCCAGCCCGAGAACTTGCCGATACTGTCCTTCGGGTAGTCGTTCCGCTTGCCGCCGATGTCCCAACCGATCGGCGTGTCACCGGCGTTGTAGGCGACCGACTTGTCGTTCTGCATCTTGGTGACGTGGACATGCCCGTCCCACGGATCGCAGACGCAGCCATGGCCGGCATGGAACTCGTCGATCACGACGAAATGCGCCCCGCCGCCGTTCCAGACCACGTGGCCGATCACCGGCGCGCCCTTGCCGGTCGCGGCCTTGGCGGCCTTGGCGAAGCCTGTCTCGCCGGCGTTGACGCACTCCCAGTTGCCGAGCCCGAGATTGCTGAGCACGGCAGGGAACTTCATCGCGTCCGAGTACTGGCTGCCGTCATAGGGCGAGCCGGTGACCTTGGTGTATTCGGCATAGACCTGCTTCTCGGTCTTCACCGCGGCGTCGAAGGCAGCCTTGCTGAGCGTGGCACCGACATAGGAGCCGATGATCGGCACCACCGAGACCGCGCTGCCGGCCGCCATGCCCGCGAGCATGAGGCCCTTCTTCATCTTGAAGTTCACCATCATCATGCTGGCCATGCC